>JBEKNO010000076.1:0-12895 GCA_049522735.1 Occallatibacter sp.
GAGCATCCATGAGGGTCTTGTCGTACGGAGGAATTGCGCCGCCGCAGCGCGCGTTGCCCCCAGGCCATAGCTTATCATCGGCGAGCTGGCGGAAAGCGGCAGTGCCGTGCATCGGTGTGCCTTCCGATCTCCACCGGCCAAAGCCTGTTTAATACTCAAAATCGAGACTTGGACCCAGATTTTATGGCCAGACCTACGCCACCCGCTGCTCAAACGGATATCCTGCTCAGTCATGGTTTCGTTGCTCCTTTGTGACGTCAATTTCCGCCCACATCTGAAGCCTAGCGATAACTGAATTGAACAGGAAGAGACAACAATTCTCGGAATTTATTTCCCTGCGGGCTTGAAGCCAAGCTCTTGCAGGAACGTGCGGAGCCGCGCCACGGCTTTCTTGAGCTTGTCCACGCAATCGGAATCGGCGGTGTGTTGCTTATGCCTCTTGCATCCGAGCAGCTGATCGGCCAGCTTCGGATAGCTCCACAGCTTCGGGTCCCGCCCGTGCAAGGTAAGAGCCATCACAGCGTGTCCGTCAAGATCGACGGTTCCCGCTTGGCGGCCACGTTTCGCTCTTGCCCTTGGCCAGAGATAATTCGACAGCCAAGACGCTATCCGTTCTTCTGGCCAGCCCTCACGAGTGGTCGCGCGAATCCATTTAACGGCTTCAAGGCATTTCGCATCTTCGAGGGTTTTCGGATTGATCTTGCGGGGCGCATGACCCAGGTAGCCTTCGATGCGCCGTAGCCGCTCTATGAGCATTTCGCGCTTAGCTATGGTTTCTTCCGAGCTACGCACCCATTCGGGAATACCCTCGCCTATGAGTGGTGGCAGTTGAGGAATTGTCGATTCTTCGTCACTCCGTTTCAGCCATTTGGTGGCCGCAAGCCAGTACACATACAGAAACCGATGTGCGGATTCCGGCATCGACAGAGCTTCGGTAAGCCGCTCTCGGAAATCCCTGCCGTCAGGGGTCATACTGCGCCACCTCCCAAGTGGCATCCCGGCAGTGAAGAGATCGGCGGGGCAAGCCGGGAAAGCCTGCCCATTCGGGAGCTATCCTAGCCGATTCAAGAAAATCATATCTCGTTTTATGCAGCCGTAAGGCCAAGTCTCTATGGCTTCGCGGGGTGATCCTCAAGCCATTGCCGCACCCGTGCCTGTACCCGTAACCGAACTTCTGGCGTCAAGAGAGAGGCGACATCATCTCGGACTTGGGTTACATAGTCTCGGGCTTTGGTCATATCTTCAGGCTTTACTGTAGCGGGCGTGCCCGCAGCAGCAAGATCGAGCCAGAAATAGGCTTCGGCAAAGTCCTGTGGTACACCTTGACCGAGCGCGTAATTTCCGCCCAGTTCTCCTTGCGCGTCAGGAAGACCCTGCTCAGCTGCCTTGCGGAACCAGATGGCGTCCTGTGTATAGTCTTGCGACACACCCTTGCCGGTTTCATAGGCCTTGCCGAGGTAGTATTGCGCAACGGCGTCACCGCTGGCCGCCTGTTCGATAAGTGTGGCGATGCTCTCAGTCGATGGAGCGGAATCGGTATTCGCCGAAGACTGCGAAGGAGATGACACGGCAGGGGTCGAGATCGGCTGTGGCGGCGAAGCGACATCCATTTCTTGAACGTTCACAGCTTTGTACTTGATTCTGTGCTCTCTGCCGGAAAGATCGTGAACAAAAACAAAAAGAGAGTTGCCGTCGATTTCGGCCTCGTATTCCCCAGGCTGGAGGTAGTCGCACTTGCGAAATCCTTCTTGACACCAAAGCGTCACCCTACGGCCATCTGGAAGGACAGCGGAAACGTTCTCTTGTGTGATCGATCTGACGTATGTCTGGGGCGGTGTTGCCGCTGTTGTCGTGGTGGTGCAATTTGTGCTGGCGTTACCGGTAGAGTGGGTTTGGATTGGCCCAACGCCGTAGTCATTTATCGTCCCGTTCGTAGTTCCGTTCGTGTCGCAATTTGTCTCCGAAGTGCCTTTTTTACCGGGCATGGTGTAGGTGTAGTGCCTTTGGCTGGACTCCGAATTTACAACTTCGATGGTGATTCTCGGCTTCTCTTTTGCGAAGGCAGCAATGCCGAAAAAGAACACGCTGAGGGTAGGGATTGCGAACAGATGGGAGGCAAAACGTACTCGTGCGGTCATAGGTCCCCTTGCGGGAGAAGATGCTCCAAACGATTCATCCGGAAGATTCAGCTCAATCGGATGCGCAACCAGTCTACAATAATGTGACTCGTCGGGTGTGTGCGCATCGACTATAAGCGGCGAAGACCATAGCCAATGCCGCTCGATATTCGCATCCGGTTTGGCAGTGCAATCCGTCGCATCCGCGAGGAACAGGAGATCAATCAGGAAGAGGCGGCGGAGCGTTGTGGCCTACACAGGACATACTACAGCGGAATTGAGCGCGGTGTGCGATATATTTCGCTGGCGGGTGCCCCATGTCTCTATTTTGAGACCTCGGAGACCGCCTCCGGGCCATAGCTTATCATCGGCATAGTGCCTTCCGCGGCAGCGTTCGAGCCGGGGCTGCCGCAAATTCTCATGCGCAATACTTTGAAACGCTATCGTTTGCTCCAAATCGCCCTGCCGCTCCTGCTTTTGGCAGGCTGCGACCCATCTCAGCCCAAGGGGGCCCCCGCCAGTCAGCCGCCGCAGGCCACTGCGCCTGCACTGCCGGCGCCGCAGCCGCAAGCCCCCGCACCCGACCAGCCTCCGCCGCTCACCAAGGAGCAGAAACGCGTCCGCCTGCTCATCCAGCAGGTGGAAGACGCATACGCCAAAGGCGAGGCCGACTATCGCAAAGGGAAATTGCACGAGGCCAAGGTGGAATTCGACCGCGCCGTGGATCTGATGCTTACCAGCGGCATCGACATCAAGGGCGATGCGCGGTTGCAGGAGGAATTCAACCGCATCGTGGACGCGGTGAACGCGCTGGAGATGGAGGCTCTGAAGCAGGGGAACGGCTTTGTGCCCAAGGAAGAGGAGACGCCGGCCGACGTGGCCGGCGACGTGACCTTCGAGGTGGATCCCAACATCATGGCCAAGGCCAAGGCTGACCTGGCCACTACCAAGTCCGACCTGCCCCTGGTAGTCAACGACTATGTGGCCGGCTACATCAATTTCTTTGCCTACTCGCAGCGTGGCCACAACACGCTGCTGCACTCGTTTCAGCGCGCCGGCCGCTACAAGGCGATGATCCAGCGGGTGATGGCCGAAGAGGGCGTGCCCCAGGACCTGATCTACCTGGCGGTGGCCGAGTCGGGCTTTCAGCCCCAGGCCGTCAATCGCCGCTCCCGTGCCGGCGGCATGTGGCAGTTCATGCCCCATGGCAACTACGGCCTGGTCCGCAACACCTACCTGGACGAGCGTTTCGATCCGGAGAAGTCAACGCGCGCCTACGCCCGCTACATGAAGTATCTTTACGACCAGTTGGGCGACTGGTACCTGGCCATGGCCGCCTACGACTGGGGCGCGGGCAATGTGCAGCACGCGGTGGAGAAGACCGGCTACGCCGATTTCTGGGAGCTCTACAAGCGCAACAATCTGCCCCGGGAGACCAGTAACTACGTGCCGGAGATTCTGGCCGCCATCATCATTGCCAATAATCCCAAGCAATATGGCTTCGACGACCTTACGCTCGATCCGCCGGTGCTCACCGATACGGTTACCGTCAACTATTCCGTGGATTTGCGGCTGGTGTCAGACATTGTGGGCGCCCCGGTGGATGAGTTGCTGGCCCTGAACCCCAGCCTGCTGCGGTTCCTCACGCCTCCGGAAACCCCCTTCGACCTGCATCTGCCCGCCGGCACGGCCGACTTGTTCGCCGAGCGCATTCAGGTCATTCCCGAGCCCAGGCGCAACGCCTGGCGCTACCACCTGGTTGCGGCGGGGGATACGCTGGCTTCAGTGGCGCGGGAGTATCGCGTCGTGGAGACGGAGCTGGCCGTGGCCAATCATCTGCGCGCCAGTGCCAGCCTGCAGGGTATCGAGGCGCTGGTGGTGCCGGTTGCCCCCGCCCCCGCGCCCTCGGCGCGCATGCAGCTCTATACGGTGCGCAGGGGCGATACCCTGGTCACCATCGCCGACCGTTTCGGCGTTTCGCTCAACCAGTTGCGGCGCTGGAACAAGATCGTCGGCATCAAGGTTGAGCCGGGCCGCCGCCTGCATGTGGCCGAGCCTGCCTATGTACGGCGCGCCACCCGCGGCCAGCACCGCGGAACCTCCGGAGAGAGTGGCGCAAAGGCGCATGAAACGGCCCCGGCAAAGGGTTTTGCCACCAAGCCAGGGGCGCCGGCGTCCCAAAAGAGGAATGGGGCAGCCGCGGCGAAAAACCACCCCCCGCACAAGCCCGCCACCCCCAACGGCACGAAGAAGACCGGGGCGCCGGACGCGAAAAAAGCCCACCCGCGGAAGCCCGCCGCACATGCCAAATCTTCGACCCGGCAACAAAAATAGACCAAAACTCATTACGCACTTGTGTTTTAGTAGCGTTTGTGTGCAAGCTATTGTTACAATGGTTTCCGCGCGCGGAGCACATGCATCCGCCGCGTGAAAAGGCAAGCCAAAATTTAGGCAGCGGCGATACGCTGGAGGCAAGCGATGGAAGAATTATTCAGAATGTCTGCGATGAGTGACGGCAACCCCTATGGGGAGCCGGAAGAGAAGTACCGCGATCACGACGAAGGCTTTGAAGAAGACGAAGAAGTCGAAACCTCCAGCGTGCTCACCTCCTCGGATGACGATGAGGTAGTGGTTGAGGATGTGATCGTGGTTGTGGGAGAACCCGTAGCAAAGCCGGCCCGGAAGAAGGCCGCGAAAAGGAAGTCTTCCGCCAAGAAGGCTGCCAGGAAGGCTCCGGCCAAGAAAGCAGCCGCCAAAAAGGTGAAGGCCAAGAAGGCCGCCAAGAAAGCCCCCGCCAAGAAGAAAAGCGCCGGCGCCAGGAAAGGCAAGAAAGCGGCCAGGAAGGCCGTGGCCGGCAAGCGCGCCGGTAAATCCGTGAAAACAGGCAAGAAGCCGGCGGCTAAGAAGGCGGGAAAGAAGGCCCCCGCCAGGAAGGCAGCGAAGAAGAAGGCTGCGAAGAAGAGAGGCAGGAAGTAGCGGCAACAGGTTAAGGCAAGCAAAAAAGCCCGCCTCGGCGGGCTTTTTTGCGCCTGTAAACAGGCGATTCAGTCTTATGGCATGGCAGGAGGCTTGGCGGAGTCCTGAGGGAGGGCGGCCAATACCTCAGTGGAGTGAACCTGGGGGTTCACCTTGGTCCACACCCTGGCAATCACGCCCTGGGGATCGATGAGGAAGGTGTTGCGGTTGGCGTATTTGAAGCCGCCAAAGTTGCCCAGCGAGCCATAGGCGTCCACTACCGTGTGATTGGGGTCGGCCAGCAGGCGGAAGGTCAGGCCCTCCTTGGCGCAGAACTCTTTGTGGCTGTCGGGCGTGTCCACACTCACGCCCAGGATGACCGCGTTATTGGCCTCGTACTGGGCCAGGTCGCGCTGGAAGTTGTGGGCCTCGATGGTGCAGCCCGAGGTCATGTCCTTGGGATAGAAGTAGAGCACAACCCACTTGCCGCGGAAGCTGGCCAGCGAGATCTGGGAGCCGTCCTGCGAGGGGAGGGTAAAGGCGGGCGCAACCTGCCCGGCGGCGGGCAGGGTTTGTTGATCGGCCGCATGGACAGTGACGTAAACCAGAGCGCTCACAATCACAGCGGCAAGGACGAAAAGAAGCAGGTTTCTCAAGGGGAACCTCCTGAATGCAGGGAACAGGGAACAGGGAATAGGGAAAACTACCCTGTAATTATTATCCGCGCGGAGTGGCCACAATGGCAATTCCTGCCTGCCGGGCGCATTCCAGCAGGGAGTCGCGATCGAACAAAAGCGTCCGCCCGGCCTCCACGGAAAGGCAACTGGCGCCGGCCCGGATCATGGTCTCCACCGTCGCGACGCCAATGACAGGCACGTCGAAGCGCATATCCTGCTCGGGTTTGGCCACCTTTACCACGGTCAGGCGGCGTTCCAGTATCGGGGTTCCCGGCGATGCCCCGACCCTGGAGGATACCCCGGCCCCCACTTCGTCGCTGGTGTAAAGGGTAGAGGCGTCGCCGCCCAGCGAGCGCATCAGCTCTCCGGCGCGCTCGATGGCCGCGTCTGTGCCTTCCATGGCCTCCACGGCCACGCAGGCCTGCGCCGCCACCACCACGGTCTGGCCAATATCAAAGCCGGCTAGGGCGCGCGCTACTTCCAGTCCGTATGCGATGTTTTTGCGTTCCTCGCCGTCCGGAGCGCGCGCGGTGAGCACGCCCTCCCGGGCCAGCAGCGGCTCAAGGAAGGCCGTGGAACTGACCACCTCAATGCCCTCGTCGCCCAGAACCTTGGCCACCGCGCCCAGCAGCGCATCCGTCGAGCGCCTGGGCAGGTTGAGCAGCAGCTTGGCCAGCCGCCAGTCGGGGCGGATGCTGGAAAAAATCTGCTTGTGCCTCACCTGCCCGGCCATCACGGCCTTTTGCACGCCTTCCTTGCGGAAAACCTCAATCAGCCGCGACAGCTCGCCCAGAGAGAGCCAATGGACGGTGATGCCCTTGTCCGCGGCCGCGCGCCGGTCCATCTCCGGGTCGGTCTCCTCGCGAATGGCCGCCACCACCACGGCCAGACCCTGGGCCCGCGCCGCATCCAGCAGTAAAAAGGGAAAGCGGCCGTTACCGGCGATGAGGCCGAGCTTCATTGTGCCCACCGAATGGAATCGCGCAGTTCCATGGTTTTGCTCACAGTCAATTACCGCCCGAAGTTCATTATATTTCGCATGAAAGCCAGGTGGCGGATGGTCGTCGAAGAGGTCCAGCAATTCCCGCCTGCCAACCCTCGGATTCAGATGGAGAAATAAATCTTGCAAAGTCCGTATACTTGCCGTAAACTCCGTACATCAGTACGTACGCAACGTACATGGCCCGGTATCTGGGGCGAAAGAAGGAGAATGCGAATGAATGCACAAGCAATGACCGAACGCTTTGAGATGCGCCTTGGGCCGTCCGTCTTAGAGGACCTTGATTCCTGGCGGGCGGAGCAGGGCGATTTGCCTTCGCGCTCTGAGGCAGTACGTCGCCTGGTCGAAGCCGGCCTTGGAAAGAATAGCGCGAAGAAGCGCATCGTTCTCAGTGACGGCGAGAAGCTGATCGCCACAATGCTCTGCCAACTTTTCAAACAATTGAAAGTAGAAAGCGAAATCGACCCCGCTTTCTTGGAAGAAGTCATTTATGGAGGCCACTATTGGGCGCTTGGCTGGGAGCATCCAGGTGTCTTCGGCTCCTACGAGGATGAAGATACGGTCGTCTCTGAGGTGGTGGACATTCTCGACATGTGGTCTTTTCTGGAACGCGGTTTTGGGGCCCTATCAAAGAAGGACAAGGACCGGGTCGCGGCGGAGGCGAAACCCTTCGGCGATCAAGTGGTGTTTGCGGGGTTCGATGGCAATAACGAAGGTGAGCATCGCCGCGTCGCAAGGTTCCTCATTAACCGGCTCGACCGCTTTACTGAGTTCAAGGGCCGAGGACTCGACTCACACACGCACAAGCTAGGCGCATACAGACGCATGCTGTCGGTCTTCGAGCCCTTCCGTGTCAACCTGACGGGGCGAGACCTCAACGCGCCAGAGATTGTTAAGATCCTGCAGGCGGAAGCGCATCCGAGCCGCCAGAAAGGATGACTTAGTTTCAAATGGCAGCTTCAGTTCTACTTGATCACCCCGCGCTGGCTGCGTTCGAGGAATGCGGCCAGGATGGCCACGTCCTCGCCTTCCAGCTCCTTGATTTTTTCCAGCGCCTGCGTGGTGTTCAGCTTAGCCGCCAGCAGCAGGCGGAAGGCCTTCTGCAGCACTTGCAGCCGTTCGGGCGAGAAGCCGCGCCGCGCCAGCCCGATCTTGTTGATGCCGAAGGCCTTATTCTCGCGCTTGGACGAGGTCAGCGAAAAAGGCAGCACGTTCTGGGTCACGATGGTGCCGCCGCCCACGAAGGCGTACCGGCCCACGATGCAGTGCTGGTGGACGGGGCAGAAGGCGCCCAGCGTGACGTAGTCCTCGATGATCACGTGGCCCGCGAGGGTGGCGGCGTTGGCCAGGATGCAGTGGCTGCCCACCTGGCTGTCGTGGCCGATATGCGCGCAAGTCATGAGCAGGCAGTCGGAGCCCAGGCGCGTCACGCCGCCGCCGCCTACCGTGCCGCGGCTGATGGTCACGCTCTCGCGAATGGTGTTGTCGTCGCCGATCTCAGTCTCCGTCGGCTCGCCGCCGTACTTCAGGTCCTGCGGCGCCACGCCGATGGAGCAGAAGGGATAAAAGGTATTGCGCGCGCCGATGCGGGTGCGCCCGTCCAGCACCACGTGGGAGATGAGGGTGCAATTCTCGCCCAGCACCACCTCGGGACCAATGGTGGAATAGGGGCCAACCGTGCAGGAATCCGGAACTCGGGCTCCGGGCGCAACGATCGCGCTGGAGTGAATGCTCACTCCGCCGTCTCCGCTTCAGGCGCGGCGCCGCTCTCCGCCGCCGGGCCGGCCGGGTGCGATTCGCGCCCGCGCGGCACCACCTGGCAGGTCAGTATGGCCTGGCAGGCCAGCTTGCCGTCCACATAAGCCTTGCCCTCGATGCGCCCCGCCCGCAGCTTGAACGCCAGCACTTGCACCTCAATGCGCAACTGGTCCCCCGGCGTCACCGGCCGGCGAAACTTGGCCCGCTCGATCCCCGTAAAGACCACCAGCTTCTTCTCCCGTTCGGGGAGCTCGGCCATCATGATGATGCCGCCGGCCTGGGCCATCGCCTCCACCACCAGCACTCCCGGCATGATGGGATAGCCGGGGAAATGGCCCTGGAAAAACGACTCGTTGATGGTCACATTCTTGATGGCCACGAGCCGCTTAGTGGGCTCAAACTCCACGATCCTGTCGATCATCAGAAACGGGTAGCGGTGAGGGAGGAAATCCATGATTTCCTGGATGTTGAAGGTCATTCTTTGGCTCCGGGAAGCGGTTGTTGGCGGCCGCTATGCGTTTGTCTGGATTATAAACAAGGCCGTGGCTCAGGATTTTTTCCCTTGCCCGCTTATGCGCTCGCGCCTCTACTTTTTGATGCGCTGCTCGGCTGCGTCCACGCTCCAGAACTCGGCCGCCAGGGGCTGGTTATACGCCACGTGAACCAGGAAGTACTCCCGGGTCATATCGTCGTTTTTGAAGCGGGTGATGGTAAACGGGGTGGGGAAGCCGTCCACCGTGTGGTAGTCGTCGTACTCCTCGGCGTCGGTATTCTTGTCCTTGTAGACGGGATCGCGCCACTGGAAGGTGCGGCGTAGCGGCAGGTGGGTCTGCGCATCGATCTGAATGGTAATGGCCTCATTTTCAGCCGAGATCAGGGTCACCTGGTCGGCCAGGTGCCGCTCGGCCAGGCGCTGGCCCTCGTAAACCAGGATGGTGCGGGGATCGTTGAGCCAGCTCTTTACGGCGGTCTCGATGGAGTGGTCACGCCGCCGCAACCAGTCGTCCACCTGCTCCTGAGGCAAAGCCTTCTTGCCCCGGTAGGTCACCTCCCAGCCCTCGCGCCCCAGGTAAAACTGCACCACGTCGCGGTGCTTGGTGAACTCGATACGGTCCTGGTCCGGCCAGGCGTGGTACTCCCAGTACTCGGTGGTGCCGCCCGAGGGCTTGCCGTGAAAAAAAGCGGCCAGTTGCCCCTGCCGCATCTGATTCTTCATGGTCAGCCAGGCCTGCCCGCCCAGGGCCTGCACCATGGCGTCCAGGGCCGTGCGCGCCTGTTTGGCATTCTTCATGCCGGCATCGTCCGTGGCCTGCGTCTGGGTTGAGAGCGGCCAGGCCAGCACGACCACCGCCAGCACCACCAGCCAAACTCTGCGCATCGATCTTCCCCCTGCTCATTGGACGTGTTCCCGCGGCCAAAGCCTCGGCCCTACGGCTCACGCTACCGCAATGAGCCGGAGGGCTGCAAGCGAACGCAGAAGACGGTAAGACAGCGCAAACGGGCCGGCCCTTTTTGAGCAGGCGGCGCGGGCGAGGCGCCAGGATCCGCAGCCACCGCGGCGGCGGCCAAGGCAGGCGGCGGGGCAGCGCCCTTGGCCTTCACAAAGACGGTAAAAACTCCGGGAACGTCCTCCACCGTCGCCGTGCCGCAGCGATTCGGAGTGCTCAGTCCGTCGCGGCGTATCCGCTCCACGCTGAAGCTGGCCCTCCGGGGGTTGGCCAGGCAGAGATGCTTATTCGCCACCCAGACCTGAAGAAAAGGAAGACTCGCCAACTCGTTCGATAGCCGCGCCCTGCCCTGGTCGTCGGTAAGCCTCTCCTCCCGCCAAAACCCATGCTGAATATCCCTTTCGTCATAGCCCGCGACCAGGATCAGATGGGCGTGGACGAGCGGCCGGCCGTCCTTGCCGCCGAGGATGCGGACGATGATGGGGGCGTTGGGCATGGCCGGAAAGCTGTCAGCCGCGCTGCTCGCCTGGGAGGCCAGAAGAACCAACCCGGCGCCGAAGGAGAATGCGAGAGATGGGATCATCAGAGGCGCCTCAGAGAGGTTATCGGCGCTCCGGGCAAATTCCAGAGATTTCTAATCAGGTTTGTTCTTCGCCGCGCAAAAGGCGCCGCGGATCAAATGGCGCGGAGTACCCGCACGGGAAGGAAGATAATCGCGCTCACCAGCTCCAGCACGCCGCCAACCGCGATCCCCACCACGCGGAATGGCAACAAGAGCAGCCATACCAGCGGGTAAAGCACCAGGGCTGCCAGCGCCAGCGGCCAGCACAGCACCAGAAGAATGCACCACAAGAGGAATTTCATCATGGCTTCAGCGCCTCATCACCGGGCCTCGAAGGCCCTGAACCGCCGCTCCAACTCCCACTGCGCCGCAGCTTTCTCGCTACCTTCGAGGAAGCTCCGGCAGGCGCTGGTGGGCTTTTCGGCGCCCAGGGGCTGGGCCTTGCAGGGAGCGGCGGGCAGGGTGAAGTCGTCCGGCGCGGCCCATAAGCTCTTGCCGGGCAGGAAGCTGTGTTCCATGCCGGCGCGGGCCAGTTGCTTCAGTTCTTGGTAGCTGAGGTGGTAGTCCAGCGCGGCGCGGACGTACTCATGGGTGATGTCGATACGGCTAACCCCTTCATCATCCGTGGAGAGCGCGACGGGAACGCGGGCGGCGCGGTAGTTGGCGAAGGGGTGTTCGGCCCCCCTGATACCCAAAATGCCTTCGTTGGAGCTGAGGTTAACCTCAATCATCACATGCTTTTGGGCCAGTTCTTTCAGCAACGCCGGGGCGTCGTCCTCGTACATTACGTCCACGCCGTGGCCGATGCGCTCGGCGTGGCCCAGTTCCACGGCCTGGCGGATGTGGAAGCGCAGCCCCTCGGGCGGCGCCAGGCCGGGAGCCAGTTCGCCGGCGTGCAGGCTGATGTGAACCTGCGGGTAAACGGAGTGCAGGTAGTCCAGCATCTGCATCTGCAAGTGGTAGTCGCGCATGGAGATATAGCCGTCCTCGGGCTGGACGAAGTTGATTCCCACCCAGCCGCCCTCGTGGCCGCCCCCTTGGACGATCTGGCCCTCCGCCTCCATGCTCTCTTGAACGGTTTCAAAGCCCAGCAGCGTCTGCGCGAAGACCTGCTCCGGCGCAAAGCCCCGTAGAATCTGGTAGATATACCTGATCTCCACCTGGCAGGCGGGCGCCGCTTGCGGGCTTCCGCAGTACTCGATCTCCCGGCGTTCGGCCTCGGCCGTGCGCACGTCGTCGCGGTCGGCAGCCACTTCGTCTCGCAGGCCGTGGTCCAGAAGCGCCTGGCGCATCTGGGCAAAATCCTGCCGGGTAGGCTCAGGCTTCCAACCGATCTGGTGAGCGATTTGTGCCGCGTGCATGAAGGGCGGCGTCTGCATAAGTTCCAGATACTGCTGGTTTTGCGCGGCGGCGCGACTGGCTATCTCGTCCACCCACTCGCCGATATGCCGCTTGTTCAGCCCTTTAAAGCGGTCGAAGGTGGCGAAGAACTGGTCGTGGCCGCTGAAGCCGGGGGTGGGCACGAAACTGCGCATGGAGAAGGCGTTGATCAGGCGGTCGTAGAGATCCTGGTTGGCCGGAACCTGTGCCGCCGGAACCAGCTTCCCCATGCAGGGCGGTTGCGCGAAGCTGAGCGCCGGCGGATCCACGCAGAGCCCGTCCTCGCCCGCGTTGCGAATAAAGCTCTCCGCATAGACCGCACCGGAAAGGTGCACGTGCAGGTCAGCGCCTTTGGGAAACTCCGCCAGAAACGCGCGCAGAGCCAGGGGTCCACTTTTTACGGCGTCCTGGTAGGCGCGAGCAGCGCGGGTTTCCGGCTCAGGAGCGCGGGCAGCGGGGGCCTGAGCGTGGAGGACGGCGGTTGCGGCGAGGGCGAGCGAGGCGAGAAAACGGGCAGGGCTGTGCATAGTTGCATTCCAGTGTAGAGCAGTGGTCGGCGGCGTGGGGAGGGGTTGCGCGGCCAGGTTCAGTGCAAAACGCATCTAAATTCAGCAGCGACGGAGTGTTTTCGATTTAGCATCAACGGAATGTATTCGGGCACTGTATTGGAGGGAGCAGGGGCATTTATGCCCCTGAAGAGAGCAGCAGAAGGATTCGCCTTTAGGCGCGGGCATTCTTAAAACAGGCACTAAAAGCCCGTGGCTGAAGCCCTATCGCATTGGGGATTGGTTTCAGGGGCATGAATGCCCCTGCTCCCTCCGGAAAACAAACCGAAGCATGGTCAATGCTTCATCCGTACAGAGGTTGGTTTGGAGAATTTAGTTGATCCTGAAAAAGGCTATTTCAAGCGGACTGCATGGTCGTCAGCGCGCCGATGAAGCCCGATGGGGATAGAAACCGGCTCAGGATGGCGTAGATTTCGCGCATACAGCGGCGAG
>JBEKNO010000077.1:0-12674 GCA_049522735.1 Occallatibacter sp.
CCGCCGCCAAAACCGAACGTCTTAAAGCCCATCGACTCGAGGGCGACGTTGCCTGCGAGAATCATGAGGTCGGCCCAGGAGATTTTCCGGCCATACTTCTGCTTGATCGGCCACAGCAGCCGGCGCGCCTTGTCGAGGTTCACGTTGTCGGGCCAGCTATTGAGCGGCGCGAAGCGCTGCTGACCGGCTCCGGCCCCGCCACGGCCGTCGCCGATGCGGTAGGTACCCGCGCTGTGCCACGCCATACGAATGAAAAGCGGCCCATAGTGGCCAAAGTCGGCCGGCCACCAATCCTGCGAGTCCGTCATCAAGTCATGCAGGTCCTTGATCACGGCATTCAGGTCGAGGCTCTTGAATTCTTTCGCGTAGTTGAACCCCTCGCCCATAGGATCGGACAGGGGGGAGTGCTGGTGCAGGATTTTCAGATTCAGCTGATTCGGCCACCAGTCCACATTGGTCGCGGACGTATGACTGCGAGCGCCGCCCGTTACCGGGCACTTGGATTCGGTTGACATGTTTTGCTCCTGCTTGGCGAGTTCTTTTTCCATGAGTTCATTCTCCTTAGTTCACGCTCAGGTTCTGAAGAGCGGCTCTAGTTGGGCCGGCCACCTGAGGCGGAGCGGCGGCGGAAGCGCTCATCCACGGGCTGGCGGCCCTGAAAGCCCTGTTCAACGGTGTGCCAGTGCTCGATGGCGGTTTCGCCCATGTGCCAGCAGAGCAGCACCACCTGGTCGTCCAGGCGGCAGGGAAAATCCAGCAGCCCGGCTTCCAGATCCTTCACCTGCACGCCGATGGAATCGATTTCGGCAATGCTCTCGCGGGCGCGCAGCAGGTGGCCTTCCATCTCCGCGCGCTGTTTGACGACCTTCCCCACGTCCACCCTCATGCCACCGGAGAGATAGATGCGCCGCGCCAGCTCGGAGAGGCTGACGCCGACCTCTTCCGCGGATTCCTTGCCTTCGATGGCGCGCTTCAGCAGCGATTCCAGCACTGGGAGCAGAGACTGCGCTTCTTCGAGAGTGAAGGTCTTCATGGGCATGCCCTGGATATTAGGATACGACGAAATGGGGATTAGGGAGTAGAGATTAGGGAGTAGAGAATAGGGAGTAGGGAGTAGAGAGTAGAGAGTAGAGAATAGGGAATAGGGAATAGTTCCGTGCGTGCTCTCCCACCCATGCGACAGAAAAAAGTCGCATGGATGGGGCACGGCGCATTTATTCAACAGGAAAATGCTCGATGAGGTTGGTCGTTTCCTATTCCCTACTCCCTGTTCCTATTCCCTGCCTTTATCCCACCTCCAGCATCCGGTCCAGCGCCACGCGCGCCCAGTGCTTCACCCCCGGCCGCACCTGGATGCGGTTGACCACCCTGCCTTCGACCAGGTTTTCCAGAACCCAGGCCAGGTGTTGCGGGCTGATGCGGTACATGGTGGTGCACAGGCAGCCGGTATCGTCCAGGGTAATCACGCGCTTGCCCTGCCCGGCAAAGCGGCGGGCCATGCGGTTGACCAGGTGAATCTCCGTGCCCAAAGCGAACATCTGGCCGGCTGGGGCCTGCTCGACCAGGGCGATGAGCTGCTCAGTCGAACCAAGTGCGTCTGCTTTCTGGCAAACCTCCCAGCGGCACTCAGGGTGAACGATGACCTGGATGCCGGGATACCTGGCGCGCACCTGGTCAACGTGGCCGGGGAGAAAACGCTGATGAACCGCGCAGTGGCCCTTCCAGAGCAGTATGCGGCTGGCGGCGAGGCTGTGCTGCGTTTGGCCGCCCTGCAAGCCCCACGGATCCCAGACCACCATCTGCTCCAGCGGAATCCCCATGGCATAGCCGGTATTGCGGCCCAGGTGCTGGTCGGGCAGGAAGAGGACGCGCCTGCCGCGCGCAAAGGCCCACTCCATAGCGGCACGGGCACTGGAGGAGGTGCAGACCAGCCCGCCGCGCTCGCCGCAGAAGGCCTTGATGGCGGCGGTGGAGTTCATGTAGGTCAGAGGTACGCTCTCGTCCGCAAGGCCAAGGTGCGTAAGCGCTTCCCAGCAGGCTTCCACCTGGGAGATTTCCGCCATATCGGCCATGGAGCAGCCGGCGTTCAGGTCGGGCAGAATCACCTGCTGGCCGGCGCGGCCCAGAACGTCAGCGCTCTCGGCCATGAAGTGCACCCCGCAGAAAACGATGTACTTGGCGCCGGTTTCGGCGGCGATTCTGGAGAGCTTGTAGCTGTCGCCGGTGAAGTCGGCGAAGCGGATCACTTCGTCGCGCTGGTAGTGGTGGCCGAGCAGCAGGGTGGTGGCGCCGAGTTGAGCGCGCGCTTGGGCGATGCGCGCATCCATGGAGTGGTCAGGAAGCGCCAGGTAGTTTTCGAGGCTGCAAACGCTGCCAGCCTCCGGCGAGGCCGCCGTCAATTCGTCAAGAGCCAGGTTCACCGTATTCCGCCTTCAGTCCGCCTTACCCCAACGGGGCGGGTGGACGGGGATGTTGAAAGCTAACGCATTTCCATGGTTGATGTTTTCCGATGGCGCGAAAACCAACAGGGCGCATAAACCCTGGAAATGCCGAATCATGGCCGCAGTGGATGCACTGGCCGTTCCTGAGCTTACCGGCGCTGAGGCCGTCCGCTACAGAAAGAGCCCCCACCCACGGGGTTGTTGCGGCCCTTTCACACCTGGATGCGGTTTGAAACCGGCCGGACTCAGGAAAAAGTCCTGACCGGCAAAACCGCCGCCATTGCGCTTATTGTAACGCAGGCGTAACAGTTGGCCCAGATGCACTGTTGGGGCGGAGGGACTGGAGCAGCCGAGGCGCCCGTTTGTGAGCGCCATGCACGGGCAGGTATCATGAACCTTCATGGTGCTGACGCCGACAATTCAATTCGCCAGCCTGGGCATGGCCGACTCGCTGATCCTGATGGTGCTTGCGCTGGTGGTCTTCGGGCCGCGGCGGCTGCCGCAGATCGGCCGCCAGATCGGCAAGCTGATGTACGAGTTCCGCAAAGCCTCAAACGACTTCAAGTTCCAGATGGAAGAGGAGTTGCGCAACGCCGAGGAGGCTGACCGCCGCAAGGCGGAAGAGGAGAGGCTGCGCGCCCTGGCGCTGGCCGCGCCGGCGCAGACGGCGCAAACCATCGAGGCCGATGCCGCAACCACGGTTGAAAGCCCCTATCCAAATGAAATCAGTTACCCTCCGGTTGCCACGGCGACTCCCGAAGCTCCTGCGGTAGATACGTATCCCCACATTCAACCGCCCTCGACGGGGGAGCCGGTGCCTGCGGCGCGGCCTGCTATCGCGGCAGCGCAGGCCGAGGCGGCGGAGGAACCCAACCCCGCGGCCAGTCCCGATGCCAATGCGGAAGCCATCACCGGGTCCGGCGCAGTTCCAGACCATGCGCATGCGGAAGAGCCCGCCCCCGCCATGGAGCCGGTAAACCACCATGGTTGATCCCGCGGAAGCAATCGGCAAGGCGCGGGCGGCGGTGAGCCAGCGCGCCGACCTGCCCGGCATGAGCCTGATGGAGCACCTGGAAGAGCTGCGCAAGCGCATCGTCCGCTCGGCCATCTTCCTGGGCCTGGGCTTCTTCGCCGCCTGGATATTTCACGATCAGCTCTTCGCCCTGGTGCAGGCCCCGCTCACTCACATGGGCAAGACGCTCGTCTTTACCCACCCCATGGACCCCCTGAACATCTATATGCAGGTGTCGCTGATCGGCGGCGCTATTCTGGCTTCGCCTTTCATCCTCTACCAGGTGTGGCTGTTCATTGCGCCGGGACTCTACCAGAAAGAGCGGCGGTTTGTGATTCCCTTCATGGCGGCCACGGTGGGGTTGTTCCTGGCCGGAGCCTCCTTCGGCTACTTCTGGGTGCTGCCCGGCGCGCTCAAAATCCTCATCGTGCAGTTCGGCCATAACTTCACCTCCATGGTCACCATCGAGGAGTACAGCGGCTTCTTTCTCTCCATCATTCTGGGCCTGGGCATCAGCTTTGAGATGCCCATACTCATCTTCTTCCTGGCCATGTTCGGCATTGTCAGCCCCAGGTTCCTGTGGAAGAACATGCGCTACGCGGTGCTGGCCGTCTTCCTGGTGGCGGCCGTCATCTGCCCCAGCCCCGACCCTTGGACCATGTGCATCTATGCCGTACCCATGCTGGCGCTTTACCTGCTGGGCATCGGCGTGGCCTGGTGGGTGCATCCCTCGCGCCGCAAGGCCAGAGAAGCCAAGGAGGCGGCCAAATGAAGGAGGCCGGTCTGAGATTTGAGTTTTCCCATCTTTGCGATAGGGAAAATTCGCAAGGATGGGGCACGGAGCATTCTGGGGAGATCCGGCTGTGTTTCCGTTGGTTTCGTAATCTATGCACAAATCTTCCGTATCGATGCACAAATCCTCCGTGCCCCATCCTTTCCGCTTTTTTCTGCGGAAAGGGTGGGAAACCACGAAACTCAACCATGGTTCCGTTGATAAAGAGAGTTGCGCTCGGACTGCTTCTGATTGCACCCCTCGCCGTTCCCGCCCAATCCCACTTCAACGGCGTCAAAGCCCTCGAATACGCGCGCCAATTTGTGGCCATCGGCCCGCGCTGGCCCACCAGCCCAGGGCACCTGAAGGCCGAGGAGTTCCTGCGCAACCACTTCCAGCACGACCAGCTCGAAGAAGACGCCTTCACCGCCAACACCCCCATCGGCCCGGTCGCCATGCGCAACTTCATCGTGCGCTTTCCCGGCAAAAAAGACGGCGTCATCGTCCTGGCCACGCACTACGAGACCAACTACTGGCTCAAAAACATCAACTTTGTCGGCGCCAACGACGGCGGCTCGACCACAGGGCTGCTGATGGCCATCGCCGACCAGTTGCATGCACAAACAGCCAGCGGCAAAAAGCTCGACGGCTATTCCGTCTGGCTGGTCTTTTTCGACGGCGAGGAGGCCATCCAGTCCTGGACCGATTCCGACTCCACATACGGCAGCCGCCACCTGGCCGCCCGCTGGGGGCGCGACGGAACCCTGGGCCGTATTAAAGCCTTGATGCTGGCCGACATGATCGGCGACAAGGATCTCGACATTCTGCGCGAAACCCGTTCCGCCGACTGGCTGGTGGCGCTGGTCCGCCAGGCCGCGAAGAAGTACGGCTACGAGCGCTACTTCTTTCAGCGCGATTCGGACGTCGATGACGATCACCTGCCTTTTGTCGAGCGCGGCGTGCCTTCGATCGACATCATCGACCTGGACTACGGCCCCAACAACAGCTACCACCACACCGCCAAGGACACCATGGACAAGATCAGCGCCAGGAGCCTGACGATTGATGGCGATGTTTTCCTGGAGACTATACGGCTTATTAATCTACGGTGAAAAGAGCAGGGAACAGGGGTCAGGGATCAGAGCTGGGTGCCCCATCCTTGCGATGTTCTTGTTTTTTTCGCAAGGATGGGAGACCACAAACCTCAATGTAGCCGCGTTCCCTATTCCCTGCTTTCCTGTAGCATTCTTTCTATGATTGCCGGCGCATCCTGGGTTTGGTGGCTGGGGTTTCATACGGTGGTGGCGGTGCTGCTGCTGGCCGATTCGCTGCTACCCGGCCATCGCCGCCCCACACGGTATCCCCAGGCCTTCGCGTGGCTGGGTACGGCCGTTCTGGTGCTGGCCGCCACCGGTTTCGCCGCCTGGATCGCCGTCACCCAGGGCCGCCAGCCCGCGCTTGAGTTTGTAGGCGGCTACGCTATCGAAGCCTCGCTCAGCGTGGACAATCTCTTTGTCTTCATGGTCATCTTTCAGGGCTTCCGCATCAGCCCGCAGCGACAGCACAAAACCCTGCTGTGGGGCGTGGCCGGTGCGGTGGTCCTGCGCGCGCTCTTCATCGCCGCGGGCATCGCGCTGCTGCGGCGCTTCGATTGGATCAACTGGATCTTCGGCGCGGTGCTGCTCTATGCGGCCTGGAGGCTGATGCGCAGCGGCCCGGCAAGCGCGGCCATTCCGGAAGCGCCCGCGGCCATGCGGGGATTGCTTCGCAGGCTGCAACCTGCCAGCGGCTCGCTCCTGGCGGTGATTCTGGCCGTCGAAGTCACCGATGTGCTCTTTGCCATGGATTCCATTCCCGCGGTTCTGGCCATCTCCCACAATCCCTTCGTCGTCTATACCTCAAACATTGCGGCCATCCTCGGGTTGCGTTCGCTCTACTTTGCGCTGGCCTCGCTGCTGGACCGCTT
The DNA here is from genome assembly GCA_049522735.1 of Occallatibacter sp. Classification (GTDB taxonomy): domain Bacteria; phylum Acidobacteriota; class Terriglobia; order Terriglobales; family Acidobacteriaceae; genus Telmatobacter. The sequence goes on from JBEKNO010000077.1 coordinate 6,192, forward strand.
CCGTTATCTGCACTACGGGCTGGGCGTCCTGCTGGCCTTCGTGGCATTGAAGATGCTCGCCGCCCGCTGGATCGACGTTCCCATCACCATCTCGCTGGCGGTGATGGGAGGGATTCTGGCGGTTTGCGCGGTAATCTCGTGGATGGCAAATAGCAGAGGTCAGGGATCAGGGATCAGGGGTCAGTAATGGTCTGGCAAATGCTTCCGTGCCCCATCCTCTCGGATTTTTTCTACCGCGAGGGTGGGGAAAGCACAAACTTCGAACAGCAGTGGTCTCCCACCCTTTCGCCAGAAGAAAGGCGAAAGGATGGGGCACGGAGCTTTTGTGTTCGGGAAACTAAAACCTACCACTTTTCAAAGACAACTCTCCCATCGCCACTGATGATCGAGTGCTTGCGGAAGTTCTCGTCGTCGCGCTTGGGATAATCGTTGCGGAAGTGAGCGCCGCGGCTCTCGGTACGGGCAAGGGCTGATTGCAGAATGGCGCGGGCTACGCGGCTCATGGCCTGCGCTTCGCTAAGGCGGCGGCTACCTTTGCCCTGTGCGGCCAGCCGCGCCAGAACCTCCGCGCAAGCCTCCTGCGCCCTGAAGCCTTCCAGCAGGGTAGACTCCTCACGCAGCAGGCCTGCATAGGCCCACATGGCTGCCTGCAGACCGGCAATCAACTCTTCCAAACGGGCTTCTTCCTCGGCGGTTAGCGGGACCGGAACGCTTTCCGGCGCATCGGCCGCCAGCAGCGGCAGATCATCGGCAAGCATGGACTGCGCCGCCCGCGCCCCGAAGACCAGCCCTTCGAGCAGGGAGTTGGAGGCCAGGCGGTTGGCGCCGTGGACGCCGGTGCAGGCTGCCTCGCCGGCTGCGTAGAGTCCGCGCAAACTGGTGCGGCCGGCCAGATCGGTCCGGATGCCGCCCATCAGGTAATGCGCTGCGGGACGCACCGGAATCAGGTCGCGGCCCAGATCCAGGCCGTGCCGCGCGAGAAAGGCGCTGATGCCGGGGAAGCGCTGGCGCAGGTCAGTGTTCCTGATGTGGCGCATATCGAGATAGACCGCGCGCGGCTCGCCCGGCCCGGAACCCTGATTTGCGCCCATGCTTTCGCGGGCAATGGCGCGGGCCACCACATCGCGCGGAGCCAGTTCGAGCAGGGGGTGATAGCGCTCCATGAAGCGCTCGCCCTTGTCGTTGCGCAGATACGCGCCTTCGCCGCGCAGGGCCTCGGAGATGAGGAAGCGCGGCACGCCGGGCAGCGACAGGGCGGTGGGATGGAACTGGTAGAACTCCATGTCGGCCAGATCGGCGCCGGCCCGCGCGGCCAGGGCGATGCCGTCGCCCGTGGCTACGGCGGGGTTGGTGGTCTCAGAGTAGACCTGGCCTGCGCCGCCGGCGGCGATGAGCACGGAGCGAGCGTTGATTCGGCGTGGGTTACGCACTGTTGCCAGGGGTCCGGCGCCGGACAGATCGGCGCCGACGACGCGGCCGTCCGCCGCCACCAGGCCGGTGACCATGGTCCACTCGGCGAAACGGATGCGCTTGTGGACGCGGGCAAAGGCGGCCAGAGAGCGGCTGATTTCAGCGCCGGTGGCGTCGCCGTTGGAGTGCAGGATGCGCGGCAGCGAGTGAGCGCCTTCGCGGGTGCGGAGAAACTCGCCGGCCCCCGTTTCTCCCTCGCGGTCGAAGTGCGCGCCCCACTCAATCAGCTCCGCCACGCGCACCGGACCCTCGGCCACCAGCGCCTGGGCCGCAGGTCGGTACACGATTCCGTCGCCCGCGTTCACGGTGTCTTCCAGGTGCAGGGCAACGTCTTCATCGCCCTCCATGGCCACGGCGATGCCGCCCTGCGCGTAGTGGGTGTTGGACTCGCCCAGCGACTCCTTGGTGACCACCAGAACCTCGCCATGGCGCGCCAGTTCCACCGCCGCGCGCAACCCGGCAACGCCCGCGCCCATCACCAGAAAGTCCACCTGAGACAACCTTGCCATAACCTATGAGGCTATCACTGCCAGATCAGGGGTCGGAGATCGGGCGTGGGGCGGGCAAATGATGTGATTCCTATTGCTCAGACAAGGGCGATACGGGCGGCTAGAGTGAGGAATGTAAGGATGGATAGACAACCCCCGATATTGTGAGGGACGCCCGAGTACGGATTCAAAATCCTTATGGTGGCTGCAGTTGGCGGATTATTCTTAACGGCAACTGAGCATCCCACGCAACAAAGGCAACCGCAGACACCTTAAGGGGGGTCACATATGCGCGGACTCAAAGTTCTTCTAGGCACTACAGCATTGCTCGCCGGCCTGGCCCTGTCGCAAGCGGCGAAAGCTCAGATTGTCGTCGACATCGGCATTCAACCTGTCTGTCAGTACGGCTACTACGACTATGCGCCGTACGCCTGCTCGCCCTATGGATATTACGGGCCGGGGTACTTCTATAACGGGATCTTCCTGGGCATGGGCCCATGGGCCGGCTGGGGCTACGGCCACGGCTGGGGCGGCCATCGCTTCAGCAATGGCGGCGGCGGAAACTATCGCGGCGGTGGCGGAGAAGCTGCCAACCATAGCAACTTTGCCCGCGGGGGCGGCGGATCGGCACGCGGCGGCGGCTCTCATGCTACAGCAGCGCGTGGCAACGCAACCCACGCTGCGCCCCACGCAGCAGCTTCGCGCCCCAGCGCATCGCACGCCTCAGCTCCCCGCGGCGGTGGTGGTGGGGCATCGCGCGGCGGCGGTGGTGGACATGAAGGCGGCGGCAGTCGGCGCTAACGCATAGCTGCTGACTTAGGCGGCGGATCGCAACAAGAAGCGGCGGGGCTTAACGGCTCCGCCGCTTTGCGTTTGAAGCTATCACTCACGAGAACAGGGTCTGGGAACAAGGAATCGGTATTCCCCGCCTTGCCGCAACTCTTTCCCCAATCCTGTGTATAACCATTCAGTAGCAGTGCCGGCCGGCAGTGCTCAGAATACGAGCTTCCCGTTGCTGAACCCCGGGGCCTTGCTGCCAGCGCCAAATCCGTTCAGGAGGGTTGACAACTACCCCCGATAGTGCGGAAACATTCAAGAGCGGATTCAAAATCCTTAGGTGTGTGTTGGCGGATTGTTCTTAACGGCAGCAGAGCACCCCACGCAACGCAAGCAACCGCAGATACCTCGAGGAGGGGGTCACAAATGCGCGGATTCACAATTTTTCTCGGTACTTCGGCATTACTCGCGGGCCTGGCCCTGGCGCCGGCCGCGAAAGCTCAGGTGGTCGTCGACATCGGCGTACCACCTGTCTGCGAATTCGGCTACTACGAATATCCGCCCTACGCCTGCGCGCCCTATGGCTTTTACGGGCCGGGGTATTTCTTCAACGGCATCTTCCTGGGCGTGGGTCCCTGGGCCGGCTGGGGCTACGAACACGGCTGGGGCGAGCATCGCTTCCACGATGGTGGCGGAGGCCGCTACCACGGCCGCGGCGGCTATGAGGCCAATCACGGTCATTGGGCTCATGGCGGCGGCCGTCCCGGCGGCCACCCCGGCGCACATCCCGGTGGCCATCCCGGCGGCACAATCCACGGCACAACACACGGCACCACGCACACCGGTGGTACTTCGCACGGCGGATCTCACGGCGGCGCACACCGGTAACCTGTAGCCGCTGAGTCAGGCGGCGGATGGAGCAGGAAGCGGCGGGGCCTGACGGCTCCGCCGCTTTGACTTGATAGGAATCCGCGGTCTCAGAATCCGGCGGCTACGCATGTCGATGGCTTCCTATCTCCGGCTCGTCTTTCTGGATGCCGCGAAGCTGCTCCTGCGCTGAACCGCAAAGAATCAAGTTGACAGGCCCTTAATTCCGTGAAATTCTTGCGCTATCTTGCTGTGATGGGAATGATTTACGTGTTCTCAAGAAGAGCATGACTTTGAATTCCAGCCATTCCGCCGCCTGTAGCGCGTTCAGTTCTCGCTGCTCCAAACAGCGGCGATATAACTCATGCCAGCGCGGGCGCAGTTGCAACTTGACAATCGATTTTCCGATGAACAAATTCATACTTCTTATGAAAACTGCTGTTGCCGGATAGTTCCAGAAGGCGGCAGCGCAACCCACGCAAGACCAGCAACCGCAGACACCTTAAAGGGGGTCACATATGCGCGTTCTCTCAGTTTTCCTCGGTACCACAGCACTTCTTGCCGGCCTGTCCCTGGGGTCAGCGGCCTATGCACAGGGTGATCAGGGTCAGTATCTGAATCAGGATCAGGGGCAGGATCAAGATCAGGGTCAGGATCCGGTTGTCGTCCAATACGGCCTTCCACCTGTCTGCCCCTACGGCTACTTCGAATACCCGCCCTATGCCTGCGCGCCCTATGGTTTCTACGGGCCGGGATTTTTCTTTGACGGAATCTTCCTGGGCATGGGTCCCTGGGCCGGCTGGGGCTACCACCACGGCTGGGGCGGCCATCGTTTCGTCAACAGTGGTGGAGGCCGCTACCACGGCCGCGGCGGCTACTACGCCAATAATAGTCATTATGCCCACGGCGGCGGATACCACGGTGGCGGATCGCACGGCGGCACACTGCACGGCGGCACGACGCATACCGGCGGCTTAACACACACTGGCGGCACGACGCATACCGGCGGCTTAACACACACCGGCGGCACGACGCATACCGGCGGCTTAACACACACTGGCGGCACGACGCATACCGGCGGCACAACGCATACCGGCGGCTTAACACACACCGGCGGCACGACGCATACCGGCGGCACAACGTTCACTCCCACAACTCACACCGGCGGCACAACGCACACCACTACAATGCACACTGGCGGCACATCGCACGGTGGCGGCGGAGGCAGCGGCGGCGGAACGCATGGCGGCGCACACCGGTAACCTGTAATGCAGAGTCAGACACGGATCACAACAGGAAGCGGCGGGGTCTGACGGCCTCGCCGTTTTGCATTTGACCTGAATTCCAGATTTCCCGCCGCGGCGGACGATGCCGGGTGGAAGGTTTGGGGCGCCCGGCGTTGACAGAGTGTAAGCTGTCTGGAAGGTTACTCGGAGGCCCATAGCGAATGGATCTCTACACGCAACTACCCCCGGAAGCCGTAAAAATTGCCCTGGTGCTGTTCCTCTCCTTCCTGATCGGCCTGGAGAGGGAAGAGCACAAGTCGGCAGGCGGCGCGTACTCCTTCGGTGGGGTGCGCACATTTCCGCTGATCGGCCTGATCGGTTATTCCATAGCTCTTATTTCGGGCACGCAACTTGTGCCGTTCACGCTCGGCTTTCTGGTGGTCGCTGGATTCTTGCTTTTGTCCTACTGGCACAAGCTCTCCAGTGCCGAGGCCGCAGGCGTGACCACGGAGATGTCGGGCCTGGCGACGTTTCTGGTGGGGGCGCTGGTCTGTTACGGGCATTTCTGGATTGCCACCACGCTGGCCGTGGCCAGCCTACTCCTGCTGGATCTGAAGACGGCGCTGGAGAAGCTGGCCAAGGCCGTCGCTCCACAGGAGATTCTTACCTTCGCCAAGTTTCTGTTTTTGACCGGCGTGATTCTGCCCGCGCTGCCCAATCAGGAATTCGGCCCATTCCACATCAATCCTTTCAAGACCTGGCTGGTAGTGGTGGCCATCAGCGCCATCTCCTATGCCAGTTACGTGTTGCAGAAGGTGACCAGGGGACAGGGAGGGGTGGTGCTGGCGGCCTTGCTGGGCGGCGCCTATTCCTCCACGGTGACCACGGTGGTGATGGCGCGCCGGGCGGCGCGGGAACATCATCCCCACCTCTTCGCGGGCGGCATCCTGATCGCCTCCGGCGTGATGTATCTGCGGCTGGCGATCCTGCTGGCCATGTTCAACCGGCAATTGATGTCTCTGCTTTGGGCGCCTTTTCTTGTATTGGCGTGCCTGGCGATGGGCGGCGGCTGGCTTTGGTCGCGCCGGGCGGATAAAGGCTCGCAAGCGGTCGAGCCGGAGTTCGAACCCAGGAATCCGCTCGAACTGCTCACGGCGCTTCTTTTTGCCGCGCTGTTTCTGGCCATGATGGTAGCTACCCAGTTAGCCGTGACTTATCTGGGCAAAGCGGGAGTGAACACTCTGGCCGCCATCATGGGCGTCACCGATGTGGACCCGTTCATCATGGGGCTGACCCAGGCGGCGGGCACGCTCACGCCTTTGAAGGTTGCCGCGGGCGCAATTCTGATTGCCGCGGCCAGCAACAACCTGGTGAAAGGGATTTACGCCTACAGCCTGGCCGACCGCAAGACCGGCCTGCAAAGCCTGTTGTTCCTGGCGGGGCTGGCTGCAATCGGCCTGGTTCCTCTCATCTGGCTGGGATAAGGAACGGGCGGGGGGTTCGCATCTTTCTGTTCCATCGAGAAAATATATATCCCAGATCTCAAAGGCGAGACCTTGATGGGATAAGGACGAAGGCTTCTACGATGGTGCAGTGGTTTTTGGATTTGAGGACCAGAGACCGCGAGCCAAGGAGAAGCCTTCTATGAAGATTGT
>JBEKNO010000078.1:0-12524 GCA_049522735.1 Occallatibacter sp.
AGCCCGAAAAACGATAAAGCCGATTCCCACATTCCCACCGCCACGGCGACCACGAGCAATATATGAAAGAATCCCCAAAAGGAGCCGTCCGTGCTGCCCGCTTCAAACAGGCCCTTCAGGCTCATCTCTGGATTGGAAAAGACTGCCCTGCGACCAAGACCCGTCGCCGGGTACCCCGGCTCTGGCATTCCACCCGCCGCATGATTTACCCTCAAACACGGCATGAAATACTCACACTCTCTCTTCATTCCCGTCCTGGCCGTGGCCATTGCCGCCTTTGCCTTTGCCCAAACCTCAAACAACCTGCCTGATGCGCCCCAGGCCACCGCGGCCGTTGCCAGCCATCCCAGTGGCCCCACCGTGGTTATGGACACCTCCATGGGCCGCATCACCTGCCAGCTATTTCAGAGGCAGGCGCCCAAGGCCGTGGCCAACTTCATCGGTCTGGCCGAGGGCACAAAAGACTGGACCGACCCGGCTACAAGGACGGTCGAGCACAACAAGCCGTATTTCGACGGCACCACCTTCCATCGCGTCATCCCCGATTTCATGATCCAGGGTGGCGACCCCACCGGCACGGGCATGGGCAACCCAGGCTATCGCTTCGATGACGAGTTCGATGCGCATCTGAATTTCGACAAGCCGGGCCGCCTGGCCATGGCCAACTCCGGCCCCAACACCAACGGCAGCCAGTTTTTTATCACCGAGGCGCCCACCTCGTTTCTCAACCAGCACTACACCCTCTTCGGCCAGTGCGACGAAGCCAGCGTGCAGGTGGTCAAGGCCATCGCCCGCGTCCCGCGCAACAGCCAGGACAAGCCGCTCACGCCGGTGGTGCTGAATAAGGTAACCATCGTGCACGCGGGCAAGCCCATGCCCGCCCCGGCCAACGCGCCCAAACCCTGATTGGCAGTTTTAGTTCCCTAATTCGGATTACCCAGGTCTTGTCCGCCACGGCGTAGAGACCTGGGTAATCACCCAACCCCACACGATACTCAGGAGTCTCCATGGCACGTACAGCCGGAATCTACGCCGTCTTCTCCACCACCGAAGGCAAGATCACCGTTCGCCTTTTTGAAGCCGAAGCGCCCATCACGGTCAAGAATTTCATCGATCTCGCCGAGGGCAAGCGCGAGTGGACCCACCCCACCACCCGCGCCAAATCCCGGGACAAGCTCTACGACGGCACCATCTTTCACCGCGTCATTCCCGACTTCATGATCCAGGGCGGCGATCCGGCCGGCAATGGCATGGGCGGCCCCGGCTACCGTTTCGCCGACGAGACCAAGGGCTCCCCGCACAAGTTTGACAAGCCCGGCAAGCTGGCCATGGCCAACTCCGGCCCCAACACCAACGGCTGCCAGTTCTTCATCACCGTCGCTCCCACCGACTGGCTCACCGGCAAGCACACCATCTTTGGCGAAGTGGTCGAAGGCCAGGAGATCATCACAAAAATCTCCCTTGTCCCCCGCAACTCCCTCGACAAGCCGCACAAGCCCGTGGTGCTTGAGTCGGTCGTCATCGAGCGCGTAGGCTAGCTGCCCGCCTGACTCCTGCAAATCCCCAGGATGGCCTGGCCAAACTTCTCCACCTTGGCGGGACCGATTCCATCGATCTCCAGCAGTTGCTTTGGATTCCCCGGCCGCTTCTCTGCCAGAGCCTTCACCGTACGGTCGTAGAGCACCAGGTACGCCGGAACCCCCAGCCGTCTGGCCTCCGCGGCACGCCATTCTTTGAGCCGCGCCGCCACTGCCTCCCCTTCGGCCGAGAGCCGCACCGGCGCAGCCGCCGTCTCCGCCGGCCTTCCCGCGGCTTCCCTTGCCTTCTTCTTCCGCGCCGGAGCCGCTGCCTGCCCTGCAAACTCCTCCACCATTCCGTCGCTGATTAACAACTCCACCGGCGCCGCTGCGCGCAGCTCAAGCCCTGCATCCGTCAGCCGCACCTTGCGGAACCGCCGCACCTCCCCATCCTTTTCGTATTCGGCCTCTTCGATCTCGATCAGTCCCGCCCGCACCATCGCACCCAGTAAGCCATCGAATTCGTTCCGGCTCATCCTCCCTGCAGGGTCAAGGCTCCGTTGCAGTGTTCCCGCCGCCCGGTAATCCACCCCGCGCAGCTCTTCCACGATGCCCAGCGCCAGATCCCGCTCCACCGGCGTGGCCCGCCGGAAGAGCCGCAGCACCGCCCCCGCCGGATCGCACACATCGCACACCCCGCACGGATTACTCGCGTCCTCCAGATCCCCAAAATGCCGCACCAAGGCCGCCATCCTGCACTCGGACGATGCCGTGAAGCGCAGCACCTTTTCGAACTGCTCCGTCCGGTACCGCGCCTGCGCCGCATACGTCTTCTTCCAGCCGGGACCGCCCAGCGTCACGCTGCCGCCAAAATCCACCCGCGCCCCGCCGTGGATTTCCAGCTTCTCCAGAGCCTTGTCGAACTCCTCTTCGTCCAGCCGCGACTTCGCGCGCAGCTCATCCACCAGCTGCGGCTCCTCCGTCAACGCCTTGAATACCTGCATCAGATGGTCCACCGGCGGATAGTCCCGGTTCAAAAAGAAGTCATGCGTCCTCTGGTCCGCATAACTGTGCATCAGGTAGGTGCGGCTCAGCTTCCCGTCGCGCCCCGCACGCCCAATCTCCTGGTAATAACCTTCCAGCGTTGCCGGCAGCCCCGCATGGATCACCGTCCGTATATCCGCCTTGTCGATCCCCATTCCAAACGCGATAGTGGCCACGACCACATCCAGCTCGCCTGCCTGGAAGGCCTTCTGCACACGCTCCCGCGTCTCCGCATCCAGCCCTGCATGGTACGCCGCCGCGCGGACCTTTCCAGTCGAAGCAGTTCCACCAAAACGAGAACAGCCCGAAGAACACTCCTCCGCCAGCCGCTCGGCATTCTTGCGCGAGGTGGCGTACACAATCGCGGGCCGCCGCTCCGAATCGGCCAGCAAACCGCAAATCGCCCCCGTCCGCTCCGGCACCGGAACCCCCACCACCTCGATGGCCAGGTTTTCGCGCCGGAAGCCGTGAATGAACTTGACCGGCTTCACCATTCCCAATTGCGACAGAATGTCCGCCTGCACATCGGGCGTCGCCGTAGCCGTCAGCGCCAGCACCGGGATCCCCACGGACGGGTCCTTGTCCGTGGGGTGAAGCACCGGCGCCACATCGGCCGCATTCTTTGGCCCGGCTCGCAGCACCGGCAGATACTGCCCCAGCATGCGGTAATCCGGCCTGAAATCATGCCCCCACTGCGAGATGCAATGCGCCTCATCAATGGCGATCAGGGCCAGCTCGCGCTTGGCAAGCATCTCCACAAATCCAGGCACCCGCAGCCGCTCCGGAGCAACAAACAGGAAGTGCAAGCTCCCATTCAGGTAATCCGCGCAAGCCTGCCGCGCCACGCCACGCTCCAGCCCGGAATGAATCCGCGCCACGCGCAACCCCAGCGCAGCCAGCTTGGCCGCCTGGTCCTCCATCAGCGCAATCAGCGGCGAAATCACCAGCGCCGTCCCGCCCCGCGCAATGGCCGGCAACTGGTAGCAAAGACTCTTCCCTGCCCCCGTCGGCATCACCAGCAGCAGATCGCGGCCCTCGATAGCCGCCTTGCAAACCGCCTCCTGCCCCACGCGAAAGCGCTCAAAGCCGAAGACCGACTGCAACAGCTCAGTCTGAACATCCGAATTGGAAGGAGTCGTCAAAAGAAGAAAGTCCGAGGCGTGGAGAACGTGCACTGAAAATACGAGGTGCTACTTCAACTTTACAGGAGAGCGGCAAATTCCGGGCTAATCAGCGATTGCCGGATCTATTGACCTTGAAGCAAATCCAACTAAAATCGCGAGCGCATGCAACTGGTAATCTATTACTTCGCAATCGAAAAGCAGAATGAAAATCCCAGGCAATACAGGCTGTTTCCGGAATGGAGGATTTGTGAAAAGACAATGGGCCGTGACGGCGCTTCTCATCGGTGTTTCGCTGCTTGCCTGCGCGCAGCGCCCGGCCGCTTCCAGCGAAAAGGCGCAGCCTGACGCTATCCAATCGTATCTGCAGCCGCTGGTAGACAATCACACCATAGCCGGCGCCGTGACGCTGGTTGCGAACAGGGACCGCACTGTTTATCTCGAGAGCGTCGGCTATCGCGACCTCTCAGCCAAAGCTCCCATGCCGGCAAACGCGCTGTTCTGGATTGCTTCCACATCGAAACCCATGACCGTGACGGCGCTGATGATGCTGGTGGATGAAGGCAAGGTCAATCTCAATGATCCGGTGGAAAAATATCTCCCGGAGTTCAAAGGACAGATGGTGCGCCCGGCGCAAGCCGACTCAGCGCCGGCGGCACAGGGGGCGCCTAGTTTGCAGAATCTTCCCCAACTTGTTCCCGCAATTCATCCCATTCTGGTGCGGGAGATTCTGAGTCATACCAGCGGTCTGCCCTTCCGCTCGGCGCTTCAGCCCGGCGCGCTGGACCTGCTGCCGCTCAAGGATGCGGTGCGCAGCTATGCCGCGGAGCCGTTGCTCTTTCAGCCGGGCACCGATTACCTCTACTCCAACGAAGGCATCAACACGGCAGCGCGGATTATCGAAGTCGTGAGCGGGATTCCCTATGAACGATTCATGCAGGAGCAGCTTTTTGATCCGCTGTGCATGAAGGACACAACCTTCTGGCCCAACGCCGAGCAGATCAGCCGCCTGGCGAAAACTTACAAACTCGACGCGCAAACCAAGGATCTGGTCGAAGTGCCCATCAATCAACTGACCTATCCGCTCGATGACAGGCAGCACCGCTATCCAATGCCGGCCGGAGGCCTCTTCTCCACCGCTGAGGACGTGTCGAAGTTCTGCCGCATGATACTGAACGGCGGCACATGGGATGGTAAGCGATATATTTCACCCCAGGCGCTCCATGAGATGACTAGCACGCAGAACAAAGGACTGGGCGGAACAGATTATGGATTGGGCTGGAATATCTCGAAAAGCGGCTTCAGCCACGGCGGCGCATTCAAGAACGCCATGGACGTTGACACGGCGACGGGCCGTATTCTCGTATTCATGGTCCAGCAGCAAGGATCCTGGGGAACAACGGATGGAGATAAGATCGTCAACACGCTGTCGCGGCTTGCAAATGATATCGTTGTTCCCCATTCGATCGCTCCTGCCGCCAGCGTGGCGCCGGAGGTGCATTGAGGTCTGGCAGCATGAAGCGGGAAGATCGCTTATCGTTATTAAGCGCTGTATAATTCCCGCGTATCTCAGCATGAAGAAACCGGTAAAGTGGGGTGGATAAATGCCCGCGTTCATTGATTGGCCTCTCAAAACTCAGCCGCCGCGGCCACGCCGCCGCATCTTCCTTTTCCTTCTCGTCGCAGTAGCCTTGATCCTCATCGCGGGCCGGACCGCGCTCTCCTACTGGGTCGACCTGCTGTGGTTCCGGTCGCTGGGCTACGCAGACGTGTTCTGGCGGACATTGGGCTTCAAGTGGGGAATCTTCGCGGCCTTCGCGGCCCTTACATTTCTCATTCTGTATGGGACATTTGCGACGCTCAGGCGGGCGCATTCCGCCGATTTGCCCGGCGATCACACCATATATATCGCGGGAAATGCGGTGAATCTGCCGGTAGCTTCTGTCCTGCGCCTGATCGCCATCGGAGTTTCATTCGTCATTGCGATTGCGACCGGCGCGGCGATGGAGGCGCAGTGGCCCACGCTGGCGCTGTACTGGTATGCCCCGCGCGCCACTGGAAGCGTGACCGACCCAATCTTTAGCCTGCCGCTCAACTTCTATCTCTTTACCCTGCCCGCACTGCAGATCATTGCCGGCTGGTTGCTTACGCTGGCCGTGATCACCTGCATCCTTGCCGTATTGTTCATCCTCATCACGGGCGGTTCCCGCGCGCTCGCCGAGCGCTTCAGCAGCCGCTTCCCGTTGTCCTGGCGCGGGCTCTCCATCATGGTTGGCTTCCTGCTGCTTATCCTGGCGCTGCGCGCTTATATCAGCCGGTTTGAGCAACTGATTGATCACCATACGATTTTCGACGGCGTCACCTACACGGACGCGCACGTGACCCTCACCGGCATGCTCTTCGTCTCCGCGGCCCTGGCGCTGGGAGCCTTGATGGCCTTTGCCAGCGCCGTGTTCAAGCCGCGCGGGCGCTGGCTTATCGCCTCCGTCGTTCCGGCCGTGATCTGTTACGCCGTGGTGGGCGTGGTGGGCTGGTACGTCAGCACCTTTGTGGTCAAGCCCAACCAACTGGTTCGCGAGCAACCCTATATTGCCCTCAACATCGAGATGACCAGGCAGGCATACGGATTGGACCGCTTCACGCAGCATGAGTTTCCCGCGGAGACAACCGTGGGAGCGGCCGATCCGGCTAACAACCAGCCCACGCTTCAGAACATCCGGCTGTGGGACGTGCAGGCGCTGAAAGATACGCTGCGGCAGATTCAGGAGATTCGCACCTACTACGATTTTCCCGGCATCGACATCGACCGCTACCAGATCGGCGGCGACCTGCGCGAGGTGATGCTGGCCGTGCGCGAACTCAACGCGGACAAACTTCCCGAGAGCAGCCGCAACTGGATCAACGACAAGCTGATCTATACCCATGGCTACGGGATTACCATGAATCCCGTGAATGGATTTACGCCGGAAGGCTTGCCCTCGCTGCTGCTCTCGAACATGCCCGTGCAGAGCACCGTGCCCGGACTGAACGTGACGCGGCCGGAGATTTACTTCGGCGAGATGACCAATACCGACGTCTATGTGAAGACGCGGCAACAGGAGTTCAACTTCCCCCAGGGCCAGGCCAACAATCTCACCTCCTATGAGGGCAGCGGCGGCATCGTTCTGGGCAGTTTCCTGCGCCGCGTTTTGCTGGCATTCGATCGCGGCGACCTTACAAAGCTGCCCTTCAGCGATGATGTGAATGCGCAGAGCCGGTTGCTCATGCGGCGCAACGTGCGCGACCGCGTAGCGGCCCTGGCGCCGTTCCTCGCCTATGACCGGGATCCCTATATTGTGGTGGGCGACGATGGCCGCCTCTACTGGATCATAGATGGGTTCACTTCATCGGACAGCTATCCCTACTCCACGCATTACTCCCTCGGCGACCAGACAGTTAACTATATGCGCAACAGCGTCAAAACGGTCGTCGACGCCTACGATGGGACCACGACATTTTACGTTTTCGACAGTGAAGATCCGATCCTGGCCGCTTATCGCGGCATCTTCCCCTCGCTATTCAAGGATGCTTCGGCCATGCCGGCCTGGCTGCGCAAGCACGTCCGCTACCCCGAGTTACTGCTCAGCCTGCAGGCCGAAGTTTACGGCCTCTATCACATGACGAACACTGAGGTCTTTTACAACCGCGAGGATCTCTGGACAGTGGCCACGGAAACCGGCATGGCCGAAGGCGGCGAGCAGGCGGCGATGGCCATGCAGCCGAATTTCGTGCTCATGAAACTGCCCGGAGAGACCGGCCTGGAGTTTGTCGAGATACTGCCGTTCACGCCGGCCAACCGCAACAATCTGATTGGATGGATTGCCGGGCGCAGCGACGGCGAGCACTATGGCACATCGGTGGTTTACGACTTTCCCAAAACCAGGCTGGTGGATGGGCCGCAGCAGATCGAGGCGCGCATCGATCAGAATGCGCAGCTCTCAGGGCAACTGACGCTGTGGAATCAGCAGGGCTCGCACGTGCGCCGCGGCAGCCTGCTGGTCATTCCGTGCGGACGCGCGCTGTTGTACGCGGAGCCTATTTACCTGCAGGCCGAGCGCAGCCCCATGCCTGAGTTGCGCCTGGTGGTGCTGGCGCTGCAAGACCGCCTCGCCTACGCCCCGACCTTCGAGGGCGCTTTGGCTTCCCTCTTTGGCTCCGAGGGTTCGTCGCTCACTTCCACTGAGGCGGCGCCGGCCGCGCCTGCATCCGCGGGAGCGCCGCAACCCGCGCAGGACCTGAACGCGCTGATTGCGCAGGCTGGCAAGGACTTTTCCGATTACCAGCGCCTGACCGCGGAAGGCAAGCTGGCCGAGGCCGGGCAGAAGCTTGACGATCTGAAGCGCATGCTCGACAAGATGAGCGCGCATCAAAAATAATCGCCCATGCGGATCAGGCGAAGATCTCCGCATCCCGCAGCGCAGCCCCTTTAAGATCTTTGCCGGAGATGACGACGTCTTCCGCGCGAATCGGCCATGGTATGGCCAGGTCTGGATCGTTCCACACGATGGTTCGCTCACCGGCGGCGGAGTAATAGTCCGTTACTTTGTAAGCGAAGCCGGCCTCGTCCGTAAGAGTCAGGAAGGCGTGACCGAAGCCCTCCGGTATCCATAACATTTCGCCATTCTCGCCGCTAAGTTCAACGGCCACGTGCCGCGCAAATGTGGGCGAACTGCGCCGCAAGTCCACCGCCACGTCGAGCACGGCGCCATGTGTAACCCGCACCAGCTTCCCCTGCGGCTGGATGACCTGATAGTGGATGCCGCGCAGCACGTTTTTCTTTGAGAGCGAAAAGTTATCCTGCGGCCATGACTTAGGCAAGCCGGCCTCCTCCATCCGGCGCAGAAGGAAGGTCTCAAAGAATGCGCCGCGGTTATCCCGGTGAATCTCCGGAGTCAGCACCAGGACTCCGGGCAGCGATGTCTTTGTAATCTTCATAACTGCATGGCCTTGGCCGTGATTTGCGGCTCCTTGAGCAGCGTCAGCAGGTATTGCCCATACCCGCTCTTGATTACAGGCTGAGCTAGTAACTCCAACTGTTCCGCCGTGATGAAGCCCTGGCGATAGGCTATCTCTTCCGGGCAGGCAATGTTGAGGCCCTGGCGCCGTTCGATGGTATGAACGAACAGCCCGGCCTCCAGCAGCGAATCGTGCGTGCCCGTATCCAGCCAGGCCATGCCGCGGCTCATGATCTGCACATTCAGGTTGCCGGCTTCAAGGTAGCGCCGGTTCAGGTCAGTGATCTCCAACTCTCCGCGCGCCGATGGCTTTAGGGTCGAAGCGATGCTGACAACCTGATGATCGTAGAAATAGAGGCCTGTAACCGCATAGCGCGACTTGGGAATCTTCGGCTTCTCCTCCAGGCTGATGGCGCGGCCCTGGGCGTCGAACTCCACCACTCCATAGCGTTGCGGATCCTCAACTTGATAAGCGAAGACCGTGGCGCCCTGCGTGAGTTCCGCCGCCAGCTGAAGCTGGCGGGAAAATCCCTGCCCATAAAAAATGTTATCTCCCAGGATCAGGGCGCTCGGTTTGCTGCCGATAAAATCCCGGCCAATAAGGAAGGCCTGCGCTAATCCGTCGGGGCTGGGCTGCACGGCATAACTGAAGTTGATGCCCCACTGGTGGCCGTCGCCCAGCAACTCGGCAAAGCGGCCCGTATCCTGCGGAGTGGAGATGATGAGAATGTCGCGCAAGCCGGCCAGCATCAGCGTGCTGAGCGGATAATAGATCATCGGCTTGTTGTAGACCGGCAGCAGTTGCTTGGATACAACCTGGGTCACGGGATAGAGACGCGTGCCCGAACCTCCGGCAAGAATAATCCCCTTCATAGCGCCACCCGCTCCGTATAGTTTTTCGCGATCCATTCCAGATATGCCCCGGTGCGAACACTTTCAACCCACGAGAAGTGGTCGAGGTACCAGCGCACGGTCTTGCGCAGTCCGCTCTCAAATTTTTCTGCGGGTTTCCATCCCAGTTCGCGGGAGATTTTTGATGCATCAATGGCATAGCGCCGGTCATGCCCGGGCCGGTCCTTGACAAAGGCAATCAGCTTCCTGCGCGAGCCGGTTGAGGGATTGGGCCGCATCTCATCCAGCAGATCGCAGATCAGATTGACCACATCGATATTGGCGCGCTCGCTCATTCCGCCGATGTTGTAAGTCTCCCCCACCCGGCCTTCGCGCAAAACGGCGCGAATGGCCGCACAATGGTCCTCCACGTAGAGCCAGTCGCGCACGTTCTTTCCATCACCGTAAACAGGCAGCGGCTTACCCTCCAGCGCGTTCAGAATCATCAGCGGAATGAGCTTTTCAGGAAACTGATACGGCCCGTAATTGTTGGAGCAGTTTGTGGTGAGCACCGGCAGGCCCCAGGTGTGGCAATATGCCCTTGCCAGATGGTCTGAACCCGCTTTCGAAGCCGCATAGGGACTATTGGGAGAGTACGCGGTAGTCTCGGTAAACGCCGGATCGTTGGGCCCCAGCGAGCCGTAAACCTCATCGGTGGAGACGTGCAGGAAGCGAAATGCGCTTCGCTCGGCCTGGCTCAACTCCGACCAGTAAATCCTGGCCTGCTCAAGAAGAACGAAGGTGCCCTGAACATTGGTCCGTATGAACGCCCCAGGAGAAGCAATGGAACGGTCAACGTGGCTTTCCGCCGCAAAGTGGACGATGGCTCCGGGTTGATGCTCGCGCAGCAGGGAGGCTACAAGTTCCTCGTCGCAGATGTCGCCGCGCCGAAGCAGGTAGCGCGGATCCCCCTCCAGCGAAGAGAGATTGGCGGGATTTCCCGCATAGGTCAGCAGGTCCAGATTGACGACCGGCGAGCCCGTGGTCCCGATCCAGCTCAGAATGAAATTCGAGCCGATAAACCCTGCCCCGCCTGTGACCAGTATCGCGTCGCGCATGCGCCCGCTCCCGATGACCAGTATAAGCCTCAAAATACACCACTTTCCCGATTTTGGACGAGATCGCCGCGACCCTTCGGTCTCCGCGCCAGGAAAGGAAATTCTCCTCTGCCGGTATTTTTTCGATATAGTAAAGATTCAGCTTAGTCCCGGACGCGGCCAGACCTGTTCAGGCAAGCATCCTCATGGAGAACCAGGGCGATTTCCTCCGGTAGGAATCGCCAGGGGTTTGTGTCTTTCAGGCCTGGCCAAGCATTCTGCACGAAAAACGTTCAGCGAAAAGGTTGCCATGCACACATCGCGCCGTCCTATCCGCACTCATAAGCCGCAGGGTCTCTATCATCCACGGAATGAGCACGATGCCTGCGGCATGGGGTTGGTGGCCAGCATTCGCGGGGAGAAGAGCCACGAGATCATCCACAAAGGCCTTGAGGTTCTCATCAACCTCACCCATCGCGGCGCTGCGGGGTGTGATCCGGAAACGGGGGACGGCGCCGGCATCCTGATCCAGATTCCGCACGAGTTTTTCGCGCGCGAGTGCCGCGGACTGCGGATGGAGTTGCCTGAGCCGGGGGCCTATGGCGTAGCCATGGTCTTTCTGCCGGTGGAAAGGCACTGCCGCCTGCAGTGCGAGGGCGTTATCGAGCGCATTGCGCGGGAGGAAGGCCTGACCGTTCTGGGCTGGCGCGATACGCCGGTGAACGGCGACGCGGTGGGCCGCGAAGCGCGCGCCTCGCAGCCCTACATTGAGCAGCTGTTCGTGAGCCGCCCCCCTGGTTCGGAGCACGCCGGGTTGGACGAGGACGCCTTCGAGCGCCTGCTCTACCGGATCCGCCGCCGCACTGAAAACGAGATTGCCGATTCCGAGATCGAGGACAAGGAGATGTTTTATATCCCTTCGTTCTCATGCCGCACCATCGTCTACAAAGGCCTGATGCTGGCTCCGCAGATTGAGAAGTTCTACTTCGAGTTGGCCAATCCGCTGGTCTCCAGCGCGCTGTGCCTGGTCCACCAGCGTTTCTCCACCAATACGTTTCCCAGTTGGAAGCTGGCGCACCCCTACCGCTACGTGGCGCACAACGGCGAAATCAACACCATCCGCGGCAACGTGAGCTGGATGAGCGCCCGCCAGTCGATCCTGGAGAGTTCGCTGCATGGCGGCCAGATTCAAAAGCTGTTTCCGGTCATCGCGCCCGGCGGCAGCGACTCCGCTTCGCTGGACAACGCGGTGGAGTTTCTCTACCAGTCGGGCCGTTCCCTGCCCCACGTGATGGCCATGCTGATTCCCGAGGCCTGGGCCGGCAACCCGGACATGGACGAGGAGAAGCGCGCCTTCTACGAGTACCACGCCTCGCTGATGGAGCCGTGGGACGGACCGGCGGCCATCGCCTTCACCGACGGCCGCGTCATCGGCGCCACACTGGACCGCAACGGCCTCCGCCCCGGCCGCTACATCGTCACCAAGGACGATGTGGTGGTGCTGGCCTCAGAGGCCGGCGTTCTCGACGTCCCGGCTGAAGATATCCTCAAGAAGGGCCGCCTGCAGCCCGGCCGCATGTTCCTGGTCGATACCGTCCAGAAACGCATCATCTCCGACGCCGAAATCAAGAAGCAGTTGGCCGGCCGCCAGCCTTATGCGGAGTGGCTCCAGCAGCAGCAGGTCAAGCTCGACCAATTGCCTGAGCCTTCCCGCATCATCCCCACCAACCACGAGACCATCCTCCGCCGTCAGCGCGCCTACGGCTACAGTGAAGAGGATCTCAAGATTCTGCTCGCCCCCATGGGCGCCAAAGGCGAGGAGCCGATCGGCTCCATGGGCACGGACGTCCCCCTGGCCTGTCTCTCCGACCGTCCCCAGCCGCTCTTCAACTACTTCAAGCAGCTCTTTGCGCAGGTCAC
>JBEKNO010000079.1:0-12478 GCA_049522735.1 Occallatibacter sp.
CCGGCAGCATCAGGTACTCGGCCTCAAAGTCGCCCAGCACCACGCTCGGCCACTCGGTCAGGTGCACCACGGTCTCCATCAGCGCCGCGTCTTCGCGCCAGCGCGCGCCGGCCACGGTCCGCACAGCCGCATCCAGATCCTTGCGAATCGACTGTCGGCGCTCGGCCACATCCACCACCACAAATGCCTTGCGCAAGAATTCTGCGTAGCTCTTCGCCAAAGGTAGAACCACGAGTTGCTCACCGTGCAGCACGCGATGTCCGCGGCTCGCATTGCCGGCTGCAATCCCCGCAATCTCCAGCGGCACAACGGCGGAGTCGAGCAGCGCCACCACCCACCGCACCGGCCTGACAAATCGCTCCGGCTTGCCCTCCCGCCAGTACATATTTTTCGCCCAGTAGATGCCCAGCGCTTCCCTGGGCAGCTCCGCCGCCAGCAACTCCGCCGCCGCCCGCCCCAGCCGCTTCACCGTCGCGCCCACGTACTCGCCCTTGGCATTGGCCACCTTCTTGAGAGCCGTCACAGCCACGCCCGCCTTCCTGGCAAAGGCCTCGGCCGCCGCCGTCGGCGCGCCATCCTTGAAAGCCACCTTCCAGGACGGCCCCGTCAACTGCTCCTCGGTATCCGCCTGGCGGGCCAGCACGTCCTCCACCAGCACGGCCAGCCGCCGCGGAGTCGAGTAGGTAGTCAGCTTGGCCTTGGCCCCCAGCAGCCGCTCCCGCGTGAGCAGATCATTCACGCGGCGGCCCAACTCGGCCTCGGCCCCGGCAATCATGCGGTCCGGAACCTCGTCCAGCCCGATCTCCAACAAAAAATCCGCCATTGATCAAAACTCTTTCCGCAGTTGCATTCTCGTAACAAGCTCTTAGCTTTTAGCTCTTGGCTTTTTAACTACGCACCGAGTCAATCGATAAACTCAAATTTGTCGAGCTAAAGGCTAATAGCTAAGAGCTGCTTCATCCTGCTGTGCCGCATACGCCCTGGCCACGCCCACCGCCAGCGCGCGAATGCGCCCTATCACGCCCACCCTCTCGGTCACGCTGATAGCTCCCCGCGCGTCCAGCAGGTTGAAGAGGTGCGAGCACTTGAGCACCAACTCATAGGTAGCCAGCAGCGGAAAACGCCGCTTCTCCACCGCATCGGCATCTTCGCGCGCAAACAGCGCATTGGCCCGGTCGATCAACGCCTGCGCCTCGGCCTCATAGAGCCGGAAGTGCTCCCAGAGTTTGCTCACATCGGCAAGCTCGAAGTTATATACCGAGAACTGCAACTCCTCTTCCAGCCTTACCTCGCCGTAAGTCACCTGTGCGCCGGTCTCGGGATCGCGCGCCCACACGATGTCGTAGATCGAGTCCACGTCCTGCATGAAGGCCGCAATGCGCTCCATCCCATAGGTCAGCTCCGCGCAGATAGGATCCAGGTCGAGGCCGCCGCACTGCTGGAAGTAAGTGAACTGGGTAATTTCCAGCCCATCCAGCATCACCTGCCAGCCCACGCCCCAGGCGCCGATGGTAGGCGCCTCCCAGTTATCCTCTTCAAACTTCAGGTCGTGCTGGGCGAGGTCGATCCCCATGGCTTCCAGAGATTCCAGATAGAGCTCCTGCACGTTCACCGGCGGCGGCTTCAGGACGAGCTGGAACTGGGTATGCTTGAACAGCCGGTTGGGATTCTCTCCATAGCGGCCGTCCGCCGGCCGCCGCGAGGGCTGCGCATAGCCCACCTTGTAGGGCTTGGGCCCCAGCACGCGCAGAATCGTCTCCGGCGCCATGGTGCCCGCCCCTACTTCAAGGTCGTAGGGCTGCTGCAGCACGCAGCCGCGCTCCGCCCAAAAACCCTGCAAGCGGAACAACAGCTCCTGAAAGGTGAGCGCGGCGGGTTTTCGAGCGGACGCAGCCGCGGAAGATGAAACTCTGGTTGAGGGCACGGATACTCTCTCTCGAAGGGACTGAGCCAATTTTACCAGCCTAAATCACCCGCCCAGCCGGCCCAGCGCCTCCGCCGAGCGCAGCTTGCGCTCCAGATGCCGTTCCAGAGCCTGCAAGGTAAACCGGCGCAGATCCTGCCCGCGCCGCCGCGGCCACGGTTCGGCGGCAAAGGCCGATGCCGGCGCCCGCAGCATCCTTTGCGCCAGTTGCCAGGAGTCCGCTGAAAGCCCGCTCGCGTTTCCGCTCCGGTGCAGGGCGCAGAACAGTCCGTCGCCGAGTGTATTAAAGCTGGTTTCGCCGGCCGTGAGAGCCTCGCCGCAGGCCGTGCAATGAACAACGTCCGGCAACAGCCCCATCAGCCGCGTCATCCACAGCGAAAAATAGGTCAGCGGCATCCACGGCCGCTCCACCGTGGTTTGCTCCAGCACCGCGAGCAACAGCCGGAAGACCGCATCCTGGGGATCGTGCTCGGGCAGCGCCTCGTCCAGCGCCTCGGCAAAAAAGCTCAGCACCGCCATGCGCGCATGATCCACCGGAGCAGAGAGCGGGGAGTACATGATCTCAAGCTGATCCAGCCGCACCAGTTCCTGACGCGGCCGCTCGGCAAACCAGGCCCGCGCCACCGTCATCGGCTCCAGCGCCCCGCCAAACCGCTTGCGGCTCCTCAGCGCCAACTTGGCCACCCCCTTCATCTTGCCGTAGTCGCGCGTAAAAAAGCTCACGATCAGGTCGGCCTCATGCACCGGCCAGGTGCGCAAAACCACCGCCTCTGAGGTAAGCACGCTCATGCGTCTACTATCTTCGCATTCCTGGCGGGTAGTCGCAGGCCGAAGAACTAAAATTCCTTACCGTGCAGTAAGGAATTATAATTTATGTAAGGTATTCTGCTAAAAGTAAGGTATCATTGAAAATGAAAGGAATTGCCATGCCCACTGCGACTGTTACATCAAAAGGCCAGATCACCATTCCCATCAAAGTTCGCAAGGCCCTTGGGTTGAAACCAGGCGTCCGCATCGATTTCTACGAAGTGGAAAACGGCGAGTACGCCTTCCGGCCAAAGACCGGATCGATTATGGAGATGAGAGGATGCCTGGCCTACGATGGCCCAGCGATCACGATCGAGGAAATGCATCAGGCACTTCTCGATCGCGCCGCCGAGCTGGACAAGGCAACAATGAGCGGCGCGCTTGAAAACCAGCCCGATGGAGAAGCCGCGTGATCGGACTGGATACAAACATCCTGGCGCGTTTTTTGTTGCAGGATGACCGGCTGCAAAGCCCAAAGGCCGATGCAATCATGGGCTCGTTGACGGTGGAAGATCCAGGGTGGGTCGGAGTTGCAACTCTCCTGGAGTTGGTATGGGTGCTGGGGAGCAAGAATCGCTT
The DNA here is from genome assembly GCA_049522735.1 of Occallatibacter sp. GTDB lineage: Bacteria > Acidobacteriota > Terriglobia > Terriglobales > Acidobacteriaceae > Telmatobacter. Next base: position 3,311 of record JBEKNO010000079.1, read on the forward strand.
TGACCGCATGGCAATTGCCTCGGCCCTCGATCAAATTCTGAGTCGGGAAGAAATCGCAATCGAACAGCCCGATTGCGTTCAGAATGCCTTGCTGCTTTTCCGCAAGGGAAATGCGGATTTTGCCGATTGCCTCATCGCTAGCTCCGCCAAGGCGGCCGGATGCAGCCGAACCGTTACCTTTGACCGCATAGCCGCCCGCGCTACCGGCATGCAACCCATTGAATAGGCATCGCATCCGGCATTTCCGCCGTTTTTTTGCACAAGGCGGGGGTTGACCCAAGGTTACAATAGAGTAAGAGGTTCCAAATGCCTTCCGCAATGGTCACCTTCAACGGCCGCATTACTCTCCCTTCCCACGTGCGCAAACAGCTAGGCCTGAAGACCGGCGACAGCGTCGATTTTGTCGAAATCGAGAAAGGCCGGTTTGCCATCACACCCGGTGCCGGCTCTGTGAAGGATCCCAGGGGGTGGATTCCCAGACTGGATTTCTCGCCCGCCGAAGAGATGAATGAATCCGGCCTCTAGTACGGCGCCCGCGTGGTTGAGTAATGCAGTTTCCGGCGGAGGGCCGCAGACCATGGCGATAATGCGTTGGCCGTGCTCGGCGTCAAGCAACGGCTTCTGACCCGGGCGGGGCGCGCCGTAGATGGCCCGTTTCAATCCGCCCTCCAGGTAGCGCTTGCCGATCTCCCAGACGACCTTGGCCGACATGCCCACGCCGGCTCCGGCCTCCACCGTGGTCCGGCCTTCGTCCATCTGCCGCAGCACCAACGCCCGGATCACCGTCCGAACCGGTTGTACTCCGCCGCTCAATAACTTCTCGATCTGTTTCCGTTCCTGCCGCGAAAGCTCAATCTGCAATCCCCCGCGTTTGTCCATGCCTCCGCTATACCACTTCGCAATGTCCAGAAAAAGTGCCAACCTTGATTACGAATCTACGAAGGCACGGTACTAATAACCTGCATTTCTCACAAGCCCTGCCGCGGCTAAGTTTTGCAGCGGCAGATGAACTTTTTTCGTTGCTTTGGGCAGCGGCGTTGATCGGTTGCGGTGGTTTTGACGCCGGTTGGCGGTTGCTTGCGGCAGCGGTGATTGATTTTGCCCATGGCTCCGCCAGCCCGATGACGGGGCAGGGTGGAAGTTGAGTCGGCGGAAGCATCGGCGGTTTTCAACAGCGCAGCGCGCGGTAGGCCTGCGCGAAGTGGTCTTTCCAGGGATAAGCCGAACTGAGTTGGAGCAGGACGCGGCGCACGCTGATGCGCACTACAGCGCCGATTTTGAGCAGTTTGAGGCGGATGGTGTCCACCTGCGCCTCGGCCCACGCGGAGCCCTTCAGGCCCAGCCGCCGCAGGGCTTCCATCAGCGTATAAGCCAGCGCGGAGAAGTAGAGGCGCAACTGGTTGCCCTTCATTTCGTCGGTCGAGAGCCGGCCGGCGAACAGGCACATCTGCTCCTTGATGCGGTTCTCCATCTCCCGCGGTCCCGTGGTCACGACCGGAGGCCTGATCTTTATTGGGGCCACGAATTTCGACCACAAGTTTCGCGCCTTCGACAAGACGACGGGCAAATTGCTGTGGGAAGCCAAACTGCCCTTCGCCGGCAACGCCACTCCCGCTGTGTATGAAGTGAAGAGACGGCAATATGTGGTGATCGCCGCCGGCGGCACATGGATGAATCCCAGGGGATCTACAGGCGAAGTTTACGTGGCGTTTGCTTTGCAGTAATGAACACATCGAGCGAGGCATGCAGAGCTTCGGTCGCAGAGTCAGTCATGGCCTGATCTTCGATTCCGGATTTTCGCGCGTTTGATTGCGGACATAACTCTCCATGCTTTTGACCAGGGAGCGAAGCTCATGGATCGCTCCATTGAGTTCATCGACCGCATCCGCCGGAACGGCCCCGCAGCCGCGGAGATGATGAGGTTTCAGTTCCTCGATGGCAATATCGACAAAAGCCAGGTCGGTCGTGATCAATTGCGTTACCGGAATCTCGGGCGGCTCTGGTTTCAGGCGCTGCCAGTCTAAAGTTCGCAGCAGTTGAGAACGGAGGCGGCGGATATAGCCTTCGATCTCCCGCGCCTGCGCGGGAGTAACGTCCACAACATAGCGCGGAAAGGGAGATTCCGATGTTGCGGAATGGAGAGCGTGCTCGATGCCGCAGAGCAGGCTATCGATGTACCTGCAAGTGATGCTCAGGCGCCGCTGCTGGGCCTCGTTCAGTTCCCCTGGGTTCGCGCTCTTCATCATTGCATTCCCGATCAGTGGACGATCATCACCGGACAGTGGGCATACTTGAGAACGCGCTCCGTGTTGGAGCCCAGCATCCAGCGATGCAGGAGAGTGTGGCTGCGCTTGCCCATGACGATGAGACTTGCCTGGATGGTTTCCGCTTTGTGGATGATCTGCTCCGCCGGATGGCCCACTACGATATCCGTTTCCAGTTCAATCTCCTTCTGCCGGGCGCGTTCGCGGAGGGGCGCAAAACTGCGCTCATAGCGCTCACGCCCGTCTTCGAGGACCGCGTTGAACTCCGCGCTCTCGGCGGGTTCCGGGGGCCGGATCACGGCGACGACGAAGAGCTTGGCTTTCAGATCCCCTGCCATCGACAGGGCAACATCCAAAGCGTGTTCGGCATGCGGAGACGCGTCGAACGCCACCAGTATTCTTTGAAATCCGACAAAAACTTGGCTTCCCATGGTGATAACCTATACCTCTTCCGCAGCCATTGGCCGCTGCATTGCCGGTTCCGGTTTCCTGCTTGTCAGCGCGTGGGGAAGGAGATGGCGGGGCAGGAAGAAGGAGTTCGCAATTATGGTGGGAATCACGGCGCTGGCGATGACCGCGCCCACGATGTAAGAGTACTGCTCCGGCGTGATGATCTGGTGATTGAGTCCAAAGAGCGCGGAGATGGTGCCGAAGGTCAGGCCGGTGGACATCATCAAAGTGTAATAGGCTCCGGCCTTGCCGTCGTAGCGATGCACCCGGACCGCGGGATACACAACGGCAGCCTTGGTCAGCGACTTGGCCGAGAACAGGATGAGCAGCGTGAGGGGTGCGGCGATCAGCGCCGGCACCGACACAAACGATCCGGCGCGGATGAAGTAGAAGGGCGTGAGCAGTCCGAAGGTAAGCGTGCGCAGGCGGCGAATCAGCGCGTGGTCCTTGCCCACCGTTCCCGCCAGGACCATGCCGATCAGGTAGGCCGGGAGCACCGCCTCGCTTCCCGCCCAGAGGGCCAGACCGCCCATGGCAAATAGAAGAAAGAGAATGTACTTGGCTTCGAGTTCGGAGACGCGCCCGCCGTATTTGCGGAAGAACCGCGGGGTAAGAAAGGGCAGCGCCACCAGGGCCGCGACGGAAACCACAACAAAGATCAGCGTCCTGATGGTGAACGGGGAGAAGATCAGTCCCAACGCAATTACGGTTCCAAGATCGTTGATGAAACAGGCGGCGAGAATAGCTTTGCCGTACTCCGTGACGTTGAAGCCCAGTTCCAGCATCACGGCATAGACTACGGCGACCGAGGTGGTGGAAAGGGCGACGCCGCAGAGCCAGCTGGGCATGATGGACCAGTGCAATACGTAATGCGCGATGGCGGTGCAGCCGAGAAAGGGGCCGAAAAATCCAGCCAGTCCGATGACCAGCGATTCGCGCCACTTGGTTTTGAAGATGGCGGGGTCGAGTTCCGCGCCGGCCAGGAAGGTGAGAACGATAGCTCCGGTTCCGGCCAGGAACTTGATCCACTCCGTATTGCCGAGCAATCCACCCTGCGCAAAAAACGCGACCACAACCAACTGAGCCGCAGTTCCCACTACAATTTCAGAAAGCGCCGTCGAGATCCGGAACCAGATCGCCAGCAGCGTAGCAGCCAAAGCCAGTCCCACCCAGAGCGCAGACAGAGCCCAAGTGTTCATCATGAACGCAAACTCCCAGATTTTCGTTCAGGAAACCGGCCGGGACACAACTCCGCAACAGGGTTCCCTGTCAGGAGTCATCATCTGTCCGGCCTATGGGATGGACAGCGGTTAAGGGTGAACTCCTTCACCACATCCATCCCAGCATACACAATGGGGCGCTCCATAATCAAGGATTGGATTGGGATTGGATTGGGAAGGGCAGAAAGTTGCAGCCCACACAGACTCCGCCGGCAAAGCAGTAATCCGGGTGAGTCACCGCAGGCTGAGTAACCGGTAATATAGAACCAAGAGGCAGGACAGAGATGAGTGACAGGCCAAAGGAACTGGAGTTGGCTGCTGCTCTTTTGCAGGAACAGAGCACGCTTACGCTGGCCACGGCCGGTGAAGCAGGGGAGGCGTGCATTGCACCCCTGTTTTACATTGTTGACGAGGAACTATCTCTGTTCTGGCTTTCATCCCAAACCAGTCAACACAGCGTGAATCTGATCGGGAGACCCAGGGCGGCCGCCACCGTCTACCGGCACACCGACAACTGGAAGGAGATTCGCGGCGTGCAGATGCGCGGCGCCGTCAGCGTGATTACCGACCAGAAACGCCGCCGCGAGTTGATCAAGATTTATTGCCAGCGGTTCAAGCTGAGATCTGTCTTTCACCTGGCCATCAGCCAGCGCGCTTTGTTTGCGTTCCGGCCGGAGTTTATCCGCTATATCGACAATTCCAGGAAGTTCGGAAGCAAAATCGAACTTGTACGCGGTGCAGACGGAGAATGGAAACGGCGCTCAGGAAAGTGATGATTCATAAAGCCGGCTTCTGCGCTGTTACGGCCCGCTACGAACAATTTGCCCGCAAAAATGGGGGCGAAATCGTTGTGTTCCCCATCACTTGCGGCACTCCTCAACATCCGTACAATTTTTGGCGGGTTAAAGCCTGAATAAGGGGATGGGAGATTCCAGTTCATTCCATCACCGGTTTGAGCGGCGCACAGGAGCGTGAATTATGACTGCACAAAGCGTCCAGCACGAATTACTGCTGGCCCGCCGTATGTCCCGGCTGGGCACCGAAACCGCCTTTGAAGTCCTGAGCAAGGCGCGGACGCTCGAGCGGGAGGGCAAAAGCATCATCCATCTGGAAATCGGAGAGCCCGATTTCAATACGCCGGCCAATATAGTGGAGGCGGCTGTAGACGCGCTTCGCAAAGGATGGACCCACTACGGTCCCTCCGCGGGACTGCCCGAGCTGCGCGAAACCATCGCCGACTATATAAGCCGCACCCGCGGGGTCAAGGTTTCCTCGGACGAAGTGGTTGTGGTGCCTGGCGCGAAGCCCATCATGTTCTTCTCCATTCTGGCCTTGATCGAAGAAGGCGATGAAGTCATCTATCCCAATCCGGGCTATCCCATTTACGAATCGATGATCAACTACATCGGCGGCAAAGCCGTTCCTCTCAAATTACTCGAAGAACGCGATTTCGCCATGGATGTGGGCGAGATTGGCAAGCTGATTACTAACCGCACCAAACTCATCATTCTGAATTCTCCGCATAACCCCACCGGGGGCGTGTTGCAGCGCGCAGAGATCGAGCAGATAGCCGGGATCATCGGCGATCGTAACATTCTGGTGCTTTCGGACGAAATCTACAGCCGGCTGCAGTTTGAAGGCCAGCCTTTCTCAATCATCTCCGTGCCCGGCATGCAGGAGCGCGCCATTCTGCTCGACGGCTTCTCCAAGACCTATGCCATGACCGGCTGGCGGCTCGGTTACGGCGTCATGAGGGCGGATCTGGCCAAGCAGATCACCCGTCTGATGACGAACTCCAATTCGTGTACGGCCAGCTTTACCCAAATAGCCGGGATCGAAGCGCTGCGCGGAGACCAAAGCCCAGTAGACCGCATGAGCGCCGAATTCCAGCGCAGGTCCAAGGTGTTCGTTGCCGGGTTGAACAGGATCAAGGGCTTTTCCTGCCGCATGCCCAAAGGCGCATTCTACGTTTTTCCGAACATGACCGGGACGGGATGGAAATCCAAGCCACTGGCCGACGCTCTGCTTGGACAAGCGGGCGTGGCGGCGCTTTCCGGCACCGCATTCGGAGCATTCGGCGAAGGCTATCTGCGCTTCAGCGTGGCCAATTCGATGGAGAATCTCGAAAAGGCGCTGGCGCGCATCGACCAGTGGACGAAGCAGAATCTATAGCGGCATTCGCGCCGGGGAACAAGGCCCGGGAAGACTTTCCGGCGGCTTGTTCTTCGTGATTCTTGTGCAACACTGCACGTGGTTTTTGATCTGCCAAGGAGAAGACCATGGCCCTGAAGGATTCGAAGACCGGGAACGTCATCCGGGATTATTCCGTTGAAGAACTGCGGGATGCGGCCAACCTGATGCGGGGCTACGATCTGGTGGCGTTGCATGCGGCCGGATCAGGGCACGCCGGGGGCACGCTCTCGGTGATGGATATTACCGCCGCCCTTTACCTTCATGTTGCCGACCACGATCCTAAAAAACCATCATGGCCGGATCGCGACCGCATTGTATGGTCCACCGGACACAAAGCCCCCAGCCTTTATCTGGGATTGGCCTTCGCGGGCTTTTGTCCCCTGGACGATGTGGTGACGCTGCGCAAACTCAGTTCACCCTACCAGGGCCATCCACACTGGCTCAAGCTGCCGGGCGTGGAGGTTTCCACGGGGTCGCTGGGACAGGGCCTGAGCATTGCAGTGGGCATGGCGCTGGCTGCCCGGCTGGACGGCAAACACCACAAGATCTTCTGCCTGATGGGCGACGGAGAGCAGCAGGAGGGCCAGATATGGGAAGCCGCCATGGAGGCCGGACACTTCCACCTCGACAACGTCATTGGCATCGTCGACTGCAATCGCCTGCAGATTGATGGCTGGGTGAAAGACGTGATGCAGGTCGAGCCGCTGAACGAAAAGTATTTGAGTTTCGGCTGGGAGGTTCTGCGCATCGACGGCCACGACATGGGTCAGATTGTGGACGCGTTCCGCAAGGCCAGGGCGGTCAAGGGTAAGCCGACCGTCATCCTCGCCGACACCATCAAGGGCAAGGGCGTCAGCTTCATGGAGAATCAACCGGGCTGGCACGGCAAGACGCCCAACCGCGAGGAACTTGACGCGGCGCTCAAGGAACTGGGCCTGAGAGAGCGCATACCGGTCGAGCAGTTGCTGAGCAAGGCCAAGAGCTACCAGGCGGAGGTCGACCGCAAGCTGGCATCCAAAATGCCCAGGTTCTCGCGCGACTACTGGTGGAATGCCGGCGACACGATGAAGGTCAAGATGGAGCCCACGCGCAGGGGCTTCGGCCAGTCGCTGGCCGAGAACGGGGACGATGAGCGCGTGGTTTGCCTGGGACTGGATATCTCCGGATCGATTACCATCAGCGATTTTTACTCCGGCAAGCCCGCGCGCGCCCAGCGCTGGATCAGCATGGGCATCGCCGAGCAATCGGCCACCTCGGCGGCCGCGGGAATGGCCAGGGAAGGGAAGCTGCCCGTGCTTGGCTCCTACGCCACGTTTTCAGCGGCTCGCAACCTGGATCAGATCCGCACCTCGGTGTGCTACGGAAACTTGAACGTCCTGATTGCCGGAGCCCATGCCGGAGTCTCGGTTGGACCCGACGGCGCCACGCATCAGGCCCTGGAAGATCTCTTCGCCATGCAGGGGCTGCCTAATATGTCGGTGGTTGTGCCCTGCGACATCGTGGAAACCCGCAAGGCCACGAGTTACTTGCTGCTCCAACATAAAGGACCGAAGTATATTCGCTTTGCGCGCGAGGCCACGCCCATCGTTACTTGTGAGGCCACGCCCTTTGTCTTCGGGCGGGCCAACGTGATCCGGCTGCGCGCGGAGGCGGCCAACTTCGCCGATGCATTTGAGACCCGGCTGGCCGCGGATTACAAGAATGAGTCGGAGAACCTGAGCATCGTTGCCTGCGGACCCATGGTCCCGGAGGCCATGCGCGCGGCCCGCATCCTGAAGCTGGACTACGGCTACGAGACGCGCGTTTTGAATCTGCATACGCTGAAACCAATAGACGCGGAAGCCATTGTGCGCGCCGCCGCGGAGACGGGCGTCGTAGTGACGGCGGAAGAGCATCAGATCGGCGCTCTGGCCTGGCGAGTCAGCTCCATTCTCACCCCAAGCCGGCAACTCTACGGCCTGCCTTTGATCACTGGAGCCATTGGCGTCAAGGACCGCTTTGGCGACTCGGGCGCGCCGTGGGAGCTGGTCAAGGAGTTAGAAGTGAGTGCCGAGCATATCGCTCAAAAGGCCGTGGAACTGATGGCGTTCAAAAAGAAGAGAGCGACGGGCGCCAGTTAAGGGCGAACTCCCCGCGCCAAACTGAAGCGGAATTCCCAGGCAGCACCGGCCTTCACGACCGCAATAATCATCGCACCGTCCATCCCCGGCATGTGCGCCGGAGACGAACGGTGCGATTCAAACTACCCCCGAAATACAATCCAACTTCTCTTAGGCTGTAAACTGCGCCGTATAGGCATAGTCGGCGGATTGACAGGTTCCATTGATCAACCAGCCGCTGCCGTAGTAAGGAAGGGCGGTAATAGCAATGGCATAAGTTGCCGGGCTGATGAGATACGGAGATACAAATTGATTTGGTTTTCCATTGACATTCCGGGGAAAATACGGCTCAGCGTTTTATGACTTTATGGCGGTGGATACAGTCCTGAGAGAACCCCTCTCCCAGCCCAATTCCCGTTAACAGGGAATTTTGCAGGGAAATATTGCGACCCTGTGCTTGCCGTCCAGTCACAAACCGCAATATGTCATGCAGATAGCTACATTTGGTGGCAAACGGAACAGGGAATTTATTCGACGGTTTCAGGGAATTCGAATCCCTGTTTCGTGTTAATTCAGGAGTGAGGTTTGGCTTGCTTGACTCTGCCCGGGCGGCCTCTGGTACTGAGCGTCTGGGGCGGCATTGCCGGCAGTACGGCGTTCTGACCCGGTAGATGGGCGCCATTCGCCTGCTGGGGCATTCGACTCAGTGTCCTCGGTGGAAAAATAAATATTTTCCCTCGTCGCGAAAAACCGAGTACTGAAAGCACTATCCGAATAGAGGGTTTTATGGAATCACCCATCAGGGTATAGTGGCACGGGCTTAAATAGTTGATCCTGAAAAAGGCTATTTCAAGCGGACTGCATGGTCGTCAGCGCGCCGATGAAGCCCGATGGGGATAGAAACCGGCTCAGGATGGCGTAGATTTCGCGCATACAGCGGCG
>JBEKNO010000080.1:0-12407 GCA_049522735.1 Occallatibacter sp.
GGCTGCCGGATCGTCATCAACTCGGATTCTCACGACCGCCGCAACCTGGGAAAGATGGACTACGGTATCCGCCAACTGCGACGCGCATGGCTGGGGCCTGGCGATGTGCTGAACACGCTGGAGGCTGATGATTTGCTGGCCGCGCTGAGGCTGCGGCCATGACCGGGATCAAGAATGCACTGCTTCCAGTGCAAATCCAGGTACAAAACCCCAGGGACTTAGAGGAATTCGTGGCCTGCATTGCTCTTCTGGGGCTAAGATAATTGCGGTATGAGCCTGCTGCATCAGGACACTTCGGAAGCAACCGACGATTCCGCCCTGGGCGAAGAACTTACCAAGGGGAGCAGCCACCTGGTCTGGACCACCGTGGTGGCGACCGTACTGGTGAGTATCGCCATTGCGATCTATATGATCGCCGGCCAAAAGCCGCCCGTGGTAACCGGAGACATTATCGCGGTGTGGGCTCATCCGCAGCACACTGAAACCTCGGGGCTGGACGCCAACGGCGCCGCCATGGCCAAAGAGAGCTTCGACCAGGTGCTGGTATTTACTGAGGTACGGCTGCACAACCAGAGCAAGCAGCCGCTCTTCCTGCTCGACATTCTGACCAATGCCACGCTGGACGACGGCATCCATTCCAGCTATGCAGCCTCTCAATCCGATTACGACCGGGTGTTTCTGGCTTACCCGGGGATTCCGGTACCGCACGGCCCGGCGCTGCCGCTCAATTTGACCCTCGACGCCAGGCAGTCAGTGGATGGAACCTTCGTATCATCGTTTCGGATGACCAAACAGCAGTGGGACGCGCGCAAGAACCTGAACTTCAGCTTCACCTTCCGCTACCAGCCCATCCTGGTGCTCAGGCCCACCGCCGCGGTCATCGAGCAGTAGCGGTTATTGCGCAGTAGGTGGAACGGGCGCCGTCTTGGGCGTGGTCAGATAGCCCGAGATCTGGTTCTTCGCGCTGATGGAATTCACCACGATCTCAAAGAGCGCCGGGTCCTTGCCACTGTAGAACTGCAGCGGCTCGTTCACATTCCTATCCTTCTTGTCGTAGGTCTTGTCGTCGGCATAGATGTCCAGGGTGAACTTGCTCCTCTTCGGATCGGTCTTTTTCAACTCCAGGCTGACAGTGCCCACGGGCTTCTTCTGGCCCTTGGTCAGGGTGAACTCGTAGTAGTTGCGATCGCCCTTGTGCTCCAGCAGGACCAGCTCGTCATGATTGCGGGCGATAATGCTGTTGGTACTGCTCAGGTCTCCCTTGATGGACTGCAACTGGCTGATCGTGGTGGCCAGGTCGGTTTGCGTCTTGGCCACGTCGGTCTTCACTCCGCCCACGTCGGTCTGCACGCTGGTGACCGCGCTTGATACTTCGCTTACCTGTTGCGCGGTCTTCTTTTGGGCGTTCGCCAGCCGTTGCGCGTCGGCCTGCTCGCGCTGCAGGATCTCCTGGGCCTTGGCGTCCATCTGCTTCTGTGTCAGCCCCAGCGAGTTGCCCAGTTCCTCGGTGGCCACCTTCAGCCGGGCGTCGGTCTCGCGCAACTCGGCTTGCATATTTACATTCTGCTGTTTGGCGTCGGCCAGCTCATTTTGCTGGCTCGACAGACGGCTGCTGAGCACGGAACTCCAGATCAGGCCGCCCAGCGCGGCCAACAGCGCCACCGCGATTGCCGCCAGCAGAGCGCCGGAGTAGTTTCTGGGAACATTGTCGGTATTGCCGGTCTTCTCAACTTCACTCATGTGTTTTCCTTTCTTCTCTCTGGCGGTCCATCTCGCAAACCGCTCGCTTGGGCCTGAGAACAATTCTCAGGCAATTGGTTCCACCCTCTTCCCTTAGACGCTGTTGGGGGGGAATTATCCGCTTTCTGGAACTTTCTCCTGTCCTGGCTTCAGTTCCAGCCCCCCAAAAAATCGAACTCCGTCAATTCCACGCCTGCGGGGGATTATACAGAATATCGAAAGAATCCGGCCCGCGCGCAAAAAAGCTGCCGGCTCCGGGCTAAACGCCGCGCCCGGCCCGGGGTTCATCCTTCGTGCCCGCTTCAGCGATCAAATCGTCCCGCACTCCGTGACAACCATGGAACGGCTGCGATATAAACATCTTTACTGCAATTTTAGGCGACCGGCCTTTGTCTGGGCCGGGACACCCGCCTCAGCCGCCCAGAAAAGCATCGCAAGAGGGAGATTGGAAGGCTATGTCGACCGCTGACGCAGGGAAAGGTCTGGAAGGCGTTGTCGCGGCGAACTCCGGCATCTGTTGGATCGACGGAGAAGCGGGCGTGTTGTCCTACCGGGGTATCGACATTCACGAACTGGCCGTGAAATCGACCTTCGAAGAGACTACTTATCTGCTCTGGAACGGCATCCTCCCCAATCATCTCGAGTTGCGCGAGTTTCAGGCGCAACTGGCCCTCGCCCGCTCGCTCGACCAGCAAATTATCGACATGTTGTGCAGCTTTCCCACCTCGGCTACGCCCATGGAGGTGCTGCGTACCGCCGTCTCCGCGCTCAGCTTCTACGACGCCGATGAGAAAGACAACTCCCACGACGCCAACGTGCGCAAGAGCTACAACCTCACCGCGCAGATCGCCATGCTGGTGGCCATCTACGACCGGCTGCGCAAGGGGCTGGAGATTGTGCCGCCCGACCGCTCGCTCTCGCACGCCGCCAACTTTCTGTGGATGTTGAACGGAGTCAAGCCCTCTGAAACGGCTACCCGCACGCTGGACATCGCGCTGGTTCTGCACGCCGAGCACGAGCTGAACGCCTCCACCTTCGCCGCCCGCGTCATCGCCGCCACCCTGGCCGACGTCCATTCCGCCATCACCGGCGCCATCGGCGCGCTCAAGGGTCCGCTGCACGGCGGCGCCAATGAAGGCGTCATGCGCATGCTCTACGAAATCGACAAGGCCGGCGCCGATCCGGTCGAGTACGTCAAAGGAATGCTGGCTGCCAGGCAGAAGATCTCCGGCTTCGGCCACCGCGTCTACAAGACCGAGGATCCCCGCGCCACCCACCTGCGCAAGATGAGCGAGCAGCTCGGCAAGGATGCCGGCGTTCCCAAGTGGTTTGAGATGTCGCGCGCCATCGAGCTCTACATCAACACCGACAAGAAGCTCAACGCCAATGTGGATTTCTACTCCGCCTCCACCTACGCCACCCTGGGCATCGACATCGACCTCTACACTCCCATCTTCGCTATCAGCCGCATCGCCGGATGGACCGCCCACGTCATCGAGCAGCTCGACGACAACCGCCTCATCCGTCCCCGCGCCGAGTACATCGGCCCTCCCTACCCCTCGCCGTACATTCCCATCGAGGAGCGCGGATAGCGCAACACCGCCGCCGGCAAAGCTGCCGGATTCAGTTTCTGCCGGCTGCTGTAGAGTATTGAGTATTAGAAAAACGCCCAGCCATTTTTCACCGGCTGTGCGCGCCATCATTATGTGCCATGCGCGGAGGGCAGTGCCGTGAGCAAATCTAAATCTAAAAAAAGACGGATAACCGTAAAGGGGCCGGCAGCTCAGCAGGTGGATTCAAGAGCTGGCGGGCGCTCCCGGCTTACGCCGTGGATACTGGTTGCGATTACCGTTTTATTCGCGGCCGCCGTTCGTATTCGTTTGTTGCAGATTCCTTTGGAACGGGACGAGGGTGAGTATGCCTACACCGGCCAGCTCATGCTGCAAGGGATCCCCCCCTACAAACTCGCATTCAGCATGAAATTTCCCGGCGTCGATGCGGCCTACGCCGCAATCATGGCCGTGTTTGGACAAACGATCACCGGCATCCACCTGGGACTCATCCTGGTCAACGCCGGCGCCATTGTGCTGATGTATCTGCTCGGAAAGCGTCTGTTTACGCCCGCGGCCGGTGTTGCGGCTGCCGCGGCCTACGCGCTGCTTTCGATTGGGCAAGGTGTTTTCGGATCCCAGGCTCATGCCACCCATTTTGTAGTGCTGGCGGCGCTGGGCGGAACATTGCTGCTGTTGCGCGGAATCGATACGCGGCGATGGTCAACGCTGCTATTGAGCGGAGCGCTTTACGGCATAGCCGTGCTGATGAAGCAGCACGGCGTTTTGTTTGTGGTCTTCGGCGTGTTGTATCTGGCGTGGGATCATTGGGCCCGGCGCCGCGACGGCTGGCTCCCGGCCGTGAAAGATGAAGCGATATTTCTCTGCGGAGTGTCGCTGCCGCTGGCGCTGACCGGTATCGCGCTGTGGTGGGCCGGGGTCTTCGGCAAATTCTGGTTTTGGACATTCATGTACGCGCGCGAATATGCGCAGGAAGTGTCGTATTCCATTGGGATCATCATGTTCCGTTTAACCTTCCCCGACGCCGTGGGACCGAACCTTGCGATTTGGATCATAGCCCTGGCAGGGCTGGTTCTGATCTGGTGGAGGAAAGAAGATCGCATGGTTGCGGTTTTCATTTCCGGTTTTCTGGTCTTCTCCTTTCTGGCCATCTGCCCGGGCCTTTACTTTCGTCCACACTATTTCGTTCTCATGCTGCCGGCCATCGCTTTGCTGGCCGGAGCCGCCGTTGGCATTGCCCGCAAACAATGGCCGCGCGCTTCTTTGCTGACGTATGGTGTGTTTGGCGCGGCGTTGGTGTTCTCGGTTGTGCAGCAACAGGAGTATCTGTTTCAAATGAGTCCATTGGAGATTTCACGTGCGATATATGGGGGAAATCCCTTCCCGGAAGCCGTGCAAATCGGCGACTATATTCGAACACACGCGGCGAAAGATTCCCTTATCGCAGTACTCGGCTCCGAACCCGAAATTCCTTTCTATGCGCACCGGCGCTCCGTTACGGGTCACATCTATATGTATGGCCTGATGGAAGACCAGCCATACGCGTTAACCATGCAAAAAGAACTCATACGCGATGTGGAAGCATCCCAGCCGGATTACGTGGTTTTTGCGGCGTGTCCAACGTCCTGGTTGCGGCGGCGGAACTCGCCGTCGGAAATTTTCGACTGGTGGGCCGCTTACCAGCCGCAACGGTACAAACAAGTAATCGGAGTGGCCGACATCATTTCAGATAGTCACACCGAGTACCGGTGGGGTGATGCCGGAACATATCAGTTGCAGTCGTCTTCGGCCGTCGTGGTTTTCAAGAGGACGGATCCGTAGCTATCGCGCGAATAACCGGATCGACAACCGGGCGCCCCATCCTTGCGTCCGCCGCGGCGGATTCCCTCGCAAGGATAGAAAACCAAAAACTCTCAATCATCGCCGGTTTCTGGGAAGAGAGCCGCTATGCGGAATCGATTGTTTTAATGCTCAGCCGCCAGAAGGTCCGCCGGCATCCCTCAAACCCGCCGATCCGGCGCACCCTCACCCCTGCCGCGCCTTCCACAGCAGGTAAAGTCCCCACGCCGCCAGCGTGCAGTTGTCGCGGATTTGGCCGCTGAGCATCATCTGCTCGAACTCCTCAATGGGAACGCGACGCACCGCCAGGTCATGCTCCTCGGCATCGCGTTCAGTCTCGGTGGGAGTCAAACCGGTGGCCAGAAAAACGTGCTGCCTCTGCCGGCAGAATCCGTATGCGACCCACAAGGTTCCCAGGCAGGTCATCCGCCCGGCGTCCAGGCCCAGTTCCTCCTTCAGTTCGCCGCGCGCCAGCTCCTCCGGATCTTCCACATCCATCTCCCAGCCGCCCTGGGGCAGTTCCAGCGTGCGCTCCTGGATGGTGTAGCGGAACTGTTCCACCAGCCACACCTGGCCCCGGTCGATGGGCAGGATGATGGCCGCATCGTTCTTCTCCACCACCCCATAGATGCCCTTTTCGCCGTTGGAGCGCAAAATCTCGTCCTCCCTGAGCCGCATCCAGTGGTTGCGATAGACCTCGCGGCTGGAAAGGGTGGTGATGGCGCGGCCGGCGCTGTTTTCAACGGGATTCACTGGACCTCCTTCCGGCTCGATGAAATGATTTGCCACGGGATGTGACAGCAAAACCGGGACAGCAGGAATAGCCCATCATAGCCGCCCCGGCAACGCGCTGAGATGAAAAACAGCTTAATCTTTTCGCAGCCGGTACTTGCGCAGCCGTCCCACCAGCGACGCCGGTCCACTCACCGCCAGCCGCACCAGGTTGTCCTCGTACTCCCTCGCGTGCACCACCATCCCCGCCTCGATGGCCGCCAGCACCGCGCCCTCCTGTTGCGGAACCCTGAACTCCGCCTCAATCACCGGATCGGAGTGCAAGGCCTGGTCGATGGCCGCCAGCAACGCATCCATTCCCTCTCCGGTGTGCGCCGAGACGGCCACCTGGCCGCGGGCCTGGAGGCTCTGGCGCTCGTGCTGCCCAAGCAGGTCGATTTTATTCAGCACTTCGATGCGCGGCTTGCCCAGGACCTCCAGCTCGTCAAGTACCTTTTCCACCTGCGTCTTCTGTTCTTCTCCATAAGTGGACGCGGCATCCCTCACGTGCAGCAGCACCTCGGCCTGCGCCACCTCTTCCAGCGTGGCCCTGAAGCTGGTCACCAGCGTGTGCGGCACGTTGCGGATAAAGCCCACCGTGTCAGAAAGCAGCACACGGCGCCGGCTGGGCAGCGAGAGGACGCGCAGTTTGGGGTCAAGGGTGGCGAACATGCGCGGCGATTGCAGCACCTGGGCGCCGGTCAGGCAGTTGAATAGCGTGCTTTTGCCGGCGTTGGTGTAACCCACCAGGGCCACGGTGGGCACCGGAACCGCCTCGCGGCGCTGGCGCTGCTGGCTGCGCACCCGGCGCACCCCGTCCAAATCCAGCTTCAACTGGTCGATGCGGCGCTGAATCCGCCGCCGGTCGGTCTCCAGTTGGGTTTCGCCGGGGCCGCGCGTGCCGATGCCGCCGCCCAACTGCGACATCGCCTTGCCTTTGCCGGTGAGCCGCGGCAGCACGTACTCAAGCTGCGCCAATTCCACCTGCAACTGCCCCTCGCGGGTGCGGGCGTGGCGGGCAAAAATGTCCAGAATCAACTGTGTGCGGTCCAGCACCCGGCAGGGCAGTTCTGCCTCAAGGTTGCGCAGTTGCGTGGGCGTCAGGTCGTGGTCGAAGAGAACCAGGTCGGCCTGAGTGGAAGCGACTACAGCGGCGATCTCCTCCACCTTGCCGGAGCCGACGAGCGTAGCCGGATCGGGCCGGGGACGGCGCTGCAGCAACTCGGCAGCCACCTGACCGCCTGCGCTCGATACCAACTCGCGAAACTCGGTTAGAGATTCTTCCGCGTCCAGGCCCGGCGAGACACTGGAGGCGCTGCTGGAGCGAAATGGCTTTTCAGATGCGGCCGCTTCCGGGGCGTTCTCGTCCACGCACACCTGAGCCTGCCGCGCACCCGCCACGCCTGCGCGGTTGCTGCGTAAGCGGACCCCTAGGTCAACTCCCACCAGGACCGCGCGTTCCGGCCGTCCACCGGCGCCGCCAGTCCTGCTCTCTGCAACTGCCAATCGAGGCCGCTCCCCGCCTGCTGTCACTGCTCCGCAGTCATCGGAGACGCCGCCGGCACGGCTACCGCAGCCGTACCGATTCCCATTTGCATCGCAGCCGGACGATGATCGGTATGCAGCATACCCCGGTTGCTGACCACGGTCGAAATGGCGTGTTTGAAAATCAACTGCTCCTGGCTATTGTTTTCCAGCAGCACGGAATACTTGTCGAAGGACCGGATCTTTCCGGTCAGCTTGACGCCGCTGACAAGATAAATCGTTATCGGGGTCTTGTCTTTGCGGATGGTGTTCAGAAATGTGTCCTGAATGTTTTGTGCCGGCTTGTTTTCCATTTGCCGATCTCCTGTCTTCTTCTAAAAGGTTGAATGCAACCGAACTGCGTGTGCGCGAAGAAATAAATTTGGCGGGTGCGGCTCCGGAAGCCCCGGAACCGGCAGATCCCGCAATGTGACAACATTACAGCTATCCACCAACCTTTTCAACTCTGAGTCGCCGCAAACTCCTGTCCGGGGGTAGTTTGCGCCGTCCCGCGGCAGGTTCCCACGCCCTTCGCGGCTGGTAACATGGTCAGGTGAAAGACTCTCCAACCCCTCCGCGGAGTTCCGCTCCAACCTCCCAGCCGGTCCCCATGCTGGACCTCAAACGCCAGTACAGCCCGCTCCACCGGGAACTGCTGGATGCGGTCGCGGCTGTGCTTGAGACGCAACAGTTCATCCTTGGCGAGCCGGTAGCCGCATTCGAGAAGGCCGCAGCCGCGCAACTGGGCGTGGCCCACGCCATGGGCTGCTCCTCGGGCACCGATGCCCTCTGGCTGGCCCTGGCCTCCGCCGGCGTCGGCCCCGGCACAGCCGTCGTCACCACCCCCTTCAGCTTCTTCGCCTCAGTCAGCGCCATCCTCCGCGCCGGCGCCACCCCGGTGCTGGCCGACATTGATCCCGCCACCTTCAACCTGGATTCCAACGCCGTCGAAACGGCTCTCAATGGTCCACGCGGCGCAGCCGTTCGCGCCATCCTGCCCGTCCATCTCTACGGCCAATGCGGGCATTGGCATGCCTTTTCGCGTCTTGGAGAAGCGTATGGGCTAAAACTCATCGAAGACGCCGCCCAGGCCTGGGGCGCCGAATGGGACGGCGTGAAGGCAGGCGCATTGGGCGATATTGCCGCCTTCAGCTTTTATCCCACCAAGAACCTCAGCGCCGCCGGCGACGCCGGCATGGTCACCACCAACTCCGATGAGCTGGCCGAACGGGTCAAAATGCTGCGCCAGCACGGCATGCGCCGCCGCTACTACCATGACGAGCTGGGCTGGAACGCGCGCATGGACGGCTTTCAAGGCGCCATCCTCAACGTCAAGCTCAAGTACATCGCCGCCTGGAACCAGGCCCGGCGCGCGGTAGCCAGGCGCTATCATGCGTTATTTCATGCGGCGGGACTGGCCGAAGCCGGTCCATTTCCCGCGCACGGCGTCATCCTGCCTCACGAGGTCGCTGGCAGCCGCCACGCCTGGCACCAGTACGTGATCCGGGCGCCCCGCCGCGACCAACTCCGCGAGTTCCTCACCGCGCGCAAGATCGGCTCGGAGATCTTCTACCCCGTCCCGCTCCACCTGCAGGAAGCTCTCCAGGGTCTCGGCTACATCCAGGGCAGCTTTCCCCAGGCCGAACGCGCCGCCCGCGAAGTTCTGGCCCTGCCCATTTTTCCCGAACTCCGCGAAGACGAGCAGCAAACGGTGGTCAATGCCATTGCCGAATTCCTGAGCTGAGCTGGCATATTTTCGCAGCCCAAAGGAACTGGCCGACTCAGGGCCGTTGTTGAGCGCCGTGGTAGAGGTGCAGGATTTCTGCTGCATCGTTTTTGATGCGATAAACGACGATGTAAGGAAGACGGGCAATCACAAGCTCCCGAGTTCCTTCTTCACGACCGATGCGGCCACGATTGGGCAGGGATCGCAGGGTAGCGATAGTATCGTAGATTTCCCTGATCGTGGTTCGTCTAAAGGAGGGAAAGTGTTTGGCAAGGTAATCCGCAATACTTTCCAGATCATCGGCCGCGGCCGGAGTCCAGCGAAGTCGCATCAAATGCTCAGCATTCGGGCGACTCGGGAATCCATCTCAGCCTCTTCAATGAACAGCCCCTTGTCCGCCTGTTCGATTCCCTTGCGCACCGCCGCGCGAAAACGCGCATCGGTTTCGATCAGACGCAACGCGGCGTCCTGCACCAGCCGTGCGGGAGCTACGCCCTCGACGTTGGCGATCTGCGTCAATCGGGCTTCCTGTTCGGGTGTGAACTGGACTTCCATATTTCAAAGTGTTGCAGCAGGGCATTGCGGTGTCAAGAGCTTCGAGATTCTCTGATCGCTGACCACTGACAACTGGGTTAAAATCTCCCTAAGCATGAAGTGTCCATATTGCGGTTTCGGGCAGGACCGGGTGGTCGACTCGCGGGAGAGCAAGGAGGCCGACTCCATCCGCCGCCGGCGCGAGTGCGAGAAGTGCAATCGCCGCTTCACGACCTATGAACGAATTGATGAGATCCCCTACATGGTGGTCAAGAAAGACGGACGCCGCGAGCGCTTCGACCGCCAGAAGGTGCTCAGCGGCCTGCTCCGCGCCTGCGAGAAGAGGCCCGTCCCCGCCGGCAAGCTCGAAGCCATCGTGAACGCCGCGGAGACCTTTCTCGTCGATGCTCCGGAGCGCGAGCGCACCACCCGCGAGATCGGCGAACTGATCATGGAGCATCTCAAGGGCCTGGATACAGTCGCCTACATTCGCTTCGCGTCCGTCTACCGCGACTTCAAGGACGTGCGCGAGTTCAAGGAAGAGCTGGAAGGACTGTTGGGCGGACGCACTGCCAGCAAAGGCAAAAAGTAATCGGTGCGGCACGCTTCCAACCACCGCGAACCTCTGCTCAAGTTGCTCAAGTCGACGCTTTGAAAGGGCGCGGATTTAGCCGCGCCGCATTGAACTCAGGAATTTCCTGTGCTTTAGCCCCTGGGGTATGCTCCCTACCAGCCATAGTCTCCCCAGGCGTAGCTTCTAAACAGGCTTAACTTGCCTCCCCCACCCTGCGCAGCACGCTGACCATCCCCGTGGTGAAGCCGCTTTCCTTGTCCAGAATGGGCGAGGTCGCGATCTCCACCCGCAGTTCCCTGTGCTCCCGGTCAAGTATGGACGCAATTGCCTTGCAAGGGCCTTCCAGCGCCATGGTGAAGTCGAGAGTTTTCGTGCTGCCGGGAACATTCTTGAGCAGGGGCAATCCCTTTTCGATCGCCTTGCCGATCAGTTCCTCGGCCTTCCAGCCCAGAAGAGCTTCCGCGGCCGGGTTAACCAGGCGTATGAATCCGAGAGCGTCAGTCACCAGGACCGCGTCGGCTACCGACCCAAGTATGTTCTGTAGCCACAGACGCGTGCGATGCGCCTCTTCCAGGGTTCTTTTCGCCGCCGTCACGTCCACGCAGACCATGCGCATCCCGGCCGTCCGTCCCTCAGCGTCGCGGATGAAGCTGCGATGCATTTCGTAGATGCGGAACTCGCCGGAACGGTCGTAGATGGAGCGGAGCACAGGCGGCGGATCTTCGCCTGACTCCATGAACGAGAGATAGGCCGCACAACTCGGTTCCTTCTCCTCCCTCGCCATCAGATCCCACGCTATCCTGCCGATCAGTTCGCCGTGTTCCAGGGGATACAAGGCGAGCGCAGCGCGGTTGGCGCGGGTAATGATTCCCGCCGAGTCCATCTCGATGTAGGGCAGGGGCAGTTCGTCGATCGCGTCCTGCGCGGCATGGGCTGTCGCGAGCGGCATAAGGGCAGGGTTTTCTTTCATGGTCCTCACCACTTGGCTTCTTGCTGCGTTGAGAGCCGGTACAGATCCTCCGCGGTGCGCAGCCGGTTGATGGAGGTCAGTTCATATGCCATTGGGGTGCGCAGCATGATGGTGCGCCCCTCGACTTTGATGCTGCTTTCGCGATTTTGCGAGACGATCCGGTTCAACTCGGCGTTGAGAATCTGCTCGCTGGCCCTGGCCTGCAGAATGACCAGCAGCGAGGAGTCGCTCCAGTGGAAGATGGCGTCGTCGCTGTGCAGGCTGGAGGTGAGGAAAGCGGAGACGGCCATCAGGCAGTCTTCCACCGCCTCGGGGCCAAAGCGCTGGCTGATCACGTCCAGGCAACTGAGGCGGAAGAGCGCAATATAGCCCTGGCCGCCGCGCTCCATGATCTTTTTGAGGTGCTCGACTGCCGCGCCGCCGCCCCGCAATCCAGCCGCATTGTCATTGGCCGTGGAGCGATCCGCCGCCTTCAGCGAAGCCAGCCCCTGGGCCTGCCCTTGAGCATCGGGCGGGTGCAGATACTGCTCCAGATTTTCACTCCACTTCTGAATCTCCGCCGCCGTCGTCAGGTGCGGGATATCCTTCGCCAGCGTAGCCACTTCCGGCGATTTGTCGTCGGCGGCCAGGCTTGTCAACAGCTCGTGAAGCAGCGTCTTCACCAGTCCCCGCCAGCCCAGCAGCCGCTCCCGCAACGCCGTATCAGAGTTTTTGCGATAGCTCTCGAACTCCGAAAGGATGGTCCGCAGCAGCTCCTGTTTCTCCTCATCCGGCAACCGGTCAGGAAGCAGCAGCGCCAGCTTGCTCACGTTGGCGCGAAACTTCTTATAGCTCTCCAGATCGATCGTGGGGACGTTCAGCGCCGCTCCCTCCGTCAGCAGCGTCAGCCACCGCTCGGCGTTCGGAGCCGCGGCTTCCTTCTTGTCTGAAGGATGGGACTGGCCCCACGCCGCCATCTGCCGCAGGTTCATCGGGAGCGCTCCTGCGTGAATCATCGGCCGGGATAGGAGAGTTCAATAGGCATTTTTCAGAGTACTTTAGGATATAATATAGACTATCTCTGGCATCCTCCGCGACGACGAACACGATGGCGAAGCCATATGGGGATGATTTGCGCCAAAAGTTTCTTTCCGCATACGATCAGGGAGATATTTCCCT
>JBEKNO010000081.1:0-12265 GCA_049522735.1 Occallatibacter sp.
TCCGCCTCGATCCAATCAAACGAAAAGGCGGACTCAAGGCCAGACGGCTCATCGCATCCACCAGCGACGACTACAGAGCTCAACTCCTCGGACTCGCATGACGTTCATGCGATTGCCCTGGGAACGTATCTTCGATGCCCCGCGGGAGAAGGCTGAAATGCTTGTCCATCACCCGCGGCTGGGTATGAGGCGTCGTGATATTCGACCATCTACACGCATGCTCGTCGAAGGGTCATACCTCATTCTTTACGAGACGCATCCCGATGGCGACGAGGGTGGCATCGATGCCGTGGAAATAGTAAGAATCGTGGACGGGCGGCGCAACTTGAAGAATATCATCTGAAGTTATGGTTTATCTCGCCGGAAAAGCGACGAAGAGTTCCCAAGCCATCGCCGGCTTCAGTCGCGCGGAATCTTCAGCGCGCCGGTGAGGCTGGCTACCCGTTCCACCTGGTGGCTGCGGCACCAGGACTCAAGGCCGTGCGCCAGCCGCTCACTGGCTCGCGGGTCGGCGTAGCTGGCCGTGCCCACCTGGATGGCGGTGGCGCCGGCCAGCAGGAATTCGACCGCATCTTCCGGGGTGACAATGCCGCCCATGCCGATGACGGGAATCTTGACGGCGCGGGAGGTCTCGTAGACCATGCGCAGGGCGATGGGCTTGATGGCCGGGCCGGAGAGTCCGCCGGTGATGTTGCTCAGGCGCGGCTGGCGGGTCTCAGTATCGATGGCCATGCCCAGGAAAGTGTTCACCAGGCTGACCGCGTCGGCGCCGGCTTCGGCGGCGATCCTGGCCATGTGGGCGATGGAGGTCACATTGGGCGAGAGCTTGACGATGAGCGGCCGCATGGAAGCGGAGCGGGCCCGGCCGACAAGGTATTCCAGCGTGCCGGGATCGGCGCCGAAGGCCATGCCGCCGGTGTGGACGTTGGGGCAGGAGACGTTCAACTCATAGGCCGCGATGCCCTCGGCCTGGTTGAGCCGCTCGATGACCCCGATGTACTCGCCCACCGTGTAGCCGAAGACGTTGACGATGACCTTGCAAAGGGGATAGCGCTTCAAAGGCGGCAGCTTGCGCTTGATGTACTCCTCGACGCCCACGTTCTGCAGGCCGATGGCGTTGAGCATCCCGGCCGCCGTCTGCACAATGCGCGGCGGGCCGTGGCCGGCCATGGGCTCCAGCGAGATGCCCTTGGTGACGAATCCGCCGATCCGCTCCAGGGAAACGATCTCCTCAAATTCGATGCCATAGCCAAAGGTGCCGCTGGCGGCGATGACCGGGTTGACCAGATCCAGGCCGGCCAACGAAACTCTCATGTCGGGTTTCACGCGCGGCAATCTTCCTTTTTGACCATCTTAGCGATGAGGTTCCTACTGTCCGGCAACCGGCTTGTCCGGCTTGATGGCCTCTTTCAGCACCCGGCCCACTGCCGCCGAGGGCTGATTGATACCCGCGAGCGAGGCCAGCGTGGCCGCCAGATCCACGGGGGCTACACGTCCATGATACTCGCCCGGCCGGAAGGGCGCGCCGTAGAAAGCCAGCGGCACATGGCGGTCATAGGACCAGGGGCTGAAGTGGGTGGTCCCAGCAAAGGCCCCGGCTCCCTGCAACTGATAGGCATCCAGCACCAACATTACGAACCAGTTGCCATGCTCGGCGTAGCTGTGGGCCAGCAGGCGGCCCCACTCCGAAGGCGGCAGCGGCCCATTGGCCAATTGCAGCCGGGTGTACACATCCAGCACGTGGGGAGAGGTGGGCAGCCGCTGCTGGGAGGGCTGGACTACCGTGGGCGGAATCGCCGTTATGAAAGCCGGCGGGTGCGGGTTCTGACTGGCCACGGCCCCGGGCAGCAGCGCCGCCACTTCGTCCTCGGCGGCCTTCTCGTCCACTCCCGCTTTTTTGAATGCCCTCTGGTCCAGAATCACATAGGGCAGATCGGGGCCGGGCAGCAGGTACTGCATCTTATTTCCGCGCGAGTGGCGCTTGTTCAGCTCCGCATTTACCTTTAGGTACACCTTGTCCATGTCGACCGCCGCGGCGTGGATGCCCAGTTTGGCCGCCTCGCCGGGAATGGGCGCGATGCCATGGTCGGCGGTGAGCGCCAGCCAGACGTTCTGCAGGCCGAGAGTCTGATCGAGCCAGGTGTTGAAGCTGTCCAGATCGTGATCCAGGCTCAGAATCATCTGTTCCTCGGAGTCCGAGTCGGGGCCGAACTGGTGGCCCTGAATGTCGTTGGCGGAAAGCGAAACCACCACCAGGTCGGTGACCCCGTTCTGGCCCAGTTTTTCGCCCGCGATGAGCGCCTTGGTAAAGTCCAGTTCGTAGCTGTTGGCGGCCGGAGTTCTTCCCACCAGATCGAAGAACTGCGTGGTTCCCTCCGCATTGGCCTCACGCTCGGCCTCTTCGACGCGGCCGCTGGAGTTGAAGGCTCGCGCCCACTCCGGCAGGTGTTCCATGTAATAGGTGGAAGTGGTGAACTGGCCACTGGAGTTGTCGATCCAGTAGGCTCCATTGGCGGATTGGCCCGCGGGCAATATCGCCGCGCGGTCTTTCAACGAGATGCCATAGACGCGGGAACGGCCGTTTGTGGCCAGCCGCAGTTCATCACCCAGCGTGGTGGCGCGCAGATTGAGCGGTGAGGCGCCGACGACCCACTTGGTAGCGTAATCGGGCGCGCCGGGCTGATTGGCGGGGATGGAGGCCGCGGGCAGGTCGACCAGTTGGTAGCGCTCGTCCTCCACTGAACTCACCTTGTGGTCCCAGGAGCGTGAGGCGTCCCAGAATTCGTTGGTCTCAATGCCGTGGCCGTCAGTGTAAGCGCCGGTCCCAATGGTGGCGTGGCCGGGCGCGGTCTTGGTGTTGGCGTAGTCGAAGTAGCAATCGGTGAACCATGCGCCTTCCTCGGTGAAGAGGCGGAATCCGCGGCCCTTGAACTCGGCGCGGTCTCGGTTCAGGTAGTCGCCGCGAAACTGGTCGATCACCACAATGACGATCAGCTTGGGGTGGCCGGCGTAGGCCTGGGCCGGCGCGGTGGCCGGCAGAAGAATGGCAAGCAGAGCGACGAAGGAAACGAGCAGGGCATGGAGAAGCCGAGGCCGCGAATTCATGGCTCGATTCTAACCGGCGAATGGTTACAGTTTGTTCTACGAACCCGATTTTGCCGGATTTGCAGAGGCTGGACTGTGGCAAATGCAAAGGGCGGCCTGTTGGGGCCGCCCGGCGGGTTGGGAATTGGAAAAAACTACGCGGTTACCGTCTCCTGGGCGTTGACCTTCACAGGGGTCAGCCAGCCAAAGCGGTCGGGTTTGAGGCCGTTGGCGATGCCGAAAAATTCATCGGCGATTTTTTTCGTAATCTCGCCGGGTTTTCCGTCGCCGACCACGATGCGGTCGATGGAGCGGATGGGGGAGACCTCGGCGGCGGTGCCGGTGAAGAAGACTTCGTCGGCAATGTAGAGCAACTCGCGGGGCAGCGCCTGCTCGATGACCGTGAGGCCGAGGTGGCGGGCGATGGTGAGCACGCTGTCGCGGGTGATTCCGGAGAGGGTGGAGTTGGCCAGCGGCGGCGTGTAGAGGACGCCGTTGCGGACCAGGAAGATGTTTTCGCCGGAGCCCTCGCTGACCAGGCCGTTCACGTCCAGGCCAATGCCCTCCTGGTAGCCGTTGACCTCGGCTTCCATGTGGATGAGCTGTGAATTCATATAGTTGGCGCCGGCCTTGGCCAATGCGGGCATGGTGTTGGGGGCCAGGCGGTTCCAACTGGAGATGCACACGTCCGCGCCGCCGTGGCCGGCGATGTACTTGCCCCAGGGAAAGTTGGCGATATAGACCTCAATAGGCGAACCCTTGGGGCTGACGCCGATCTCGCCGTAGCCGCGCAACACGATGGGCCGGATGTAGCAGGGGGAAACCTCATTGGCTTCAATCACATCCACCACGCCGGCGCAGAGCTCCTCGATGGTGAAAGGAACCTCCATGCGGTAGATCTTGGCCGAGTCGAGCAGGCGCTGCATGTGCTCCGGCAGGCGGAAGACGGCCGAGCCCTGGGGCTGGCCGTAGCAGCGGATTCCCTCGAAAACACTTGAGCCGTAATGGATTACGTGGCTCATGACGTGGAGGGTGGCATTTTCCCAGGGGATGAGGGCGCCGTTGTGCCAGATTTTGGATGTAGTTTGGATAGGCATGGGGTTGAATTGCTCCTTGTGTCGCGCAGAAAACGAATACTCCTCAGCGTATCGCGATTCAGGGCAGCATGTCACGGCAGGGGTGCGGGTTGGCAGGCGATGGGTTAACCGAATTGACACTGCCACGGCCATTCCTGGATTCAAAGTGGGAGCTGCGGTGCGTCAACGTTGAAAAAGTTGTCAGTTGATCCCTGACCACTGATCCCTAATCTCTAATCTCTGATCCCTTATCCCTTATCCCTTATCCCTGATATATCGTTGGAACCAGGCCATGAAGCAGATTCTCACTCGCCTCGCGCTCACCGTTCCGGTCGTCTGGCTGGTGGTTTCGCTGGTCTTTCTGCTCATTCACCTGGTTTCCGGCGACCCCATCCAGCAGATGCTGGGCGAGGGCGCGACGCCAGCCGATATAACGGCCCTGCGCCACCAGTACGGGCTCGACCTGCCGCTCTGGGCGCAGTATCTGCACTACTGGGCGGGCGTCGTGCGCGGCGATCTGGGCAACTCCATCCGCCTGCACGATACGGTGGCCCACCTGATCGCCCAGCGCTACCCCTACACGCTGGCTCTCACCCTGACCGCATTGGGGTTGGCGCTGGCCCTGGCGCTGCCCGCCGGCATTCTGGCCGCCGTGCGCCGTGGGCGCTGGATCGATCAACTGCTCTCCGTCGTAAGCCTCTTCGGCCTCTCTGTGCCGGGGCTGGCGCTGGGCCCCATCCTGATCCTGGTCTTTTCCATTGCTCTGGGCTGGCTTCCCGTCTCAGGCGCCAATGCCGGCGGAACGAATTCCATCGATTGGCATTACCTGGTCCTTCCCTCGGTGGCCATGGGCGCTTCGCTGGCCGCCATCCTTACCCGCATGGTGCGCACCACCATGCTGGAGGAACTGGGGCAGGACTATATCCGCACCGCCCGCGCCAAGGGCCTGAGCGAGCGAGCCGTCGTCTGCCGCCACGCCCTGCCCAACGCCCTGGTTCCCATCGTCACCGTGGTCGGCTTGCAGTTTGGCGCGCTGCTGGCCGGGGCCATTGTGACGGAGACCATCTTCAGTTGGCCGGGACTGGGACGGCTGACGGTCAGCGCCATCTCCAATCGAGACTATGCGCTGGTGCAGGGCTGCCTGCTGTCGATTGGGTTGACCTATGTACTGGTGAATCTGCTGACGGATGTGGTGTACCGGTGGGTTAATCCGAGGATGCGAGGGTGAAGTGCTCCAGGATTTCGCCCGAAATCATGTGCAAGGCAGCGACACAATCTGCGCTTCCAACACGCCATCCTTGCCGATGGTCAGCTGCCCCACTGTTACCGGAAACTCAAACCGCCTTGGGCCGCAGGAGCCGGGATTGAAGTAGAGCACGCCCTTGCGCCGGTAGAAGTTGGGCACGTGCGAGTGCCCGAAGAGCACGGCGGCAAACTTCCCGGCAGCGGGATCCAGATGGAGCGTACTCAGTTCGTGGAGCATATATATGTAGCGGCCTTCGAGGAGCAGAACCTCAGTCTCCGGCAACTTGCTGCACGGGCCTTCACGGTCGATATTCCCGCGAATCGCGGTCACCGGGGCGATCTTATCCAATTCCTTGAGGATGGAAGCCTTGCCCACGTCGCCCAGGTGCAGGATGCGCTCCACGCCAGCCAGCGCTGGCGCGACCTCGGGTCGCAGCAGGCCGTGGGTGTCGCTGACCACGCCGATCCTCATTTACAGTCCCAATTCCAGCCGGGTGCGCGGGTCGAGCTGGTCGCGCAGGGCGTCGCCGAGAAAATTGAAGCCGAGCACGGCGCCGGCCATGGCCGCGGCAGGAAGGAGCACCAGGCGGGGCGAGTCGAAGAGATGCAGCCTTGCGTCGTTGAGCATGGCGCCCCAACTTGGCGCGGGTGCCGGAATGCCCAGCCCCAGAAACGAAAGCGTAGCCTCGGCCAGGATGACTCCGGCCATGCCGATGGCCGCCTGCACCAGGATGGGCTGCACAATGTTGGGCAAAATGTGGCGGAAGAAGATGCGCAGGCCGCTCGCGCCCAGCGCCCGCGCCGCATCCACATATTCGAGGTCGCGCACCGCCATGACCTGTGCGCGGACCAGGCGCGCATAGCCGGCCCAGCCGCCGATGGCCAGAGCCAGCACCAGGTTGGCGAAGCCCGGCCCAAGAAAGGCCGCAAAAGCAATTGCCAGCAGAATGCCGGGCAGGGCCAGAAAGGTGTTCATGGCAAAGGTGGTGAGCGCCGTATCGACCAAGCCGCCCAGGTATCCGGCCAGGCCTCCAATGGTCAGGCCCAGCGCCAGCGAGACCGCGACTACGGTTACGGAGACGGCCAGCGAAAGCCGCGCTCCCCACATCAGCCGCGAGAGCGTATCGCGGCCCAGCTCGTCGGTTCCGGCCCAGTGGGTGGCGGATGGGCCTTCAAGGCGATGCAGCAGGTCGATGGCGGCTGGATTGTGGGGCGCGAGCCACGGCGCGGTCAGGCCGCCCACCACGAAGCCTGCCAGCAGCAGCACTCCCAGCGCGGCCAGCGGCTGGCGGCGGATGCGGCGCCGGAGGTTGCGGAGCGTGCTGGAGACGGGAAAAGCCATGGGCACAGCCAGAATACCGCGACACAGGCGGCGGAGTGGGGTCTAATCAATCATGCGGAAAGCGAGGTGGAGTTTGGTTTTGTGTCTGGCTCTGGTTGCGCCTGTGGTTTTGGCGCAGGGGTCTCAGGCCCGGTATGCGCAGGCTGACAGCAGTCGCGCGATTCAGCCGGAGGCCTGGCAGATTGTGCAGTTGGCCAACCAGGCTCGCGCCGCCGCCGGGGCCGGGCCTCTGAAGTGGGACTGGGCGCTGGCCGCGGGCGCCCGCCAGCACTGCCTGCGCATGGCAGCCGAGGGGCCGATCTCCCACCGCTATGCAGGCGAGCCGGACCTTGACCAGCGCGCCGCCCAGGCAGGCACGCATTTCAGCATCATCGAAGAGAACGTGGCCATCGGCCCTACGCCGGCCAGGATTCACGACGAATGGATGAACTCCGCCGGCCATCGCGCCAACCTGCTGAATCCGAAGGTGGACCGGGTGGGGGTGGCCGTGGTGGCCAGCCGCGGCTCGCTCTATGCCGTGGCCGACTACGAACGCTCCGTGCCCGTGCTGACGCGGGCCCAGGTGGAGGATGCCATCGCCCAACTGCTGCGCGGCAGGGGCGTCACGCTGCTGGACGATCCCACCAATGCGCGTGCGTATTGCGCTCACGGCAGGGACGCCGAGGGCGACAGCGTGCCGGGTTTTCGCATGCTGTGGCAGGAGGCGGACCTGACCCTGCTGCCCAGGCAGTTGCGCGATCAGCTGGCCTCGGGGCAATATAGCCAGGCCGCGGTGGGCAGTTGCCCGGCCCAGAATGTTGAAGGTTCGTTCACGGCTTACCGCGTGGCGGTGCTGCTCTATTGATATCCCCGCAATCTCGCCCCCCGCTCTTGCAGAAAATAACCTTCCGCCGGCGCACAATTTGAATTGTGATGGTGTGCCATGAGTAACGCACTGAAGCAAAATCCGGGTACTCCCCCCCCCCCGGGGGTGCATTTCCCTTTTCTTCTCCTAAATTTTCCTCTAATCGCTTCATTCTTAAGCAATTAGGATTTTACACCTTCGGTAATTAAGGTGCGAAACAGTGGCTTTTTTGCACAATTTCACCCGGTTTTCGAGCCTCTGCTGGCCAAAATTAGACTGATCTTGAGTCAGAATTCGCCGTCCATTCAGCTTCTGTGCGGGATGAATGGAACCATGATGGAGGCCATTCCAGCCGCGGTTGCCGCCTGAATTCCCAATGGGGTGTCCTCGAAGACCAGGCAATCCCGCGGGGCCACGCCGAGGTTTTCGGCGGCCCGGAGAAATGCATCCGGGGCGGGTTTGGCGTTCTTGTAGTCCTCCGCCGCCACGATGGTTTCGAACCTGTCCAGCAAACCGAGCGTGGTCAGGGAGCAGACCACCGATTCCCGGCTGCTTCCCGAGACGACCGCCATGGGAATGCGGCCGTGCTGGGCCTCGATGTGCTCCAGCACTTCAGGGATGGGCTTGAGTTGCGGGAGCAGCTTGTAGTAGAGGCCTTCCTTGCGCCGGCCGACCGTCTCCACGGGCATCTCGAGCCCCTTCATGCGGTTGAGCGTAAAGATGATTTCAACCGCGGGCTTGCCGCCCCAGGAATAAAAGTGCTCTTCGTCAAAGTCGCAGCCCCATTCTCCCAGCGCTTTTTTCCAGGCAATGTAGTGAAGAGGCATGGAATCGGCGATGGTGCCGTCGCAGTCGAAGAGATAGGCGCGGAACGTCCCGGCGGGCAGTTGCAGTTTCATGCGTAAAAAGACTCCTTGGTGAATGTTACAAGTGATGAATGATGCGCGTGGATCGGCCGGGCAGGTGGAATTCAACGTGCTGCCGCGGTTTCCTGCGGCGGCGCCGCGCAGCCTCCCTCGCCGGGCCTGGTGGGCTCCATTTGGAGGGCGTTGTTGAAGCGGTTGAAGTAGTTGAACAGGCCGATGGCGCAGAGCAGCTCCACAATCTCGCCTTCGGAGTAGAACGAGCGCAGCTCGGCGAACTGGGCGTCTGTCAGGGAATGGGCATCTCGGGTGACGGTCTCGGCCAGCCGCAGGGCGGCCTTTTCGGCGGGGGTAAAGTCCTCGCGCCGGGGCCAATCGGCCAGGTGGGTAAGCTGGTCATCGGTCCATCCCAGCCCCCTGGCCAGAATGGTGTGGCTGGCCAGGCAATAGGGCGTCACGTTCACCTGGCTAGTGCGGACAATGATCAGCTCCTTCAGCCTGGTTGAAAGCGTGCCGGTATTGAGCACCGCGCCGAAGTGCGCCTGCATGGTCGAAAAGATTTCGGGCCGGTGCGCCATCACCCTGAACATGCTGGGCACATTGCCGCGCTGGGCATAGGCTTTGTCGTAGAGCGCGGCCAATTCGGGGGATACTTCGCCGCGGTCGAGCCGGGAAATCCGGGACATTGAGCCTCCTCATGGTTTCAGCCTATCGTAATTGACTGCGGCAGCTCATGGCGCATGTGCGCCTGTTCGCTTCCCGGCGCGTTCCGGGGCTGGCTTTCCGGTCCGGAGCCGTTGCGGAACATCTTCCCGTTTACAATTCCGCATCCCGCTGATTTTTTTTTGACGCGTCCGGCACTCTCTGCTACCCTTGGTAGTAGACAATTTAGCTCACATCACTCCTCAGTAGCTCAATGGCAGAGCATTCGGCTGTTAACCGAAGGGTTGTAGGTTCGAGTCCTACCTGAGGAGCCAATTATTTTCAATAGCCTTAAAACGTATGCCTCTTGCAGTGCCGGCAGTGGCCGGCTTCCGCCGCGGTTCCATTGGTTTAGACTTGTTT
Organism: Occallatibacter sp.; assembly: GCA_049522735.1. Classification (GTDB taxonomy): domain Bacteria; phylum Acidobacteriota; class Terriglobia; order Terriglobales; family Acidobacteriaceae; genus Telmatobacter. The sequence goes on from JBEKNO010000081.1 coordinate 9,520, forward strand.
TTTTCAACTGGAAAAGGGGACGGACTATGCGCTTAACAAGCAAACGCTTTCTGGGACTGCTGACCATGGCAACCCTGTTGGCAGGGGCCGCTGCAGGCGCGCAACAAACCGGACAGAAAACACCAGCCGCGCCGGACCTTGACTTCCCCACCGTCCTCTACGGCGCAGCCTACTACCACGAGTACATGCCCTACGACCGGCTGGACCAGGACGTGGCCCTCATGAAAGACGCCGGCCTCAACGTGGTGCGCATGGGCGAATCCACCTGGAGCCTGTGGGAGCCCGAGGACGGCCGCTTTGACTACGCGTGGATGGACCGCATCGTGGACGCCATGGGCAAGGCCGGCATCAAGGTCATTCTGGGCACCCCCACCTATTCCATCCCCGCCTGGATGGCCCGCCAGCACCCTGAAATCCTGGCGGTTTATCCTGACGGCCGCAAGAACTCCTACGGCATGCGCCAGAACATGGACACCGATTCTCCCGCCTACCGCTTCTATGCCGAGCGCCTCATCCGCCACATCGTCGCCCATTACAAAGACAACCCCACCGTCATCGGCTGGCAGCTCGACAATGAGACTTCCAGCTACGACGCCGCCAACCCCGACGTCTTCATCGGCTTCCAGCATTATCTGGAGCGCAAGTTCGTCACTCCCGAGGCACTCAGCAATGCCTGGTTCCTCAACTACTGGGGCGAAAACCTGCACACCTGGGAGGATCTGCCTACCCGCGACGGAACCATCTCCACCGGCTACAAGCTGGAGTGGACCCGCTGGAGCCAGATGCGGGTCACTGATTTTCTCCACTGGCAGGCCGCACTGGTGCGCGAATGCGCTCGCCCAAGCCAGTTCGTCACCACGGACTTCGGCGGCATGATGCGCTACGACGTCAACGAGGAAGCCGTCGCCGCCGCCCTCGACATTTCCGCCGACAACGTCTACCACGGCACCCAGGACCGCTTCGACGGTTCAACCCAGTCCCTTCAGGAGGATTTCACCCGCTCCCTCAAGAACTCCAACTTCCTCATCACCGAAACCAACGCCCAGACCACCGGCTGGACTTCAGCCTTCCAGTTTCCGCCCTACGACGGCCAACTCCGCGAAGATGTCTACACTCATCTCTCCAACGGCGCCAACATGGTGGAGTACTGGCATTGGGCCTCCATTGCCGCCAACCAGGAAACTTACTGGAAGGGCGTGCTCTCGCATGATCTGGAGCCCAATCGCGCCTATGCTGAAGTTAGCCGCACCGCGCATGAGTTACAGAAGATTGGCCCCCACTTAGCCGGCCTGCGGATTCACAACCAGGTAGCCATCCTGTGGAGCCGCGACTCGGCCAACGCCATCAGCTTCATGCCCTTCACCTCCAGCGCATCCATGCCCTGGCTGCCCGGCCGCTCCACGGCCAACTACAGCTCGCTGGTGGAGCAGATTCACCACTCCCTCTACGACCTCAACGTGGGCGCCGACTTCGTCTTTCCCACCACACAGGATTTCTCCGCCTACAAGTTGCTCATCGTCCCCGCTCTCTACATCTCTGACGACGCACTGCTCGAGCGCATCTCCGATTATGTGAAGAACGGCGGGCACGTCGTCATGACCTTCAAGAGCGGATTCGCCAATGAAAACTCCGCCGTCCGCTGGGTACGCGCTCCCGGCCCCTTGCGCGAGGCCGCCGGCTTCAGCTATCAGGAGTTTTCCAACCTGGAACACCCGCTGGCCCTCAAGGGCGATCCCTTCCACGTGGGCGCTGAAACCGCTGGCGCCAATCAGGTCTCGTATTGGGCTGAATTCCTCATCCCCGAGCACGCCAGGCCCATCGCGTATTACGACCATCCCTTCTTCGGAAAATGGCCGGCCATTACAGAAAACGACTTTGGCGCCGGAACCCTGCTTTACGAGGGGACGTATCTCTCAGACAAACTGCAAACCGCCGTGCTCAGGGACGCTCTGGAGAAAGCCGGCCTCACCGGCCCTGGCCAGCAACTCCCGCCCGCGGTCCACGCGCAGCACGGCGTCAACCGCCTCGGCAAGCGGCTGCACTACTACTTCAACTACTCCGGCGCGGAAGTAAAGCTGAGCTACCCCTACGCCGCCGGAACCGATCTGCTCAATGGAAAACCGGTGCCCAAAGCTGCCACATTCACGCTGGCGCCGTGGGATTTGGCCATCATCGAGGAGCAATAAACACATTGCGGGCTATGTGATTGAACGGGATCATAACAGGCCGCCTGAGCATGTCCCGCCGCCGGTTGAAAGTGGGGAGCGGGACATGCTCGCGGAAACGCCTCGCAGCGCAAGAGCAATCCGGCGCCTGGAAAGCGGTAATTCCGCCTGCCTGTTCCCAATGAGTCTCACTGTGGGAAACACCTGGCCCAGTATCGAGGTTCCCGGTTCCGGCGCCTTCAAGCTGATCATGCCGTATATCGCGTACGCATAAACGGTTTATTATCATCGGCATACGAAGTGCCACCCGTCAAAAGTAACCCGCGCCATGCCTATTGGTAATTATTTTTCGATTAAAGAACATTGACACAACACTTCTGTGTAGAGTAAGGTTCTCCTCATTCGCAAGCAGTCAATCTGGCCGTCGCTAAAAGCGAAGCTAAGAGGAGCGTTATGATGTCCACGAAGTCCCTGTCCCAAGTCGTCCCAGTTGGCGCCCGTTTTCCGCTCAAGGCGCTGTGCGTAATCACCTGTTTCGTCCTCTTTCTGTTCGCTGCCTCCGGCGGCCCCGCCGCGCGCGC
>JBEKNO010000082.1:0-12205 GCA_049522735.1 Occallatibacter sp.
CTGGAGACGCTGGACTACGGCCAGATGCAGCAGACGCGCGGCATGAGCATCGGCTACCTGCCGCAGGAGGGGCTGGCGCTGACCGGCAAGACGGTCTTCGAAGAGTGCCTGAGCGTCTTCGACGAGCTGCACGAGATGGCCCGCGAGGTGGAGCGACTGGGCGGGCAACTGGCCGTGCTGGAGCACGCCGGGCCGGAGTACGAGGCCGTGGCGGAGCGTTACTCGATGCTTCAGGAGCGCTTTCACGCGCTGGACGGCTACGCGCTGGACGCGCAGGTGGGTGGCGTGCTGACCGGCCTGGGCTTCGGCAAGGAAGATTGGACACGGCAGACAGATGAGTTCAGCGGCGGCTGGCAGATGAGGATCGCGCTGGCCAAGCTGCTGCTGGCCAAACCGAATCTCTTGTTATTGGATGAGCCGACCAACCATCTAGACCTGGAAACTCGCAACTGGCTCGAAGACTATCTCCGGACTTATCCCTTCGGTTACATACTTATCTCCCACGACCGCTACTTTCTGGACGTAACCATCGACCGCACCGTGGAGATATGGAACAAGCGGCTGACGATCTACCAGGGCAATTACACCAAGTATCTGAAGCAAAAAGACGAGCGGCGGGCGCAGCTCGTGGCGGCGTACCGCAACCAGCGCGAGCAGATCGAGCACCTTGAAGCCTTCATAAACCGCTTTCGCGCCAAGGCTACCAAAGCCAAACAGGTGCAAAGCCGCATTAAAGAGCTGGAAAAGATCGAGCGCATTGAAATACCAGAAGCCGAGCCGGTGATCCACTTCCGGTTTCCCCAGCCGCCGCCCTCGGGCCGAATGGTTGTGGAGGCTGACGGGCTCTCCAAGAGCTACGGCTCCAGGCAGGTGCTTAAGCAGGTCAGGTTCACCATCGCGCGCGGCGACCGCGTGGCCCTGGTGGGCGTCAACGGCGCGGGCAAGTCCACGATCATCCGCCTGCTCACCGGCGCGGAACCGCCCACCTCCGGCTCGGTGCGCCTGGGCCACAACGTGGTCTGCGAGTACTTTGCGCAGGACCAGTACAAAGCGCTCGATGGCGATTCGCGCATGATCGACGACATCAGCCGCGCCGCGCTTAAAGTTCCCGAGGCTGCGCTGCGCTCGCTGCTGGGCTGCTTCCTCTTCAGCGGCGACGATGTCTTCAAACCCCTCGGCGTGCTCTCCGGCGGCGAGCGCAACCGCTACGCGCTGGCCCGCATTCTGGTCTCGCCGTCCAACTTTCTGCTGCTGGACGAGCCCACCAACCACCTGGATATGCGAGCCAAGGACGTGCTGCTGGAAGCGTTGGCGATCTTCAGCGGCACGGTGATCTTTGTCTCCCACGACCGCTACTTCATCGACCGCCTGGCCACGCGCGTGCTTGAAGTGGAAGGCGGCACGGTCACCAGCCACGAAGGCAATTACGAGGACTATCTGCGCTGGAAAACGGCCCAGGATGCCGGCGCCGGCGCCAATCACAGCCTGACCGGTGGTCTTTCGGGAAGTGCTTCGCGTCAGGGCATGAACGGGTACCCTCTGGGTGGCGTGCAGAAAAGCGGCCCAGCTTTGTATCAGGGCACGACCGGGTACCCTCTGGGTGCCGTGCCGAAAGATGGCAAGAAAGAAGATGGGGCTTTAGCCCCTGGCGGTCAACAGACAACCGACAGCCGTCCCCGCCGCCTGAACCCCATCCGGCAAAAACAAATGGAGGAGCGCTGCGCCTTCCTGGAAGAAGAGACCCCGCGCATCGAAGCCGCCATCCGTCACACCGAGGAGCAGCTAGGCATCTTCGTCTCCGCCGCCGAGACGCAGCGGCTGACCGCGCTGGCCGAAGACCTGCGCAACCAGCTAGCCGCGCTTACAGCCGAGTGGGAAGAGCTGATGAGACAGTTGGACGGCCAGGCCGCGCTCTCCTGATTCGTAAATGCGGAAGTTTCGCCTGCTACAACCGGTTTCTGATGCTGTCCTCCTGATCGTGGGTGACGGCGCCGGAAAAATAGTTATCAATACTAAGGAACTCGGCATCCAACAGATTGGTAAGTATTGGTTGATAGCAACCCTAATCGGCAACTGCATGCCGATGGTGGAGAGCACTATTGCAGAGGAGGAAGCATGAAGGCATTCACACGAGGTTCGATCGTACTTATGCTGCTCGCATTCACCCTGCTCGGTATCTCCCGCGCGCAGGCAACCAATCTTGCGGGCAAGTGGAGAATTACGTGGCTGGCCAACGGTAAGCCCGTCGCCAAACCCAACACCATCAACCTGACTGAAAGCGATATCGCCGGAAAGATGACCACTCTCAGCGGGATCTTTATAGCAGACGACGGCGAGAAGTGCGCCGTTCAAGGGCATAAATCCAATGACACAGACAGGCAGCTCGATATGAAAGTCAGATGCGCCACCTGAAGCATCTCGATTACCGGAACGGTTGCAGTGGATGGCCAGCAGATCAACGGAGGCTACATTGTCCATTACCCTAACGGACCCAGCCTCGGCGATTACGTGATGGATAAGATCATTTGCATGTTGCCGGAAGGCTGCAACAATTAACAAGACTGATGAGGTGCGGCTCGGCTGCTTCGCCTCCGCCGCGGAGACCTAGCGGCTCGCCGCCAATCTTGTTTCATTCGCGCCGCCTTTGCTCGCGTATAGAACCCCCAGGGCAATGGCGTTGACCTTGGTTTGAGCGTTTTCAGCCCGGGAAGGAATCAGAATCGGAACCTTTGCGCCAACCACGATGTGGCCGAATTCCAGGCCTGCCAGAACGTGAATTGCCTTGCCAAGCAGATTGCCCGCTTCGACGCTCGGCACTATGAGGCAATCGGCGTTTCCCGCCACCTGGTTGCTGATTCCCTTGGTCTTGGCCGCCGAGTTCAGCAGCGCATTGTCCAGCGCCAGGGGACCAAAGACCTCCGCATGCCCGAAGGCGCCAGCAAGGCCCATCTCGGTAAGCGCCTTGGCGTCTACTGTGGAGGGCACCGCCTCCGACACCACTTCGATGGCGCTCATAACAGCAATCTTGGGACGTGGTATTCCCAGGCAGTGCAACACCTCGATGGAGTTCAAGACGATTTGTTTCTTCTGTTCGAGCGTCGGCGCCACGTTGATTCCGCCATCCGACAGCCCCAACAGCCTGGGCTCGCCGGTAAGCCTGGTTTCAAAAAAGGCAACGTCGCTGAGCAAACGGCCGCTGCGCAGCCCATTCTCTTTGTCCAGCACGGGGCGCAACAACTGATCGGTGCGTAAATGCCCTTTCATGAGAATGTCGATGCTCCCCGCGCGCGCCATCCTGACCGCCAGGGCTGCGGCATCCTCACTGGTAGAAACAAACTCCGCGTTGGCGGCCAGTTCAGAGAATCCCAGCGATTCGGCCTTGGCCCGGGTGTTGTTCTCATCGCCAATCAGCACTGGAAACGCCAGGCCAGAGACAAAGGCGTCCGCCATGGCGGATAAAGCCACTTCGTCATCGGCCTGAACTACACCTACGCGCTTGGGGCCGGCTTCACTTGCCCGTTTCCGCAATTCCGCAAAAGTACGAAGCTCATCTCCTGGTGACAAACCTGCTGGCTCCATCACTGCCCCTCAAGACAATAATCAATATACAACCTGGGTGAGAAACTGTATTCCGGCCATAATCGGCGCATACCCATTTTGCCTCATTTCAGCGCGGAGACGCCATCATACGCCGCGTCCCCTTCACCAGGAAACACATATTTGTATTCGAACTGCTTTTTGAGGTACGCCCAGCCGAAATAGGGCGATTCCGGGTGAACCGCAAAGCTATCGCGCATAATCAAAAGAAGATGGCCCTTTTGTGGAATCCCGAAAGCTGGTCCGAGCGGCTGGCGGAGCTGGAAGCGCAATCCGGCGACCTGAAGGAAGCTCCCCTGCGGCGCGATGTGCGTTCGCTGGGCACCCTGCTCGGCGAGGTGCTGCGCGAACAGGCGGGCGAAGAGCTGTTTGACCACGTGGAAGCGCTGCGCCAGGGCACCATTCGCCGCCGCGACGCGGAGAGCCGCGGCAGCGAAGATGAAGCCGCGCGCCTGGCCGCCGGCGCCCTGGAACTGGTTCACTCGCTGCCCGTGGAGCGCGCCATCCTGCTCACCCGCGCCTTTGCCTTCTACTTCGAACTCATCAACCTGGCTGAAACCAACCATCGCAAGCGCCGCCGCACGGTCATGTTCAAGCGCCGCCGCATCGGCGAGTTCCTCGCCCACCTGGATCGCATTCCCATCCCCGAACAGGACATGGCCCGCCTGGAACAACTGCTGCTGGCGGAGATCACCGGCCTGTGGCAGACCGACGAGGTGCGCTCGCGCAGGCCCACGGTCTATGACGAGATCAAGATGGGTCTCGACTACTACGATGTCTCCATCTTTGAAACGCTGCCCAGCCTCTACCGCGAGATATCCGAGGCGCTGCGCGCGGCGTACTCTCTGGAGATTGAGCCTCACGAACTGCCGCAGGTGCTCAACTTCGGCTCCTGGATCGGCGGCGACCGCGACGGCAATCCTTTTGTCACGCCACAGGTGACGCGCGACGCCATTCAACTTGCCCGCGGCCACCTGTTGCTTTACTACCGGCGGCGCCTGGACGAGATTACCGACCTGCTCACCACCAGCGCCCAGCAGACGGCGGTCAGCGATGAACTGCTCGCGCGGCTCAAAGCCTACGTGGCGCAGGTGCACACGCCTGAAGCGCAGGTCTTCGGCGCGCAGTACGAGTTCGAGTACTACCGCCGTTTCATCATCTGCCTCAAGGCCCGCATCCAGAGAACCATGGAGCAACCCGGTCCCACGGGCGCCAGGCTGCCGGTCACTTCCTACACCCTTGCCCAGGTACAGGACAAGCTGGCCCAGGCGCTGCCCGTCTACTGCTCCGTGGAGGAGTTCATATCCGATCTGGAGATTTTGCGCGCTTCGCTGGCAGCCAATCGCGGCCTGCGCATCGCGCGCACGCTGGTCGATCCGCTGCTTCTCCAGGTGCGCACCTTCGGCCTTCACCTGCACGCGCTCGATATCCGCCAGCACGCGCGGGTTCATGCGGCGGCCTTGCAGGAGGCCGTCGCCGATACCGCCGCTCCATCGCTGCCCGAAGGTCTCTCCGACGAAACGGCCAGCGTGCTGGAGACCTTCCGCGTGGTGGCCGAGGTCAAGAGCGGCTGCTCGCCCGAGGCCATTCGTCAGTACGTCATCAGCGGCGCCGCAAGCGTGGAAGATGTGCTGGCCGTGGTCCGCCTGGCCCGCCTGGGCGGCGTTACGGTCGAAGGCTCCAGCCGTGATCCGGGCCTCATGCCCGTCCCGCTCTTCGAGTCCATTGAAAACCTGCGCCGGGCTCCGGCCATCTGCCGCGAACTCTGGAGCCGCGCAGACTATCGCAAGCTGTTGGCCACCTGGGACCACTGGCAGGAGGTCATGCTGGGCTACTCCGACTCCAATAAGGACGGCGGCATGCTGACCAGCACCTGGGAGATCTTCCGTGCCCATCGCGATCTGCACGTGGTGGCGCGCGAGGCCGGCGTCAAGCTGCGCATCTTTCACGGCCGCGGCGGCACCGTGGGCCGCGGCGGCGGACCCACCCATCGCGCCATCTTCGCCCAGCCCATGGACTCCTTCGACGGCCAGTTGCGCATCACCGAACAGGGCGAGGTGCTCAACTTCAAATATGCCGACGAGGTGCTAGCTGAGCGCAACCTGGAACTCATGATCGCGGCCTCGCTCGACGCCCTGGCCCGTCCCAACGCCCGCGACCCCCAGGGCCACTTTACCGGCATTCTCAAGCCCGAGTGGGAGGACGCCCTCAACAAGCTATCGGAGATTTCTTACGGCTTCTACCGCGAGCACATCCTCGACGATCCCGGCGTGGTTACCTATTTTGAGCAGTCCACTCCGGTAGGCGAGCTGGAGAACGCCAAGATCGGCTCGCGGCCTGCGCGCCGCAAGGATTCACCCAGCCTCGCCGATCTGCGCGCCATTCCCTGGGTCTTCGGCTGGACGCAGTCGCGGCTGCTGGTTCCTGCATGGTTCTGCGTAGGCTTTGCAATGGAGCAATTTCTCGCCAAATCCGATGCGCTGGAGTTATTGCAAACCATGGCGCGCGAATTCCCGCTCTTCATTGACCTGCTGCGCAACGTGGAGATGGCGCTGGGCAAGGTGGATCTGGCCACCGCACGCCTCTACTCCTCTCTGGTCAAGGACGAGAAACTCCGCCAGCGCATCTACGGCCTGTTTGAAGCCGAGTTCCATCGCACTGTCCGCGCCGTTCTGGCCGTCACCCGCCAGACCGAACTGCTTGAGACCAACCAGGTGCTGGCCCACTCCATCGAATTGCGCAACCCCTACGTCGATCCCATGCACTTGATTCAGGTCGATATGCTGCGCCGCAAGCGCGCCGGCGAAGACACGCCCGAAGTCAACCGCGCCATCGCCGCCACCATCAGCGGCATCTCCGCCGGCCTCAGGAATACCGGCTGAGGCGACGGGCGCTTAGCTCTCCAAACCTTCCTCTTGCCATACACCGCTCCCGGGGTCTACTCTATATCCATGCATCGATGTCGCTAACACCGTCCTGGTGCCGGCTCCGATGCAGACGTGCGCGCCCACCGCGCGCGCTTCCCCTGTTTTTATTGAGCTCCACCATCCCCCTAACACATCAAAAGAAGTGCCTGGGAGCGTATCCCGGAAAAAGGAGATCATTATGGCGCGCATTGCCGCGGATGTAACAGAACTCATTGGCCGGACCCCGCTGGTGCGGTTGAACCGCATAGCGGCCGGCCTGCCCGCTACCGTTGTAGCCAAACTGGAAAGCCAAAACCCCCTCAGCAGCGTCAAAGACCGCATCGGCTTCGCTATGATCGATGCTGCCGAGAAGGCCGGCAAGATCAAGCCCGGCAAGACCGTTCTCATCGAGCCCACCAGCGGCAACACCGGCATCGCCCTGGCCTTTATCGCCGCTGCCAAGGGCTACAAGCTGATCCTCACCATGCCCGAGACCATGAGCCTGGAGCGCCGCGTGGTGCTGCTGGCCTTCGGCGCGGAGATCGTGCTCACCCCCGGCCCCAACGGCATGAAGGGCGCCATCGCCAAGGCCAACGAGATCCTGGCCAAAACTCCCAACGGCTATATTCTCCAGCAGTTCGACAATCCCGCCAACCCCGCCATCCACTACGCCACCACCGGCCCCGAAATCTGGAACGATACCGACGGCAAGGTGGACATCCTCATCTCCGGCGTGGGCACCGGCGGCACCATCACCGGCGTGGCCAAATACATCAAGGAGCGCAAGCCGGGATTCAAAGCCATCGCCGTCGAGCCGACTGACAGCCCCGTCCTCTCCGGCGGCAAGCCCGGACCGCACAAGATCCAGGGCCTCGGCGCGGGCTTTGTGCCCTTCATACTCGATACCAAACTCGTCGACGAGGTGATCCAGGTAACCAACGACGAGTCCATCGCCGCGGCCCGCAAGCTGCCGCTGGAGGAGGGCCTGTTTGTGGGCATCAGCTCGGGAGCGGCGCTGGCTGCCGCGCTCAAGGTGGCAGCGCGGCCTGAAAACGCCGGCAAGCTGATCGTGGTGGTACTGCCCGATTTCGGCGAGCGTTACCTGTCCAGTATCCTGTTTGAGTCGCTGCGCCAGCAGGCCCTGGCTTCGCCGGTTGAAGCAGTTGCGGTGTAGGCGTAAAGGCAGGGACTAAAGGTGACGTTCTATTGCGGATCGTTGTTTTATTTCCTATCTCCTAGTCCCTAGTCCCTCAGTCCCTCGCCTTTTTCACTGTTACATTATGTCTATGTTTGCCCGCATTCGCGAAGACATCGACTCCGTGCTGGAGCGCGACCCCGCCGCGCGCACACGGCTGGAGGTCTTTCTCTGCTATCCGGGCCTGTGGGCGGTCTGGATTCACCGCGTCTCGCACACCCTGTGGAACGCAAAACTGCGCCTGGCGGCGCGATTGCTCTCCCAGGTGGGGCGCTTCTTCACCGGCGTGGATATTCACCCTGGCGCGCTGCTGGGCCGGCGCCTGTTCATCGACCACGCCACGGGCGTGGTGATCGGCGAAACCTCCATCGTGGGCAGCGACGTGACCATGTACCAGGGCGTGACCCTGGGAGGAACCGGCAAGGGCCACGGCAAGCGCCACCCCACGGTCTGCGACGGCGTCTTCATCGGCAACAACGCCAACCTGCTGGGCAACATCACCATCGGCGAGAACTCGCGCGTCGGCGCAGGCTCCGTGGTGCTCGATGACGTGCCCCCCAACTCCACTGTCGTCGGCGTTCCGGCGCACATCGTCTATAGCAACGGCCAGCGCGTCCTGATTACCGATCCGCACGACGTAAAGGATCCGCTCTCCGACGCGCTCATCGCTCTCTCGTCCCGCGTGGAGGAGATGGAACAGCGGCTCGGCGGCCAGCCACAGCCCGTCGTACCTTTTGCCGCCGAAGAGGCCGAACGCTCCGCCTACCGCAAGGAACTCGAGCGCCTGCGCCAGTATGTTTCCATGGGCGAAGGCATCTGAATCTGCGCCCTTCGGCCCCGGTGCTACAGTAGTTTCGATCTTACTTCTTGCCGGGGTCTGTCCACTTGATGGGTCTTCGTCCGCTGCTCGTGGCCGTTCTCGCACTTCCTGCCGCCGTCCATGCCGCTTCCCGCGTGCAGGCAGCGCCGGTGCCCGCGGAGATGCTTTCCACCGCCTTCACCGTCCGAGTGAACGGGCAGACGGTGGAAGTGGCCCACGCGGCTGCAAGCTATGAATTCGTCAGCTTTGACGTAACCGGCCCCGTGGACGTGGCCATCACCGCGGCCGAGCGGGGCTTTTGGGATCGCGGCGTCGATATCCATCCCTGGCGCCTCGGCTTGCGCCCCATTCGCCAGGGTCAGACCATCCGTTTCCGGCTCGCATCGCCAGCCAAGCTCTCCATCTCGCGGCCCGGCGACTTCCTTAACCACGCCCACATGCTTTTTCTCTTTGCCGGCTCACCACCTCCACCGTCGCCCACTGGCCCCAACGTCACCATTATTCCCGCGGGCATTCACCGCCAGAGCCTCAACCCCAAATCCGGCCAGACCCTTTACCTGGAGCCGGGCGCCTACGTCTTCGGCAGCCTCAACCTATGGCAGGTGGAAAACGTAAAGGTGCTGGGCCGCGGAACCATCGTCTACGACGGTCCTCAGGATCCCAACAACGATGAAGGCTGGATGCAGAAGCCCGACTGGCACTGCATCGGCGCCTTCGAGGCCCGCAACGTGGAGATCGAAGGCCTCACCTGCATCGTCCGCTCGCGGACCTGGTCCATCCAGATGAAAGACTCCACCGGATTTTTTTACAACGACCTGCGCGTCATCGGCGGCAATCCCGGCAATGCCAACCAAGACGGCATGGACTGGCTGGGCGGCGGCGACACTCTCGTCCGCAATGCCTTCTTCCGCACCTCGGATGATGTGTTCGCCATGCAGGGCAACTGGGACGGCTACAGCGACGAGGAGATCCTCCGTCCCGGCCACGATGTCCAGAACATCCTCATCGAGCAAAGCCAACTCTCCACCAGCATCTCCAACATCGTGCGCGTCGGCTGGCCGCGCAAGGCCTTCAACTCGCGCAACTTCACCCTGCGCGACTCCGACATTCTCCACGCCGGCATCGGCGCCTGCGGCCAGACCTTCGGCCTGCTCGGCTTCTGGGGCGCGGACGGCGCCAAGGGCGACCACTCCAACTACAACTTTGAGAACCTGTTTCTCGACAACTGGTACTCCCTGGCGCAAATGGAGCAGGAATACCCCGGCCTGCACGGATTCACCTTCCGCAATATCTGGGCGCTCGACCAGCCGCCTCTGGCCGATTCCACCATGACAGGCGATATTGCGGACGTGACCGTCGACAATGTGAAACACGGCCAGACCCGCATGGCCGCCGACGCCAATCTGCCCCTGGCAGTCTCCGCCAGCGCCCAGTCGCCTCGCTTCATCCCCATTCACGATCCCGTTGCCGCGTTTACGGTGAGCCCCCCGGTTTTCGCCCCAAGGCAAAACGTCGCCTTTACCGCGCAGCCCTCACCCGGCGCGCACTATACCTGGCTCTTTGGCGACGGTTCTAGAGGACATGGCCGCCGCGTGAGCCACCGCTTCCCCGACGCCGAGGGCACCCAGCTGGACGGCTCGGGCCGCTTCCGGGTTTTACTGCGCGTCGAGGACAATGAGGGCCATAAGGACTGGGCCGCGCAGGGAGTTGTGGCCGTGGCTAATTGGCACACCGCCGTGGACGCGGCCGGCCCGATTGTTCCCGGCCTCACCTGGCAGATCTACCCCGGAGAATGGACCGAGTTGCCCGACCTGGCCGCCGAGCACGTGGTCTTCATTGGCGAGTCGCCCGGCCTCTTCGCCGACCCTCAGGGCTTTACCCATTACGCCGCCGCCTGGGATGGCCTCCTCGATATTCCCGCCGACGGCGGCTACACCTTTCACCTGATGGCCCGCGACGGCGCGCGCCTGGTCATCGACGGCGTTGAAGTGGCCAAAACCGGCCCGCCCTTCGCCCAGGTATGCGGCTCTCCCGGCAACGCCCTCCGCTACGACCGCGGTTCGTTAGGCTTGCGCGCCGGCAAACACGTTTTTCATCTGGAAGGCCTGCACTCCGCTAGCCAGAATTCGCCCCGCCTGCTCTGGGAAGGCCCCGCTTTGCCCCTCACCGACGTGCCCACGGCCGCCTATAGCCACCTGCGGCAGGATGCGGTTACAAAGTAAGCCAACTTCCAGCATCTTGTTTTGTCCTGATGTTCGATTGAGAATCGAGGCGCTAAGGAACTTCTGCACATGTCTAAATTACGCTCCATGGTCAATGCAAGGTGTACAACGCCGATGCCGCGCGCGAACTGGGGCTCTCAATCTGATACAAGGGCGCCGCATAAGCGGGTTATGTCCGGGCATCCTAGCGCGGCTTTTCGCCGCTGGCGATAACCCGGACTCTCGCCACCATGCTTCGCCGAGGATATGACACGTGAAACGACTTTTCGCTTTATGTTTGTTTCTTCTAAGCGGCACAATCCACGCCGGCGCTGCCGACGACAGTACGTTCAGGATCGCTATTACAATAGATCCATGAGCCACGAAGGCATTCGCTTTGCCGGCAAGGACCATGCCGCGCGTGAGACTGAAGCGGACCGCAAGCTTCCCCGCATAGCCGTCACCCCGGAAAAGGTGCGCGTGCTTCTGACCGAGGGCAAGGGCCTTGAAATTGACTGGGTCGACGGCCACAAGAGCGCCTGGAGCTTTGCCTGGCTGCGCGAAGCCTGTCCCTGCGCCACCTGCGCGGAGGAGCGTAAAGCCGAAGGCCGCAAACCCGGCCAGCCCAAACCCAGGCCCGCCGCCGTGCTGCCCATGTACACCCCGCCGCCCAAGCCAGCCAGCGCCCACGCCGTAGGCCGCTACGCACTCCAGTTCAACTGGCTAGATGGCCACGCCAGTGGCATCTACTCCTGGGAATATCTGCGCCGCAGTTGCCAGTGCAGGGAATGCACCTTCGCCGCTGATGAAACTACTGGCGCGCCGAACTGAGGGGCTTTTTGCTGCGAATTTTTCGTCCTCAGTGAGTGCATTGCGATTCAGCATAAATCTGGAGTTCGTCCCGCCGGCATTGGCGTTTATTTGAAGCTAGAATGCGAGGAGACATGTTCGACCCACGAAAGATCAGCTTCGGCAGTACCGCTGCGATCATAACAAGCATGGGGCTAATCGTTGGCCTGGATGCCACAACGGCGTCGATTGGTTCGCTTGTCGGCAGCATCCTCATTGCTGGACTCGCCGACAACCTGACAGATTCCCTGAGTGTCCACATTTATCAGGAGTCGGAGAGGCTGCCGGTGCGCGAAGCGTTTCGCACCACCACCATGAATTTTATCGCCAGATTTTTCGTATCGCTCACCTTCCTCCTCATATTGGTGGCCTTGCCGCGGTTGCCGGCCGTCCGCCTGAGCGTTATTTGGGGCTTCTTTTTGCTCTCCGCATTAAGCTATTTACTTGCCCGCGAGCGGGGTATCTCCGCATGGTCTGAAATCTGGAAGCATGATGTGATTGCCGTTGTTGTAATTCTGCTGAGCAAGGCGATCGGCGCCTGGATATTGAGGGTGACAGGTACTGGGTGACTGCGACCACTCGATTACGTCTCCGGCTCTCAGCTAGCCTCCTCAGGATTGTTGTCCTTTTCTTTGGC
>JBEKNO010000083.1:0-12098 GCA_049522735.1 Occallatibacter sp.
CAGACCGCTCCCCCGACAAAAACTATCGCAACCGCTCCATCGCGCCACTTAAACTCACAGGGAAAGACCCGCCTGCCTCTCCCTCCACCCCGGAATCAGCGATTGTGAGAAATGCGGGCTAGTGACCACTTTAGTTCATCTATGCCCTGACCGGTAACGGCTGAGATGGCGTGGAACTCCAGCTTGCGGCGCTTTGCGTGGGCCGCCAGCTTCTTCAGCTTCTCTGGGTTGGCGGAGTCGATCTTGGTGGCGGCTACGATCATGGTTTTGTTGGCTAATGGGTGCTCGCCAAGGCGATTGCTGAAGTTCGCCAGCTCCTCGTTGATGACCTTGAAGTCCTCTACGGGGTCGGGACGGCCCGATGCGTCCGAGACGTCGACCAGGTGGACCAGCAGGCGGGTGCGCTCGATGTGGCGGAGGAACTGGGTGCCGAGGCCGGAGCCGAGGTGGGCGCCTTCAATGAGGCCGGGCATGTCGGCTACCACGAAGGACTCCTGGAGCGGCTCCTCGCCTACGGTAACCACGCCGAGGTTGGGTTCGAGAGTGGTGAAGGGGTAGTCGGCGATTTTGGGGCGGGCGGCGGAGATGCGGGAGATGAGCGTGGACTTGCCGGCGTTGGGATAGCCAACCAGGCCGACGTCGGCAAGAAGCTTCAATTCAAGCCGATAGGCGCGCTCCTCGCCGGGGCGGCCGAGTTCGTGCTCGCGGGGTGCCTGGTGGGTGGAAGTGGCAAAGTGCTGGTTGCCGCGTCCGCCTCGCCCGCCCCTGGCGATGACCAGGCGGTCGTCGGGCTGCGAGAAGTCGTGGATGAGCTCGCCGGTTTCCTGGTTGTAGAGGGATGTGCCCACGGGAACCTGCAGGACGATGGAGTTGCCGTCGAGGCCGGTGCAGTTGGAACCCATGCCGTGCTGGCCGCGCTGCGCCTTGTGCTCGGGGTTGTAGCGGAAGTGGATGAGTGTGTTGTGGCGCTGCGAGGACTCCATGATCACGTCGCCGCCGCGGCCGCCGTCGCCGCCGGAGGGTCCGCCACGGGGGACGAATTTCTCGCGGCGGAAGGCCATGCAGCCGTTGCCGCCGTCGCCGGCTTTGACGCGAATTTTTGCTTCATCGATGAACATGGAAGACAGGGGTCAGAGAACAGGGCTTTGCGCTCTGTGGCTCACTGGTGAGGAAAAATCCGAAATGCCTTCTTTTCAGTTTACCGAATCAGGCATAGAATCGCTGATTAGTTCCCTTTGGGGCAATCGGGGCGGCGAGATAGCGAGATTCCGCCCCTCCTGAACCCGTCGCAAGAACGGGTTGGGCTGTCTGCAAGCATGGTTGGCGTTTTCCCACGGTCTGCCGCGAGGTTTTCTCGATGGCAGAGGCAAGGCGGAGTTGGATCCGGCCGTTGGCGGCGGCCGCGCTGGTCATGCTTGTGGGCGCGGGGACGGCTTTGTTTGCACAATCCGCTCAGAGTGGGACAAGCGGGACTAATGGATCGATTACGGGCAAGCTGACCGACCTGCACTCCATGCCGGTGGAGGGCGCCGTGGTGGTGGCGCGCAATGAGGCCACCGGCGCGGAGGCGCGCACCACAAGCCAAAAGAATGGGATCTACGGCTTTACCGGGCTGGACGCCGGCACGTACACGGTGGAAGCGGAGAGCGAGCAACTGGGCCGGGGGCGGCTGGAGGGCATCTTCGTTACCGCCAGCCACGAAACCCGGGTGCAGACGGCGATGCAATTTGAGCTTTCTCCGCCCCAACCCATCCAGGCGGTCATCCACGACATTGCCCCGGTTACTCCGATAGTGAACACACCGATAGCTGCCCAGCCGTTGCATCAAGCGGCGATGAGCGAGCGGCGAGTGGTTGCGGAAATGCCCGCGACCACGGCTCCCGTAGTGAATGTCACGCTGGCGGCCGAGCCTTTGCAGCAACTGGCGGTGAGCGGGTGGCGCTTGCCGGACCGTGCGCAGCAGACGCCGGTGGCCGCCTCCGGGGCAAAAGCAGAGACGGTGCAAACCCCGCCGAGCGGCTCCGGCCAGGCCACGAGCCCGAATGCAGGCCAGACCCAGGCCGCGGTCAAGCCAGAGGCGGCCGGCACCACTTTGATTCCCCGCATTCCTGAACAGAAGAGGATCGGCCAAACCTGGGAAGCAGGCCGCGGTTTGGCCATCAGCGAGGCGGTAGCCGGCGTGGCGCAGGCGGCCGCGCAGTTGAACCCGCCACAGCCCAGGCGCATGGAGGCAGCCTCACGAGAGGCAAGCCCGGTGGCTCCTGTGGTGACCACGACGGTGAGCGGCGACGAGTTGCAGGCGCTGCCGGCGAGCGGTCGGCGCTGGCAGGATTTTGTACTGGATACGCCGACGGCGGCGACCGCGGCGGGAGGCAAGTCGCAGACGTCGCTGCGCGGCGCGGGAGAGGAGCCGGCGGAAACCTCCATTGATGGGGCGAGCATTCGGTTGGCCTTTGGCGGTCAGGGCGGCGCCGGGCCGGGCTCTTCGGGGCCGGGCTCGAATGGGCAGGGCGGGGCAGAACAGAACGGCATGGGTCAGGCCTGGTTCGGGGGGCGAGGATCGACCATTGCCGAGGCGGCGATCCGCGAGGTGGAGACGGCGGCCGGCAACGCGGAGGCTGAAGGAGCGCGCGCCGCCTGCGGGAGCATGAATGTGGAGACCCAGCGCGGGGCCAATGGGCTGCACGGACAGGTGTTTCTCTTCGACCGCCAAAACAACTGGGGGGCGCGGAACCCGTTTACCCAGTGGGTGAAGGAGACCGCGCCAGCCACCGAAACCACCGTGCCGGTCTTTACGCCGGAGCCGTATACGCCTCCGGACCAGGAAACGGTCTGGAGCATCGGCATGGGCAGCCAGATCCGGCGCGACAAACTCTTCTGGTTCGCCGCGCTGGACAGCTACCACCGCAACGATCCGGGGCTTTCAACGGTGAAGCATCCCGACGTCTTCTTTGCGCAGCCTGGCGAGTGCGCCCCAGCCTGTCCATCCGCTGACGAGATGGTGGAATTGAGTGCCCGGCTGGGGTTGAGCAGTGTGAATCCCATGGTCGAGGGGCTGGAGGCTTACTCGACCATGCTGGAAACGCTGGACTGGCTGCTCGGTCCGGCTCCGCGCACGGCCATGCAGTGGGTGGGCTTTGGCCGGCTCGACTGGCAGGCTACCGAGCGGCACCGCTTTACGCTGGAAGGCATTGGCGCGCGGTGGAACTCGCCCGGCGGAGGGCTGACGCGTGTTTCTGAAACCTACGGAATCAACAGTTTCGCATCGAGCCAGGCCAACGAGGAATGGCTGCTGGGGCGCTGGGAGGCATTTGTCACCCCCAATCTGCTGATGGTGACTCAAGGCTCGGTGGGGCATAACGTGATGAGCGCGCACGCCGAGACGCCCCCTTCCTATTCCTTTGAGCAGACGCTCCTGACAGGGAATACGTGGGGCCAGTTGCCGCAAATCAACGTGGACAATCGCTATGGGTTTACCATCGGCAATCCATCGCGCTTTGGGCAGGGCAGCTATCCCGACGAACGGCTCTACCAGGCGAAGGAGTCGGTGGACTGGGTAAGAGGCAGCCTGCTGGTGAAAGCCGGCTTCGAGGTGCGCCACAACTTTGATGCGACCAGCCTGCTGCGCAACCAGACGGGCACATATAACTACTCCAGCGTGGTGAACTTCGCCTCCGATGCGCTGGTTTTTCAATACTTTCCGTCGCACCCGCTCGACCCGTTCGATCAGCACACCTGCGACCAGACGGGCAGAGTGTGGCGCGACTCAGGGGGCAATCCGCGGGGGCTGGGGGCTCTGCCCTGCTACTCCTATTATTCGCAGGTGATTGGTCCCCCCAACTGGTACCTGAGCACCAACGACTGGGCCGGCTATGCAAGCACGCAGTGGCAGCCGAACAAACATTTTGTACTCTCCGCCGGGTTGCGCTGGGAGCGGGAACAGATGCCGCCGCCAATCGCCAAGCTGGCCAACCAGGATCTTCCACTGACGGAAAAACTGCCCAGCCTGGGCAATAACTGGGGTCCGCGGATGAGCCTGGCCGTGGGAAACCCCAAAGGCCACTGGCCGCTGCTGCGGCTGGGCTACGGCATGTACTTCGGCCGCACGGAGAACGCCACCATCGAGACGGCGCTCACCCAGACTGGCAGCGCAAACGGCGACCTGAACATTTTTATACGGCCCACGGACGGCTACAACCCTTCCACCGGTACCAGCGGCGCTCCGCCGTTTCCTTACGTGCTGACCGGGGAGCCAGGGAGCGTGGTCAAGCCGGGAGCGGTGGAGTTTGCGTCCAACTTCCACAATCCCGAGGTGCACCAGGCGGTGGCTGCCGTGGAGGAGAACTTGCGCGGCCACGTGGAGGTGACCGCCAGCGCGATGATGAGCCTGGGCCGGCGGCTGCCCATCTCCATCGACACCAACTTCGACCCCGCGGTCAATCCAAGAACCATCACTTATGACGTGGTGGACTCGACCGGCCTGGGGCCCATCAAGACGCCGACGGTCAAGGTTCCCTTCTACGCGTCCTGGCCTTATGCGGATTGTCCCAGCGGCTCGCAATTGAACAGCGCTGAGCAGTGTGGACGCCTGAATCCGGAGTTCCAGCAGATTACCCAGATCACGAGCAAAGCCAATTCGACATACGAGGCGGCGATGCTCAAGGTGGTCCGCTATGGCCGCCGCGGGCTGAGCCTTCACGCCCACTATACCTACGCGCACGCCATGGACTGGAATCCCAACGAGAGCACGCTGGTGGCCGGCAGCGACGTGCTGGACCCGGCCCCGGCCAACTTCAGCCTGGAGTACGGAACCAGCAACCTGGACATACGCCACTCGGCCGCTGCGATGGTCGTTTATGAGGCGCCATGGAAGCTGCGCGGCGCGGCAGGACGCATCGGCAACGGCTGGATGCTGTCGGGAATCGGGCAGTTTCACAGCGGATTGCCTTACACCATGCGCACCTCAGGCTCGCTGGCCAAGAAGTTCGATGGGAGCACGCCTATCGTGGGAGTGGGGCCGGGCATGAACGGCTCCGGCGGCGACAACCGCGTCTATTGGCTGGGCGACAACAACCATGTCTATACCATCGGCCGCAACACCTACCGCTATCCGGCCACATGGAAGGCCGATCTGCGGCTGGGCAAGAAATTCGACCTGGGGCAGATGCGCCAACTGGAACTGCTGGCCGAGAGCTTCAACCTCTTCAACCACCAGAACGTGACGGAATTGGAAACGACCGGCTATTACCTTGAACCGGGCGACCTTTCCGGCGGACTCCCCACGCTGAACTTCCTCGCCGGGCTGAAGGCCAACACCACGGCATTTGGGCAGCCGCTGAATATCAATGCGACGAACTTCTACCGGGAGAGGCAGATACAGGTGGGGGTGCGGATGAGGTTTTAATTGCGTAGATGCCGATATGCATACGATTACAACATCAGATGATGCTATTATATATGCGTGGAGGTTTTATGAGAACAACGCTGGCGCTCGACGACGATCTGGTACGGGTTGCCCAAGAGTTTACGGGCATAGTTGAAAAAACGGCGCTGGTTCGGGAGGCTCTCAAGTCCCTGATCGAGCGGGAGAGCTCGCGCAGGTTGGCGGCGCTGGGAGGCACAATGCCGGAATTGGAAGATATTCCACGCAGGCGGGTGACGGAAGAGTGATTCTCGCGGACACGTCTGTATGGGTGGATCATTTCCGCTCCGGCAACGACGAACTTCGCAGGCATCTCGCCAGCAGGAACATTGCGATGCATCCGTTCATCGTTGCGGAACTGGCCCTGGGATCGCTTCGGGACCGCGCCAGGACGCTCGCATTTCTGGACTTTCTGCCGCGGGTCCGGGTAGCGCGACTCAGCGAAGTGCGGCAGATGATTGAGGCGCGGTCGTTGTATAGCCGGGGCATCGGCCTGATAGATGCGCACCTGATTGCCTCCATCTTCATCAATCCGGGCACCCTGTTATGGACGAAGGATAATCGGCTGCGTAACATAGCGGAGGCTCTCGGCATTCACGCGAATCTTCCGCGAGAGGGTCGCGCCGAAGCTGGGCGGCATACCCAAGCCTTGAACTCGACTCGCAAGCAGTAGGCATCACTGCGCGTCCTGCCTACCGCAGCCGGGTTTTGGGGCGACGTTTTTGCCGTCGAGACGGAAGCAGGCAACGCCGTTGATGTCGGTGCTATAGGTGCGGATGTGGGCCGCTTGCAGTTCTTCCAGCACTTCCTGGCGGGGATGACCGTAGCGGTTGTGGAGGCCGCAGGAGATGACGGCCCACTGCGGGGAGACGCGGGCCAGGAACTCGGGGCGCGTGGAGGTGATGCTGCCGTGATGGCCTACTTTGAGCAGAGTGCTCTGGAGGCCTTGCTCGGCCAGCATGGCCTGCTCGATGGGAGCTTCGGCATCGCCTTCCAGCATGACGGAAGTGGCGCCGTAGGTCATGTGCAGGACCAGAGAGTCGTTGTTGGTGGGCTCGGGGCCGGGCTGATAGCTGCTGAAGGGCGCGAGGACGCTGATCCGGGTGCTGCCGAAGGCGAGCGCGTCGCCGGCGCGCAGGGTGCGGAGGCGGACGTGGAGATCGGCGGCTTCGTTGAGCAGGGCGTTATAGGCTCCGAAGCGGGGGTTGTTGCCTACCCATAACTCGGCGGGATGGAAGTTGCGCAGGACGGCGGGCAGGCCGCCCATGTGGTCGGAGTGGGCGTGGGTGAGGGCCACCGCGTCAAGGCGGCGGATGCCGCGCGACCAGAGGGCCGGGGAGACCACCTCCTCGCCAATGTCGAAGTCCTGCGGGGCTTGATGCGGGCCGCCGCCAAATCCGCCGCCATCGATGAGCAGGGTCTTGCCGTCGGGGGTGATGAGGAGCAGCGAGTCGCCCTGGCCTACGTCGATGGCCTCCATGAGCAGGGCGTCGCGGGGATGCTGGATAGGGCGCGGTACAACGGCGGCCAGAGCGGCGAGAACGAGAGCAGCCCAGGCGAAGCGGCGCGACCAGCGGGTTCCGCGAGCCAGCACGATGGCCGCGGCAAGCAATACGCAAAAAGCGAACGATTGCCAGAGCAGCGGGGCGGGAATGCGGAAATCGCCGAAGGACAGCGAAGCGAAGAGACGCACCAGCCCAGTCCCGATGTGGAGCGGCAGGGCAAGTAACATGGCCGGAACCACGGCGGCGGCGGGCCAGACCAGCGCGGTAAGGAGTGTTACCAGCGCGGCCGGCATGAGCACCAGCAGCAGCGGCAGAATGAATACGTTCACCGGCAGGGCAAAGATGGTGATGCGGTGGAAGTAGATGGCCATGGGCAGAGCCATGGCCAGTTCCACTACGCAGGAGACCGCTACCAGCCCGGCAAACCAGAGCAGAAAACGCACCGCAAAAGGAAAGATGCGCCAGGCGAGGCGATGGGCAAAACGGCCTTCGAAGGCGGCTTGTATTGCTTCGGCTATTGAACGCAGCGTGACGCGGAACTGCGTGATTTGCGGAGCCAGCGTGGCGTCGATGGCGGTAAGGCGGAGATCGCGCGTGGCTGAGAGGTAGGGGCGGATGGCGCCTTGAAGCAACGGCGCGGCGACGCCGGCAATGGCGATGACCGCAAGCAGCGTCATTTGCAGGCTGGCGTCGAAGAGGCTGCGGGGGCTCAAAGCCAGCAGGCACAACGCGGCAAAGCCGATGGTGTTCAGCGGGTTGCGCTCGCGGTAGAGGAGGCGGCCGAGCAGGTAGAGGGTGACCATCCAGAGGGAGCGCTGCACGGGCGTGGCGAAGCCGGTGAAGAGAGCGTAGCCGAAGGAGGCAAGGATGGTGATGAAGGTGGCCGGGACGCGGGGAAGACGCAGGCGGCGCGCGAACCAGAAGATGCATGCGGCCACAATGGCAAGGTGGAAGCCGGAGACCACCAGCATGTGAAAGGAGCCGGTGCGCTCAAAACCTACGCGCAGGGAGTGGGTGAGGTAGGTGCGGTCGCCGGTGACCATGGCGGCCAGCATGATGGCGTCGTCCTGGGTAAGGCGCAAGGGGGCGGGCAGACGGCGCATGGCCGCGGGCAGGGCCAGCAGGCGGGAGCTGGAGGCGTGCTGCCAGCCGCTGACGCGGCAGGCGAGGAAAGCGCCGGGAGACGGGCCGAGACGGTCTACGTGCTCGATGTTCACCGTGGCCGTGGAGGTGATTCCCTGGTCGAGGAGAAAATCTTCGCGGCTCCAGACGCCGGGATCGTGATAGACCTCGGGGGGCAAGAGGCGGACCACGGCGCGGACGCGCTCGCCGCAATAAAAGGGCCGCGGGCCGGGCTGATCGGGCGCGGATGCCGGCCAGCGCACGGTGAGGCGCACGCCGCCCGCGATAGGGGCCTGCGCATCTTCGGTATTGGTAACGACTTCGAGCGAGGAGACGCGCAGGTCAATTCGTTGCGAGGGGCGTTGATCGGTTGCCGCGGCGGCCGGCTCAGCAGAGCCGTGATCGTCTAGGCTTTGCTCCGTCTCGCCGCGCACCGGGCCGGCATCCACGACGGCGCCTTCGACGGTGCGCAGCAACCCGTCAGAGAGCGCGGCCAGCGCGGGCGCGGGAGCAGGATGCGGCTCCATCCAGGCGCACCACGCACCCAGCAGGAACCACAGGACGGCCAGCGGAAGCCAGACGATGCGTTGCGCGCGCCCGCCGCGGCGGGCTGCCAGTCCGCACAAAACGGCTAAAAGGGCAAGGGCGATGAGCACCAGGCTGGGCCGCGGCCAGAGCCATTTGGCGGCGGCGATGCCGGCGGCGAAGAGCCACGCGGCATGGAAGAGCGGGACAGCGCTCAGCCCTACGCCCTGGCCGGCGGAGGCGGGAGTGTCGAGGGTCTGCCCGGAAGTGGTTTCGGATTGCATCGCGCCTGATGGTCCAAAAGGTTCTATGGGGGTCAAGCCTATCAGGAGAGCCGCATATGGACCACTGTTTCCAGGTGAAAGGTGTGGGGAAAGAGGTCGGCGAGGGTGATGGACTTGATCAAGTAGCCGGTGGCGATGAGAGCGCGCAGGTCGCGGGCCAGGGTTGCGGGGTCGCAGGAAACATAGACCACGGCGGGCGCGGCGATCTCCGCGAGCAGCGCGCAAGTCTCCGCGCCCAGGCCGGTGCGGGGAGGGTCGAGGACGATCAAGTCTGGGCGCTCGCCGTTGCGGCTGCGGCGGAGAAAGTCGAGGGTCGTGGCACGGACTGGGCTTCCGGCCGTTCCCTTGAGGTTGGCGGCGAGAGCCTGGATTGCGGAGGGCGCGGACTCGACGGCAACTACGCGTTCGAAGCTCCGGGTGAGATTGCGGGCAAAGAGGCCGACGCCTGCGAATAGATCCCAGGCCAGCGAGCCTGTGTTGTTTGCGGTGACGCGCTCAATGAGCGCATCCACCAACCGGCGGTTGACCTGGAAAAAGGCGCCGTGGTCCACGCGATAGTCGAAGCCTGCGGAACGATAGGTAAGGGAAGTTGCGCCCCATTGCGCGACGGTGCGAGGCGGCTGGGCGGGGCGGCCCTCGATCACCAGCTCCACACCTTTGAGCGCGGGAATTCGCTCGTGAAGGGCCTGCGCGAAGTCGTCGAAGCGAATTATTTTGGCGCCGGCGGTGAAGATGCTGGCCAACAATGCGGTTTCGTCGGCGTTGCAGAAGAGGGAAATCTCAGTGGTGCGCGGGAATGAGGTAAACTGCCGGGCGGCTTGGGCAAACGCCAGTGCGGCCTCAACCAGCAGTGGCGCTGCAATGGGGCACTCGCTGATGGCGACCACGGCGTGGGAGCGGCGGCCACGGTAGCCGGGGGTTCCCACGGCGTCGAAGGCCAGGCGGATGCGGTTGCGATAAGCCCATGGCTTGCCAGACAGCACGGAAATCTCTTCAGGCGCTCGAACGCCGGCGCGCTCCAGCGTTTCGCGCAGAATGGCTTGCTTGAACGCGAATTGGGTCGCGTAATTCGTGTGCTGGTAGTGGCAGCCGCCACATGCGCCAAAGTGGAGGCAGATGGGCGTTACCCGCTGGGGCGCGGCGGTAACGATCTCTTCGGCCTCAGCAGTCGCATAGCCGGGCTTGCTTTGAAGGATGCGAATGCGCGCCTGCTCGCCGGGCAAGGTGAGCGGCACAAAAACGGCCTTGCCCTCAAGATGGGCCAGAAACGCGCCGCCATAGATGGGCTTTTCGATCTCGACGAGCTGAGTTGAGGCTGGGTCAGGTTCATTGCTTCCCACCCTTGCGCCAGAAACAAGGCGCAAGGATGGGGCACCCGGCTCTTGAGGCCGGCTTCGGCGGGTTTTTGCTGGGCCGGGCGGCTTCACTGCTGGCTCATATAAAAGAGGCTGAGGCGCGGCAGATTGTAGTGAACCAGCAGTTGCTTTTGCACAAACTGGCGTTCCACCTGGCGCAGTTGCACGGCGCCCATGCGGCTGCGATAGGGCGCCAGTTCGCGGGCCGCGTGCTCCTTCAGGCCCACCAGCAGATCCTCGGGGGCCGCGGCGGTGAGCGCGGCATAGAGTTTTTCTTCGAGCACGGTGAGGGTGCGCTCCAGGGTCTCCAAATCACGAACTGCGGCGTTCACAGGCCCGGCGAGCGCTCCAGCGGCCAGTTCGCGCAGGCGGATTGCGGTTGCGGCGCAGGCTTCAGGGGCCACCGTCGCCGCATCCAGAGCGGCGGCGGCGGTTTCAAGATGCGCGGCGACGCGCTCCTGCTCAAAGCCCGACTGGCGCGGTTCCGTTGCCGGTTTGGCGGTGCCGGCGGCGGCCTCGCGCAACTCTTCGGCGGCCTCCATCACCGCCTGCGCGCACCAGGCCAGGCCGTTGATGCGGCGCATGCGGCCGCGCTTCTGCCGGGCCTCGTACTTGTCGAAGGCCGCATCGATGCCGCGCAGCACCGCGTCCAGCGGAATGCCGGCCTCGCGCCAGGTCTCGATCAGCGCCCAGTCCAGCGTGGAAAGCAGCAGAATCGATCCGCGCCGCTGCTGGAAGCGCTCCTCGATCTCGGTGAAGTAGTTGAAGTAGTTGCGCACGGCGCGCCTCAGTGCGCGCGGCCGCGCGGGCGGGCGGCGCGGTTGCGCTCAAAGAGGATGAGCAGCCCATCGAGGGTGAGCATGTCGTCGATCTCGGCGATGTAGCGCGAATCCCCGGAGATCTGGCGCGCCAGGCCGCCGGTGGCGATGACCCGCGGCTGCGCGCCTAGTTCGGCGATGATGCGCTCCAGGATGCCGTCCACCAGGCCGATGTAACCGTAGTAAAGGCCGCTCTGCAGATGCGTGACGGTGTTGGCGCCGATGACCCTGGCGGGGCGCTTGATGTCCACGCGTCCCAGGCGCGCGGCGTGCGAGAAGAGCGCATCGGCGCTGATGCCCAGGCCGGGCGCGATGGCCCCGCCCAGGTACTCGCCGTGCCCCGAGATCACGTCGAAGGTGGTGGCGGTGCCGAAATCCACCACGATGCACGGGCCGCCGTAGCGCTCGAAGGCGGCGATGGCGTTGACCAGGCGGTCCGCGCCCAGTTCGGATGGGTTATCCACCAGCACCGGCATGCCGGTCTTGATGCCGGGCTCGACAAAGAGCGGCTGGACGTGGAAGTAGTTTTCGCAGACCTCGCGCAGCGTGGACTCGACCGGAGGCACCACCGAGGAGATGATGATGTGGTCGACCTGGCCGGGGGCCAGGCCGTTCATCTCGAAAAGATTGACGAAGAGCACGCCGTACTCGTCCGCGGTTTGGGAGCGGTGGGTGGTGACGCGCCAGTGCGCCGCCAGTTCCGGTTTCTCGCCATCGAGGCGGAAGAGGCCCAGCACCGTATTCGTATTTCCCGCATCGAGAGCAAGCAGCATGACTCTTAGCTCCTAGCTTTTAGCTTTTAGCTTTCCTGGTGCGGGCGGCGAGACGGTTGATTCGCCTGCCAACAGCCATGAGCTAGTGGCTAGAAGCTAGCCTTTTTCCGTGTTGCGAATGCCGCCGGTCTGCACCGTCACCAGGCCGCCAGCGGTACGCACCAGCAGAAATCCGTGCTCGTCCAGGCCGGCCGTAACGCCGGTGCATGCTTGCGGGCCGTGAACTTGAACCTGCTTCCCGCGCACCCAGGTCGAGGCTTGTTCCACGCGCCGGGGAATAGTTTGGTCCGCCGC
>JBEKNO010000084.1:0-11808 GCA_049522735.1 Occallatibacter sp.
AAATGAGATCGTCCTCTTCAAGGATCAGGGACTGATTCACGAGATCACAACTTCCGTCAGCTACGTGGATAACATCGTTTGGGTAGCCACTTACTTCGGCGCCAGCCGCTACGACGGCCGCTACTGGCACAACTTCCTCACCAAGGACAGCGGGCTTCCCTCGAACTTCATCAACACCATTAAGGGCGTGGACGCCAATCGCGCCTGGTTCGGCACCGACAAGGGGCTGGCCTACTACGACGGCGTGAACTGGGCCATCTATCGTCCCTCGCTCAAAGACGGCAAGCCGGAGATGACGGTCCGCGACGTTGAGGGCAACGTAACGCCGGTCGCTGTCACCACCGCGCCGGCCCACAACTACATTCTCGGCATCGACTTTCAAGGCGACGATATATGGGTCGCAACCGCCAAGGGTTTAAGCCACGGAATTCGACAAAAACAGTAAGTACAAAAGGAGAAACACAATTATGAATGCATTTGCGGATATTCTGGAAGCCATCGCGCACGCGCCCATTCAAAAGCGCGCCATGACCAATCACGGCGTACTCAACGAGGCCTACGCTTATGCCAAGCCGAGTTCGTTCTCGCGCGGCATGAGGATCGATATTGGCGGCGTCGTTATTCTGCTCATCTCGGGCACCGCTTCTATCGATGAACACGGAAAGAGCGTCCACATAGGCGACTTCCCTGCTCAACTGCGGCGTACCTTCGACAACATCACCGGCCTGCTGAAGAGCGAAGGCGCCACCTGGCGCGATGTCGTGCGCACCACCTGTTACCTGCGGGACATCGATCGCGACTACGACATCTTCAACGCGGGACGCACGGCATTTTTCAAGGAGCAGGGACTCGATCCGCTGCCCGCCTCCACCGGCATTCAGGCGCATCTCTGCCGCCCTGAGCTGCTTATCGAAATCGAGGCTATCGCCATGTTCCGCACGGATAAGGCAGAAGACAGCGAGGAGTAGTACTCATGCGCAAGGGATGGTTGTTGTTTGCGATTTGCGCCATGGCCGCAAGCGGCGCGTCGCAGCTTGCGGCGCAGTATTCGGGCCAGGACACGGTGCAGACCGCGGGCCAGGATGCGAGTCCGCTTACGGTCACGGGCAAGGGATCTTGCGAGTGTGGCGCGCATCCGCCAGCGCCGCCCAGGGACCGCGCGGTTGCGCCCTATGCGGGAGAGCCTGCCGATCTGAGCCCTTACGCCAGGTTTGCCGCGCCCTACGACTTCAACTACATTCATCCCAACATCTACTCCGGCGCGGGGCGCGACATTCCCGAGCCGAAAGATCTGACTGAGGTGCGTATCGGATTTATCGGTCCCATCGAACACAATCCGGAGTCGGTCTTTGGATTGCGCATGCTGCACGGCGCGCAGTTGGCCGTGGAAGAGGCCAACGGGCGCGGCGGCTACGTAGGCAAGCCCTTCAAGCTGATGCTGCACAACGACTACGACAACTGGCAGGCCAAGGCGGTCTATGGCGACGACCGTCCTACCGATCCGACCATCTGGGGATCGTCCTCAAATGAAGCTGTGAAGATGGCCTACGACGACAAAGACTGGGCTATATTCGGCTCCATCAGTTCCGAGACCACGCACATCGTGCTGCGCGTTGCCCTGCGCGCCGAGATTCCCATCGTCAACTCGGCCTCCACCGATCCCACCATTCCAGAGACCTACATCCCGTGGTACTTTACCGACCTGCAGGACGACCGCGTGCAGTGCCTGACGCTGGCGCGGCACATTTTCACCGAACTGGGATTGAAGCGCGTGGCGCTGCTGCGGGTGAACAATCGCTACGGGCGCTTCGGCGTGCTCAAGTTCCGCGACGCGTCGCGGCGGTTGGGTCACCCGGTGGTCATCGAGCAGAAGTTTCTGCCCGGCGACACGGACTTCACGCGCGCGCTGCGGGTGATCCGCGACTCGCGCGCCGATGCCATTGTGCTGTGGACCGACGAAGCGCAGGCGGCCCTGATCCTGAAGCGGATGCGCGCAGCGGGGATGAAGCAGCGCGTCTTCGGTTCCTACCGCACCCTGGGACCTACGCTGCTGGCAGAAGCAGGAGATGCGGCCGAGGGATTTGAGGCCGTGTTTCCCTACGACCCCACGCGCAATGATCCGCGCTGGCTCGACTTCAATCGCCGCTTTGAGAACCGTTTCCACGAAAAGCCGGAGCAATTCGCCTCGCTGGCCTATGACGCGATGAACGCTTTGCTGGATTCGATTTGCACGGCTGGCTTGAATCGCGCTCGCATTCACGATGCGCTGGCCAATATCGAGCAGTACGACGGCGTAACCGGACACATGGTCTTCGATCCCAACCAGAAGAATGTGGCGCCGATGTACCTGGGCACGGTGCATAACGGCGCGGTCACCTACCGGGTCGCCACCATGGAAAAAGCGCTTTCAGCACCACAAGCTCCTGCCGCGCCAACGGCGTCTGCCGCACAGCAGGAGTTGCCCTATGCGCGCGTGGGCGAGGATGGCGTGGACTATGCCGGCCCGCATCGCAGTGACGTAGCGGGGCCGGTGCGCGTGGTTTTCTTCGGGCCCAAGGCGGCCGAGATTGCGCAGTCGCCGGAGGTGCTGGCGGAGCTTTCGTCCGGCGCGGCAGAAGGGCGGGCGTGGACGCTGTTTCCCGTGGCGAGCGATCAGAATTGGGGTGCGGCTTCAACCCAGCTGGTTCACGCGCTGATGGACGAGCACGCGCTGGCGATTGTGGCGCTGGACCGCGACGCCGCTCACCTGGCCGAGCAACTGGCGCTCAAGACTTTTGTGCCGGTGGTTGCCCTGAGCAGCGACAAGAAGCTGACCTCAACAAACGTTCCGTGGATCTTCCGCTTGCCGCCTGAAACCACTCCGGCGGCAGCGCTGCGCTTGCTGGAAGCGGCCGCTGTCCGCAGCGGGGCCAATCCGGAACTACTGAGGGACGTGCTGTCTTCAGGGGAGTTGGTCTCCGGAGTTGCCTTTCTGCCCACCGGCGAGCCCCGCGGGCACAATTGACTTCTACTCCTCTCCCAACTCGTAAGGAATGCCAAACCGCCCAATCTGAATCAATGCCTTGTCGGCGGGAGGCCAGATGTGCAGGCTCTCCACGCGGCTCGACCCGGCAATGCGATGCGCGTCCGCAGTGCCCACCAGCGCGCCCGTCGCGGCCTCGTAAAAGTGCACGCTCAGCGCATCTTCTGTCTGCGCCCGATCCCATCCAAACACATACTCCCCCGGCTTGAACGCGATTCCTCCGATGCGGATCGGCGTCTGCACAATCAGATAGTGAGAATACTTGCCCTCCGCGGAGTACCCGGCCGTAAGCAGCACCACGCCGGCGATAAAGTGCCCTCGCCTGTTTACAATCCCGGAGGCGGTGCGCAATTCGGTCTCGATGTGTTCCTTTTCCACCTGCGCACGCGCCGGCAGCAGCGACGCAAGCTCCGCATCCGTGGCTTGCCGCCAAGCCGTGTTCTTCGCCTGTACAACCGGTACAAGCGGAGACAAAAGCAACAGGAAAAATCCGGGAAGAATAAGTTTATTGGTCAGGTTTTGGCTCATGGCTTCGGCTTTCTGAGGGATTCGAGTGGAACAATGCCGCGCTGGATGGCGGCTGTAGCCGCCTGCGTCCGGTCCGTCACGCCCAGCTTGTCCAGCAGGCTGTTGATGTGCGTCTTCACCGTGGCCTCTGTAATCTCCAGTTCGGTCGCGATCTCCTTGTTGCTTAGCCCAAGCACAATCTGCTCCAGCACGTCGAACTCCCGCGGCGTCAACTCCTCGGTGCCCATGCGCTCGGCCAGCTTCTGGGCGATGGCCGGCGGAATATGCGACTTTCCCGCATGAACCGCGCGGATGGCCGCGATCAACTCTTCGCCGGTCATGCCCTTCAGCAGATAAGCGCGCGCGCCGGCCCGCAGGGCGCGATAGATGTCCTCGTCGCCGTCGTAAGTGGTGAGCACGATGAGGCGCGCCTGCGGCTTCTCCATGCGGATGCGCTGAATCACGTCCACACCGCTCAAGCGCGGCAGGCGCAGGTCAATCAGCGTGATATCCGGCTGGTGCTTGCGAAACTGCGCGATAGCCTCCACGCCGTCCGCGGCCTCGCCTACCACTTTCAGGCCGTCCACCACGTTGAGCAGCGCCACCAGTCCCTGGCGCACCACGTGGTGGTCCTCAACAACCAGAACGCGAATCGATTCCCTGGTAACCATCGCTTCCAGTCTACTCTCGAGTCTCTCTCGCCGCCGCCTGCAGCCGGACCGTGGTTCCAGTTCCCGGCTCGCTGTTCACCTCTAGTGTTCCGCCAATGGCCGCCGCGCGCTCTTTCATTCCTGTCAGCCCAAAGTGTCCCGACCCATCGCGTTCCAGCACGGACTCCAGCTCTTTGCCAACGGCAAACCCTCGCCCGTCGTCCCGCACTTCCAGCGCAATCGCCGCCGGCCCGTACTCCAACTGGACAAATAAATGCTTCGCCCCGGCGTGCTTCTTTACATTATGGATAGCCTCTTGGGCCACGTACAGAATTTCGCGTTCGGTGCCCGGCGGAAGTGGCCGGTAGGCGCCATGGATGCTGAATCTGGATTCCACGCCGCTGCCTCCCGCAGCCTCCACCATGCGGCGCAGGCGAACCGGCAGCGTCGTCTCGCCCGAGTCCTGCGAACGCAGCGCCCAGATCGACTGCCGCGCGTCTGCCAGCCCCTGGCGAACGTAGCCGCGGGTCAAGTCCAGATGCTTGGCCGCTGCCTTCACTTTTTTGAGCCGCAACAGCTCCGCCAGCACCTCCAACTGCACCGAGATGCCCACGTAGCCCTGGGCCAGCGTGTCGTGGATCTCGCGCGCGATGCGGTTGCGCTCGCCCAGCACGGCGCGAAACTCGTTCTCAGCCCGCCGCAGCCTCAGCCGCAGCAGCAGCACCACCATGCCCACCACGGCCGCCAGCAGCAGTGCATAAAACCATGTTGTCTGGTAGAAGTGTGGCCGCAGTTCGAAGGTGAGCGCCGCGCCCTCGGTGTTCCAAAGGCCGTCGTTGTTGGCCGCCTGCATGCGGAAGGTGTAGCGGCCCGGTGGAATGTTGGTGTAATATGCGGTGCGGCGCGCGCCGGCCTCGGTCCAGTCGCGGTCGAAGCCCTCCAGCTTATAGCGGTAGCGCACCTTTTGCGGCGCGGTAAAGCTCAGTCCCGCATAGTCAAACTGAAAGTGCACATGGCCGGCATGAACCACAACCGAAGGGCCCGCTGCATGCAATGCCACATCGTCCACGGCAAATCGCTCCAGCTCGACCGGAGGCGGAACGGTGTTCACCAAGAAGTGCGCCGGGTCCACTTCCACCAGCCCTTTGGGCGTGGCAAACCAAAGGTGTCCGTCGCGGGAGCGCCAGGCCGAAGGGTGGCTGTTGGTGGCCGTCTCCCGGCTGCGCAGCCCATCGGCGGCGCCGAACTGGATCCAATGCGAGCAGCCGGTTCCCTGCATGCCATTAACCGCCCCGGTGCAGTCGCAGCGAGCAATCCCGTTGCCGGTAGCGAACCACAGGTGGCCGCCACCGTCGTCCAAAATGGCGTGGATGGTGGTCCGGTCGAGATTGGTCTGATTCAAACCATCCTGCATCTCCGAGGAGAAGTGCCGCCCATCCCACAGGTTCCAGCCGTTGTCCTGAGTGCTGATCAGCAGTGTCCCATTCCCGCGGGGCAGCAAAGCCGTGACCACGTTGCTGGAGAGCCCGTTCGCGGTGGTGTAATTGGCTATTTTTCCGCCACTTAGCCGCGAGAGGCCGGCCAATGTGGCCACCCACAGCTCCCCATTGGAGTCGCGCGCCATGGCGCCCACCAGATCGCTGCCCAGGCCATCCGCCTGCGTAAGCGTCTCCATGCGCATCCCAGCCGGCCCGCCGTTCCGGTAAGCCCAGTGCGTAAGCCCGCGCCGCGTTCCAATCCACAGCGATCCGTCTGCGTCCGCCAGAAGGGAACGGATAAAGTCGTCAGGCAAGCCGTCCGCCGAGGTGAAGGACTCAATCTTGCCCCCGCGAATCCGGTTGAGCCCGTCCGGTGTCCCTACCCAAAGGTCGCCGTTGGGGGCGGCGGCCAAAGACAAAATCACGTCGCTCAACAGGCCGTTGCGAACAGAGTAGGAGTGAACGGAGCTAACCCCGCCTCCACTCCGGTGAATGGCATTCAGGCCGCCTCCACTGGTTCCCACCCAGAGTGTGCCCGCGCCGTCCTCCACCACGGCGGTCGTGGCGTCGGAGGAAAGGCCCTCCCGTACACCAAGGGTGTGGAAACGCTGATCGCGCAGGATGTGCAACCCCCCGGTTTCGGTTCCCACCCACAGATTGCCCTCGCGGTCTTCCATTAGCGCCAGCACCGAAGCCGTGGCCAGCGGATCGGTGACCGGCAGCCGTTGCAGCTTGCCCCCAACCCACCGCGCCAGCCCGCCGTTGGTGCCGATCCACAAGCTGCCCTCGCGGTCGGCAAACAACGCTTGAATGCGGCTGCCGGGAAGCTCTTTGCCGACGGTGAAGTGGTCCAGGGCGTTGTCACCTCGCTTTTTGTCCCCGTCCAACATCGCTACAGTGCTCTTGTCAGCGGAGGCCACCCTTCCGTGGAAAGCCTGAATTAACTCAATAGGCCCTGCCGGAATCCACGGGAACATCCCACCCTGAGGCTCAGGCACTGTCCAGCGGCCATCCCGGTAAATAGACGCTCTGTCTTGCGTCTCCACCCACAACACTCCCTGACCGTCCGATATGACTCTGGTGATAGCGCTGGCCTGCAGCCCAGTCTCGGCTGTGGCGTCAACAAACCGTTCCTCGTCGTTCAGTCGCGCCAGTCCCTGATCGGTCCATGCCCACAAATAGCCGTTCGCGGACTCCACTAGCGCTCGAATTCCGTTTGCCGGCAGCCCGTCCTTTGTCGTAAACGAAATGACTCTTCCGTCCTGCCAGCGCGCCAACCCCTCGCTGGTTCCAATCCACAGCGCCCTGTCCTTGCTCGCCAGCAAACACCGCACATCGTTCCCCGGCAGTGCTGGCGTCGAATTCTTGTCGAAGACCGCAAACCCGTTGCCGTCAAAGCGCACCAGCCCTACCTCGGTTCCCAGCCACACAAAGCCATTCCTGGTCTGGACCAGCGTCTGAACGGTATTCTGCGGCAATCCGTTCTCCATCACCCACGCCTGGCGGCTGTAGTTGGCCAGTGGAGTGGAAGGCTCCAGCGCCAGGCCGGAGAGCCCACAGCCGATCAGCAATGCGGTTGCCAGCAGGCCGCGGAGCGCAGCCGCGCGATGATCTCTGCCAGGCAGGGACGAGTGCCGGTCGGCCTCTCCCGCCGCATTCTTCGAGTTGGCATGATTTTGGGCCACGGGACCGGGTGGATTTTCCCTCAAACGGAGTTCATCCTGCGCAAAAACCGCGCACCTCTACAGTAATTGGACAGATGCGGGAATGCACAGGAGCATAAGCAGACCATGGCTATAATAACCGGCGCCCGTCTCCACCTATTGATGGACTCCAGACTCATTCGAATGGCTCAAGACACGGCGGGCGCCGGCCTATACTCTGTGTTTGACGCTGGATTTTGTCTCCTGAGCTTGTCGTTTTAAGAGCGATTTTCGGGTGGCTGTCTACCTCCAAAGGCAGCCACCCGATTCCTTTTTATAAGCCGTTGCGCAGCCCTCGCCAATTTGGCCTTCTTCCATCCAAAGCCGCAGTCATTCTGAGCGAGCAGTGTAATACACTCGGGTCCGTTTTAGGGTTTGACCGCATTGCCCGTCTTGACCGGGGCGGCCGGAGCCGAAGCCGCGACCGCGCACGGCGTGCCGCCGCACAGCGCGCCGGTAATCCCCTGGCCCTCGGTGATGGTATAGATGCGGTCCACCGCGGGCAGCTTCACCGTCTCTTGGGCGCCGGAGGGCCAGTGAATCTCCGCCGTTCCCGCATCCGTCGCGTCACCCAGCCCAAAGTGGACTCGCAAATCGTTGGAGGAGAGATAGCTGCCGCCGCTCAGGACGTCTTCGCGTTGACGAATGCCGCCCGCGGCCAGATAGACAGTTGCTCCGACCGCATCGCGCGGGCTCTTGGGCCCCCCAATGAGCTTCAGTTCAACCCATTGGTGGTGGTCTGGATTAACGTTGCGCAGCAGCACCGGAACGCCGTCCATATTGTTGATGATCACGTCAATCTTGCCGTCGTTGAAGATATCGCCAAAGGCGGCGCCGCGGCCAACGCTGACCACCGCAAGCCCGGTTCCCTCGACTGCCGGAATCAGTTCGAACTTGCCGTTCTTCAGGTTGTGGTAGAGCAGCGGGCGTTGGGCATAACTGGTTCCCCACCCTGGATGCTTGTCTACCTCCGGATAGACGTGGCCATTGATGATAAGCAGATCTTTCCACCCGTCATTGTCGTAGTCGAGGAATCCGACGGCAAAGCTGAGAAATGGGATGGAGGACTCCGCTATGCCGGCCTGATAGCTGACATCCGTGAATAACCCTTTCCCGTCATTCTGGAAAAGGATTTTGTAGTCGTCGCTAAAGGTGGTATTTACTATAGACAGGTGGCCGTTGTTCTCGTAGTCCCCGGCGGCGATGCCCATATTGGAGACCTCGCGGCCATCGCGATTGAGCGCGTATCCGCTTTCGTAACTCTGGTCTTCGAAGGTTCCATCTCCCTTGTTCATGTACAGATAGTTCGGAGTGGAATCGTTGGCCACCAGCAGATCCGGCTTGCCGTCCCCGTTCACGTCCACAAACAGAGCCCCGAGGCCGTAGTATCCGTTAGGGTCGTCCACCCCCAGCTTTTTGCTGACATCGGTAAAGGTTCCGTCTCCATTGTTGTGAAAGAGATGATCGTGTTCGCCCTGCAGGCCGCGCGGGCCGCACATCACCGGCACTGCGCGATACTGGCAGAAAGAAAAGTTGACCGCCTTCGACCCGGAAAGCGGTGGGTTGGACAAATCGATACGAGCGTAGCCGTCCACGAAAAGATCCAGCCGCCCGTCCCCATCGTAGTCGCCGAAGGTTGCGCCCGCGGACCATGTGCCGATCGTAACGCCGGCCTTTTCCGCGACATCCGTAAAGGTTCCGTCGTGGTTATTGTGGTACAGGCGGTTCTTCCCATAATTGGTTACATACAGGTCCGGCCAGCCGTCGTTGTCGTAATCGCCAACCGCGCACCCGTATCCCCACCGGTCGTTGGCAACGCCGGCCGTTTCCGTCACATCGGTGAATGTGCCATCGCGATTGTTGTGAAATAGAGCCGCGTGCGGCGGAGCGGCTTTACCGTCGAGCGCATCGTAGGTCGAGCCGTTCACGAGATAAATGTCCAGCCAGCCGTCATTGTCATAGTCCAAAAGACATACACCCGGGCCTTTGGCTTCCAAAATGAGGCGTTTTTCAGGAGTGCCAGCCATGTGATGCCAGCGCGTAAGCCCGGCGGCCTCGGCAACATCCTGGAAGACAATTGGGCCGGTTTTTTGAAAGCCGCCGGCGGTGATGGGGCGGTGTTGGCTATCGAACTCCGCCTTTTGTGGACCGGCATTGGCCATTCCGCCCTGGGACTGTGGTGTTCCGCCCTGCTGCCCTTCCTGTAAAGCCAATGCTGCCGAGGCCGAATCGAAAACAAGGAGCGTACAGGCAACGAAAGAGGCCAATAATCTAAATTTGAGCGGCAAAGGAGACTCCTCCACTGCTTGAAGTGTATCGCAATCGGCGTTTCCTCCCGGCGGTGCGTCTCTGATATTTTGTCCCGTCAGGAGCGCAGGCAGGAGAATCGAGAACCAAGGCTGCGTGCGCGCGCACGGCGATGCGATATACTCCGGTACATGGTAGAAAGAAGGGGGTTTTAACGATGCGTTTACAAGCAATTTTGACGTTGGCGGCGGCCGGAGTGCTGGCCGTTACGATGATGGCGACGGGGCAGATGAAGGCACAGCAGGGTGGAGATACGGTGCTGAAGCCTGCGGATATGCAAAAGCTGCTGCCGGCGAGCGTGTTCTATCGCGCGCAGGTGGCCACGACACAGTTGCGGAACTCAGGGGGCGTCAAGTTTGCCGATGGGTACTATGTACTGGCCACCATGGTCGACACCAGCGGCTATTCGAGCGCTGTGCAGTCGAAGTATCAGGCCTACTTCATCACCGAGGTTCCCCTCAAGATGGGTGGGCAGAATCTTCCCGCGGGCGCTTATGGCGTTGGATTTATCGCGGGCAACAAATTTGTGGTGACCGACATGGGCGCTCATGACGTGCTGACGGTGGCCGCGGACGAAGATGCCGGCCTCAAGCGGCCCGTGCCGCTGCAGGTGGCTGCCGACCAGAGCGGCGGCTTCCGGCTCTATGCCGGGCGCCGGTATGTGATCTTCAGCCGTTAAATTCGTTCGCCCGAAGCCGCAGTACGCGGCTTCGGGCACGCTCTCCCAACCGCCCATTCCGGCAACCAAAGTGTGGCGCTGTTTCCACTGTTGGCTCCGCACCATGAACCCGGCGCTCCCTCCATCCGAGTTATAGCGAAATCAGAGTAGCTGTACCCCGAAAGCAATGCTGCCAAGTGGCTTTTTCCTCAAGAAAAAGTCACCCTGAACACTCTTAGAAAGGGCGCGTTTACTCTGGTTTCGCTCTAGTTACCGCAATGCTGGACCGGCAACCCATTGGGCCAACCTGACTATGGGATCTGGCAAACCTTGCCGGCTGGTATCGCCACCAAGAGACCTGGCGGAACGGAAACAATACCGTTTCCTCAAGAGCCATTGCTATTCTTCTGTATCTGCGCGTATTGATGACCGAATCCTCCAATTCATGCGACGCTGACGGCCCCAACGAAGAGATTGAAAAAACATTCATGCGGCTATGACGAATTATCTAACTCAGGCCGCCTGGCGCATCTACTTTACGGGGAAATACCGTGCCGGTTTCAACTTCGAAGTGCAAAGAACTGTGAGTAGTATTTCACGAAGTCGAAATCAGAGAGGAAGAGTTCAGCGGGGCATTTCCATCCCAGTGACTTTCTTGGTCTTGCGTTGAGCAGCCAGGCGAATTTGTCGAGTTCTTCCTGGGAGTGGGTGCTGAGGTCTTCTCCTTTGGGCAGGAACTGGCGGATGAGTCCATTGGTGTTTTCGTTGATGCCGCGCTGCCAGGGCGCGTGCGGGTCGGCGAAGTAGACCTTGACCCCGGTGTTGGCGGCAGGGCCTCATGCTGGGCCATTTCTTTGCCGCGATCATAGGTGATGCAGAGCCGCTTCTGCGCTTTGACGCGGTCCAGGGTGCGACACATGGCTTCGAGTATCGCAAACCGAGACGCCAGTACCGAGAGCAAGAGCCGAGACACCGACGCCATGGAAAGCGAATATGCGGTTGGCGCCATTTTGTATTCGAATGACGCTTTGCTGGATGTGCCCCACCGGGAAAAACTCTTGTGAGATTCCTTTCACTTTGACGCTTTTGGAATGCACTTTGGGGTTAACGCTTATTCGGTGGAGCCGGGGGATTTCTCCGTTGGATTAAGAGGACATCCCGAGGCCCACCAAATTGGTGCTGCAGTGATTGTGATCGAGTCGGCCCATAGGAGGCAAATCGGCTTGGTCCCTACACCAGTCCACTCACCCAATGCAAGGCCTGCCAAACCGCCGCGCAGAACATAACCGCTCTGCAATGTGCAGCATCCAGTTCTCATATACGTGTTGCGGAATGCTCCCGGCATCCCAGGTAAAGAAGTACTTAGTTGATCCTGAAAAAGGCTATTTCAAGCGGACTGCATGGTCGTCAGCGCGCCGATGAAGCCCGATGGGGATAGAAACCGGCTCAGGATGGCGTAGATTTCGCGCATACAGCGGCGAGG
>JBEKNO010000085.1:0-11801 GCA_049522735.1 Occallatibacter sp.
TAGGAAGATCAACCGCGGAAAATCTCGTCTTTCATCAATCCACAACACTGACCTTTACACTCCTGCCGCCGCGCCGAACTGCTCAAGGCTATCCTGCTGATGCGCGGCAACCGCCGCATTGTGGTCATCAATATTCCCTGGTATCTGGAACGGGATTGAGCCGCCCATTCTTGCTCTCGCGAACGGGTGGAATGAACAGGCCGCGGATAGACGCATGGATTTGAAAGTGCGCGGCCGGGTACCCTCTGGGTGCCGCGCCCTTTCAAAACAGAAGACCCAGCGCCGGAATTTTATCCCCGCCTGATTCCCTTCCCGGCCGCAAACGGTCAAAATGGGGAGTGGACCCTCGGACAATCCTTCAACCTGCGATCCAACAGCTCTCACCGGAATACCGCCTGCGGCGCGTTCTGCGAGGCTGTTTCATTGCAGGCGCTTGTTCCGTCCTATTTCTGACGGTCCAGTTCGCGGCCCAGGAACCACCCCCGGCCCAGGCCGCGCCCGCAAGCCCCTCCGCAGGCACGCTGGCAACCCTGCGGGGCGTAGTCCGCAACGCCGCCACCGGGCAGCCGCTGCCTCGGGCGCTGGTGCGCATTGAAGGCGACGCCGAAGCAGGCGCCCTGACCGACGGTGACGGCCGTTTCGAGATTCCCGGCGTGCCCACGGGCCCGCAGGCGATTCAGGTTATTAAACCAGGCTATCGGGATCGTCCTAACGGCGCCGGAGCGGCCGCCGACGAAGACACCATCGGTCCCGCACACAACGTTCAGGTGGCCGCGGAGATGCCTGAACTGGTCTTCACGCTGGCGCCCACCTCCTCGATTCATGGTCAAATCGAGCTCTCCACCGGCGATCCGGCGCAGGGAATCACCATCAACCTGCTCAGGCAGACGGTCCAGGACGGCCGGGCCGCATGGACCCCGGCGGCCATCACCAGGACCGACAGCGAAGGGGCCTATCGCTTTGCCTCGCTCGCCGGCGGTGTGTATGTGATGTATACCGAACCGGCCCTGGACAGCGACCCAGCCGTCAATCTTTTCAGCGCCGGCGCATCCGGACGCGCCGGTTACGCAAGCATCTTCTTTCCTGACGCGCGCGACCTTGCCGGGGCCGCGCGCATCCAGCTTTCCTCCGGCGAGCAGGCGCAGGCCAATTTGACGCTGACGCTCGAGCCCTTCCAAAACGTCTCCGCCGCGATTGCGCTTGCGCAGATCCTATCTTCCGCCTCCGGTCCGGCCGAAACTGACTATTCCGCGGTGATTATGGACGCCGCGGGCCATCAGCTCCCCTACCGCGCCAGCTACGTTCTGGAGGCGCACACCATCCAGATCCTTCTGCCCGATGGAACCTATTCGTTGCTAATCTCTACCATTCCTCGCCAGGTGCGCCAATCCCTTCTGAGCAATTCCGAAGCCGATCAGGACGCGGGGCTGCTGGTTGGAACGGTGGATTTTTCCGTGGCCGGGCATGAGGTTCCCAACCTGCGCGTCACTCTCTCAGTCCCCCATCCCAACCCGGTCGAACTTGCGATTGTTCGAACCGCCTTGGCCCCTGCATCGTCCGGCGCGGCCCCCAGCAAAGCGGGACAGATCCAGGTGATGCTGAGTCCGGCCGACGGCCAGGCCGGGGGATGGATTGGCGAGGGCATGGTCAGCGCCTACGCCAACGGCTCCGAACCCGGCCCCATGGAGACGAACTATCTTTTGCCCGGAGCCTATTGGGTGCATACGCATATCGATCAGAAAGGCCTTTGCGAGGAGTCGTTCACGGCCGGGGGAGCCAACCTGGCCCGTGAGCCGGTGATCCTTGGGCTCTCCGGCTCCATGGCGCCCATGACGCTGACCCTGCGCGACGACTGCGCAAATCTCACCCTCAGCCTGCCGCAGGCCCTCATGGCGCAGGCTCCAGGAGACGAGCATTTCTACACCGTCTACGTGGTGCCGGATTTCGACTCCACGGTAGACGTGACGCCCTCGACCCTTCGCCCCTCGAGCGGTGGCACTGTGACCCTGGAGAACCTCACGCCGGGCGAGTATCACGTCTATGCCTTCCCTGCCACGGCTCGCCTGAAATATCGCAACCCCGCCGTGCTGGCGGCGCTGCCCAACCAGGGCCAGTCCGTCTCGCTCTCTCCGGGGACCACGGCCAACCTTGTGCTGGAGGCGCCGTTACCATGATGCCAACTCATGCCGCCTCGAGCCTGAAGACCTTGGGCGCCCCATCCTTGCCGTCCGCCGCGGCGAATTTTTGCGGCAAGGGTGGGAAGCCGCACACTCTGGTACCCATCGTCGTAGCAACCGCATTGTTGGCCATAACCTGTCTTCCGGCCCTGCCCCAAACCGCCCCATCGGCCTCAAAACCCGCGCCGGCGCCAGACTCGGGCCTTTACCGCATCGCCGGCAAAGTGGTGAATGCGGTTACCGGCGAGCCGGTGCGCCGCGCCATCGTTGCGGCGCTGGCTGAGGCGGACAGCCCCGCCGCCGCGCCGGCCGTGACTGACGGCGATGGGCATTTCGAGCTGCCAGGCCTGCCCGCGGCCAAGTACCAACTGACCGCATCCAGGCGCGGATATCGCACCGCCTTTTACGACGAGCACGACGAGTTCTCGACCGCCATCGTCACCGGCCCGGGCCAGGACACCGGGAACCTCATCTTCCGCCTCACCCCCGGTTCCGTCTTGCACGGCGTGATTACAGCCGACGGAGGAGACCCGGTGAAGGACGCGGACGTGATGATCTTCAGCAAGCCGCCCGGCCGCAGGCCGGGTGAACGGATTGCCGAGGTGGATTCAACCACCACCGACGACACCGGCGCTTACGAGTTCAGCAATCTGGCCGCGGGTGAATATCTGCTGGCCGTCAAGGCGGAGCCCTGGTACGCGCTGCACCCCTCCGGCAATGAATCCCGTCCCAGGCCGGCCAATGACCCCAGCGCCGCGCTCGACGTGGTTTACCCCATCACGTATTTCGACTCCACAACCGACGAAGCCTGGGCCGCGACGATCGTTCTCGCCGGAGGCAACCGCGAGGAGGCCGACTTTACCCTGCACGCGGTTCCAGCCCTGCATATCGCCCTCGAGGCGCCCGGCGCGCTGGCCGCTTTGAACGCGGCCGCCATGCCCACGTTGCGCCAGACCATCTTCGGCGCGAAATCCTTCACTGAGACCATTGCTTCCCCCGGCAATCCGCAGCAGGAAACCGTCGAATTCGGCGGCGTGGCTCCCGGCCACTATGAGTTGGATCTGGGCGATCCGCCGCGCGTGGTGGACATGGACGCCGCCGCCAGCCAGCAGGTGGACACAACGCTCGGCGCCCCCACCGTCGCCGTCTCCGGAACCATCCAGATGCCCTCGGGCTCCATGCTGACGGAAGAAGCCACCGTGATTCTCGATTCGCTCGACCCCGCGCATCGCCAGAACCCCATTCAAACCACCTGCACCCGTGGCGCGTTCAGCTTTGCGGCGGTCCCGCCGGGCGTTTGGGAGCTTTGGGCCGGGAGTTCCGCGAGAATGCTGCCCATCGCCTCCATCGCCGTGGGTAGCCGGACTCACGCCGGAAACCGGATAACGGTGCGCGACCGCCCGCTTACCCTCGTGGTGAGCCTCAGCCTGGGGGAGATGCGCGTCGAGGGCTTTGCGCGCGGGTCCGGGATCCCCGGCGATGCCCAGAGGGCGCCCGCTTCGTCGCTGGGGTGGAGAAAAGGCAAGGGCGTGGCCGGCGTCATGGTCGTGCTTGTTCCTAAAAACATGGCTGCCTGGCCAGCCCTTATCCGGCGCGACCAGTCGGACTCCGACGGCAGCTTTTCCCTGCGCGATGTGGTTCCCGGCTCATACACCATGGTGGCCATCGAGGACGGCTGGAATCTGGATTGGGCGCGCCCGGAGGTCATCGGCCGCTATCTTCCCGGTGGAATCGCCGTCACAGTCAGGGACAAATCCGGCAAACTCGTGACCCTCGCGGAGCCGGTTCCGGTTCAAAGCCGCTAGCTGGACTTCGTTGAATGGGGGTGGAGAGGATAGTCTATGAACGTACCGCATCCCAGGCTCCGAGCCAACTTCAGGGAATAGCCCTGCCAGCGGTAGGCCAGCCACAGCACGGTATTGAGGAGAGTTTCAAGTTGAAGAGAACGTTATTGCTTTCAATCCTGGCCATGGTTCCGGCCGCGCTTCTGTCCCTGGCGGCAACAAGCCAGGTTGCCCAGGCCCGTAAAGGCGCCACCGTCGAGGGGGGCGAGCCCTCCTACAAGTACGAGTTCTACGCCGGCTACGGCTACACCAGCATCAACCAGGTCAACGGGGCGCGCTACGGATTGCAGGGCGTGGATCTCTCCGTCACCCGCGATTGGGGCAAATACTTCGGAATCATCGCGGACGGGGGCTATTATAAGTACCCCCTCAAAGCGGGCAGCAATCCAAACCCTGGAAATCCGGTGGTCGATTCGGTCCTGTTCGGGCCCGTGTTTCATGCCAATTTCTACAAGCGCACCAGCGTGTTCGTTCGTGCGCTGCTGGGCGGCGAACACTCCGGCGGTGAAAACCAAACCCCCAACATTTCCTTTGCGGGAGGAGCCGGCATCGGCATGGAGTACAAACTGAGCCCGCGCCTGTCACTTCGCGCCTCCGGCGACGATATCGCCTCGT
This sequence comes from Occallatibacter sp., assembly GCA_049522735.1. Taxonomy (GTDB): domain Bacteria; phylum Acidobacteriota; class Terriglobia; order Terriglobales; family Acidobacteriaceae; genus Telmatobacter. The sequence continues at coordinate 4,637 of JBEKNO010000085.1, forward strand.
CGTTTTCCCTCATCAACAATTCGCCGTCCCTGGCATACTCGCCGCACAGAACCAGGAGTTCGCGCGCCTCGTTCGGCGTGGTCTACAGGTTCTGAACGTTCAAAGCGAGATTCAGCCAATAGACGCGAAGAGGCGTCCGCCGCGGCGGACGCCTCTTCTTTTTTCCTTAGCTCAATAGTCAGTCCGCCAGAGCGGCAATCTCGGCCAGCTGAACGCTGAATGAGCTGCCGGGAAGCTCGAAGACCGCGCCGGGCGTAAGCTGCCCTTCGCGATAGCGGAAGTAAAGCCGCTGTTTGGGTTCAATCACCCAGATGGCCCCAATTCCCATCCGTTCATAATCGGCCAACTTTTCCAGGGTGCGCGTCATGCTGTCTTCCGGCGACAGAATCTCAAAGACCGCCAGCGGCGGATGAGTGATGATTTGTTCTCGCGGAGCGCTGCGGCTGAGCAGCGTCACATCGGGCACGCGAAAACTATCGGCGCCTGTCTGGACGCGCAATTCGGGACGCGACAGGATTCCCAGTTCCTTTTCTCTGGCAAGAAAATAGCCAGCCAGAATCATTTGCCATGTTGCATGATCGTATTCGCCCACGGCACGCTCCTCCAGAACTCCGGCCACATATTCGCAGTCCGGATCTGTCGTGGTCCGAAGGTAGTCCTCGACGGAGATCAGAGTTCCGGTTGCAGCCATAATGACGGGCCTCCGTGTGATTTATTGTACGCCTGGCGTGGAAAGCCGCGATCCACTCACCCCTCTTCCGCCTCGCGCAGCTTGGCGATCACGGTAAAGTCTTCCAGCGTGGTGATGTCTCCCTTGATCTCCCCATGCGTGGCCAGTTCCCTCAGCAGCCGGCGCATGATCTTGCCGGAGCGCGTCTTGGGCAGCGCCTCGGTAAAGCGGATATCGTCCGGCCGCGCCAGCGAGCCAATCTCCTTTGAGACCCACTTCCTCAGTTCGTCCTTCAACTGCTCGCTGGGATAGTTGCCGCTTTCGAGCGAAACGAATGCCGAGATGGCCTGCCCCTTCAGTTCGTCCGGACGGCCCACCACCGCGGCCTCGGCCACCTTGGGATGCGCCACCAGCGCCGACTCCACCTCCATGGTTCCCAGCCGGTGGCCGCTCACGTTGATCACGTCGTCCACGCGGCCCATCAGCCAGAAGTAGCCGTCCGCATCCCTGCGCGCGCCGTCGCCGGTAAAGTAGCTGCCCTCCACGTCGCTCCAATAGGTCTTGCGGTAGCGCTCCGGATCGCCATAGACGGTCCGCGCCATCGAAGGCCAGGGCTTGCGGATCACCAGCAGGCCGCCGTGGCCCGCCGGCACCGGTTCGCCCGCCTTGGTGACCACCTCCGGCTGAATGCCGAAAAACGGCCGCGTCGCCGAGCCGGGCTTGGTGGGTATGGCGCCGGGAATAGGCGCGATCATAATGGCGCCGGTCTCGGTCTGCCACCAGGTATCCACGATCGGGCAGCGGTTATGCCCGATCTTCTCCCGGTACCACATCCAGGCCTCGGGGTTGATGGGCTCACCCACTGTTCCAAGAAGTCGAAGCGAGCGGAGATCGTGCTTTTCCACATGCTGGTCGCCCCACTTGATGAAGGCGCGGATGGCCGTGGGCGCGGTGTAGAAGATGGTCACCTGATGGTCGTCGATGATTTTCCAAAATCTGGAAAAATCGGGCCAGTTCGGAGCGCCCTCATACATCAGCACCGTGGCCCCGTTCTGCAGCGGCCCATACACCACATACGAGTGCCCGGTCACCCAGCCGATATCGGCCGTGCACCAGTAAATGTCCTCGTCCCTCAGGTCGAAAACGTATTTTGTGGTCAGGTAGGTCTGCACTGCGTAGCCGCCCGTGGTGTGCACCAGCCCCTTGGGCTTGCCGGTGGTGCCGGAGGTGTAAAGAATGTAGAGCGGGTCTTCGGAATCCAGCTCCTCGGCCGGGCAGTCGGGCGCGGCCTGGGCCATCAGGTCGTGCCACCAGTGGTCGCGGCCCTCCACCATCGTTACCGGGCTTCCTGTGCGGCGGTAGACCACCACATGCTTCACCGTGTGGCAGGCGTTCATGGCCTCGTCCACCGTCATCTTGAGCTTGATCTCGTTGCCGCGCCGGTAGCTCGAGTCCTGGGTCAGAATAGCCACGCAGGCCGAGTCGTTGACCCGGTCGGCGATGGCGTTGGCGGCAAATCCCCCAAAGATCACCGAGTGTACCGCCCCGATGCGGGCGCAGGCCAGCAGAGCAATGGCCAGCTCCGGCGTCATGCCCATGTAAACGGCCACGCGGTCGCCCTTCCTGATCCCCAGCCCCTTCAGCGCATTGGCAAACTTCTGCACCCCGGCGTGCAGCTCGGCATAGGTCAGCCTGCGCACCTCGCCTGGCTCGCCCTCCCAGATGATGGCGGTCTTCGAGCGGCGCGGCCCGTCCAGATGGCGATCCAGGCAGTTGTAGCTCAGATTCAATTTGCCGCCCACAAACCACTTGGCCCAGGGCAGCTCCCACTCCAGCACCTTGTCCCAGGGCTTGAACCAGTGCAGATCCTTCGCTACGCCCGCCCAGAAACCCTCCGGATCGTCGATGGACTGCTTGTAGAGCCTTTCATACTCATCGAGGCTCTTAATATGAGCCTTCGCGCTGAACTCCTCCGGCGGCGGAAAAACACGGTCTTCGCGCAGCGTTGAGTCAATATCCTGGTTGGCAGCGGCGGTAACGGGCAAGTCGGGCATTCAAGGCGTCCTTGGGGGAAGAAATACCAAAACGGCTCGCAACAGGCGAGGGGGAATTGCGCTCCCCCGCGAGATACCTCGTGGGTGTCACTCTATCGAGACAGGCGCATACCCGGCAAGTGCCCGGAGAGTGGGTTGCATGGGGCTACGGCAATTCAAGAATTTCAAGAGAGGTGATGCGGGCGGCGGGCTACTAAACGGCCTTCTTTTGCGCGTTGACATACTCGCGCAGCGCCGCATTGATGCGACTTTGATAGCGCCGCCCGGTGGCGCGGAAAAACTCAATCAAATCGGCATCCAAACGCAGAGTGATCTGCCGCTTGTTCTCCGCTGGAACCAGTTCCGAGACCCGCCGCCAGCCGCCGCCGGTCTGCTCAGGTATATCGCTCAGGTCGATGTCCTCGTCGCGCATCTCCTGGAGTTCCTTCCACGCCTGCCGCTCTTCAGCAGTCAAGGTGGGAGGATTGTCGGGATCAAGCCGGTATGTCACCAGTCCAGTAGGTTCGCTGTTCATTGCGAGTCGCCCTTCGTGCGGAGATCAACCGGATCCGCTGTCCGCGCTGTGTATAGACCACAGAAAGAATCGTCCGTTCGACGCGCCCGATTACGATCCATCGTTCCTCGTCATAATCGCCGGAAGCATCCGGACGTTCAAGCCTGTTGCCATCCTTGAAGACCTCGCTTGCTTTTAGAAACGGAACCCTGTGCTTGCGCAGGTTCGTTTCAGCTTTAGCCGGATCCCACTCGAACTCCACAGCTTCCTCAATTCTACTACATAAATCACTCCAAAAATAGCTTCATATGTAGTTACATGAGGTTCCGAGGCTCTCCACAGATCCACTCCTCTACTGCGCGTACCGCTTCCGGTGCCAGATCCAGGCGGTGCGGATGATCTCGTCGAGCTGGGTGTAACGTGGCTTCCAGCCCAGTTCGCGGAGGGCCTTTTCGGAGCTGGCAACCAGAACGGCGGGGTCGCCGGCGCGGCGGGGATAAACTTCGGCCGGGATGGGGTGGCCGGTAACGCGGCGGGCCGATTCGATGACCTCGCGGACGCTGAAACCCCGGCCGTTGCCCAGGTTGATAATCAGCCGCTCCCGCGTCTCCAGCGCATCCAGCGCCAACAGGTGCGCCTCGGCCAAATCGGAGACGTGAATGAAGTCGCGGATGCAGGTTCCGTCCGGCGTGGGGTAGTCGTCGCCATAGATGCGGATTGACTTGCGGCGGCCCAGGGCGACGTCGAGAACCAGCGGAATCAGGTGCGATTCAGGCTCGTGCGCCTCGCCGCGGGTGATGCCCCCGTGCCCCTCCTGGTCTCCCGCCGCGCCGGCCACGTTGAAATAGCGCAGAGAGGCATAGCGCAGCCCGTGTATGCGGTTCAGCCAGTCCAGCATCCGCTCCACCAGCAGCTTGGATTCCCCATAGGCGTTGGTCGGCAAAAGCCGCGCATCCTCTTGAATCGGAATGGATTCCGGCTCTCCGTAAACAGCGGCCGTGGAGGAGAAAACCAGCCGCCGCGGACCCTGGGCCAGCATCGCCTCAAGCAGGGTGAGCGTGCAGGCGGTATTGTTGCGAAAGTAGATCTCCGGCCGCGCCATGGACTCACCGGCCTCAATAAGAGCGGCAAAGTGGAGCACCGCAGCGAAGGGTTGACCCTGGTTTTTAGCTGATATGAAAAGGTTTTCAAGCGCCGGCCGGTCAGCCAGCTCCCCTTCCACAAATTCCACGCCTGCCGGCAACAGGTCGCGGCGGCCTTTAGTCAAATTGTCAAAAATCACCGCCTGGTGTCCCTTTTTGACGAGCAGATCCGCTACCGTACCACCTATGTACCCCGCTCCGCCTGTCACCAATATCTTCATGAAAAAGCTGTCTTTCCGGAACGCTTTTGGTTTACCTTGAGTCTATTACAGTGATGCGGGGGGCGGCTGGCGTGAAGCCTGCCGCCTCCTAATCGTAGCCGGGGCCGCTTGCGATGTAGAATGTCTTGTGCCTTACGATAGTGGGCACAGGGCATGGCCGTTGCCGGCGTCATCGGGCCGCAATTCAGGCGCAAGCATCCCTCGCCAGAAAGAGGGATTGCGAATTGTTGCCAACTGCCCTGGAAGTATATTGGGAGGATGTAACGATGGGGGTCAGTGAGGTCGACAATCCCGTGGAATACACTGCCGGTAGAACCAACTTCGGCTTGCTGCCCGTAGCCGAGCGCAGCCCCGTCTCGTTTATCAGCAGTATCGCGATTAACGGGCTGTGCCTTGCCTTGGCTCTCTATGCCGGAGCTGCGGCCAAGAAAATCATCGACGACCACAAGTACGAGCAGACGGAGTTGATTATTCCCGCCACTCCGCCTCCGGAAAAAGCCAAGATTCCCGATCCGCCCAAGATCAAGCCGCCCGATCTGCCGGAGATCAAGTTCAAGGCTCCCATTATCAATGTGCCCAAGCCGGAGCCCAAGCCGGAAGAGAAACCGATCCAGATGGAAGCCAAGGTGACGCTGCCCGCGATCAAGGCTCAACCCCAGGTGGTGACCCTGGCGCCGCAACCCAAGGCGGCCCTGAGAGCGGCCATGCCGGCGCAGGACAACCGCGTCAAGCCCTCCACGGCCCCGGTGCATCTGGGCCAGACCTTCGGCGTTATTCCCAATCCCAACGCCACCCGCCCGGCCACGGTGGCGGCTATAGGCAACGAATACGGCAATATGACGGGTCCGGCCATTGCGCCTCATGGAGTGCCCGGCTCAACGGGTATTGGTAATGGGCTCAAGTTCGGGTCCAACGCCGGTGTGGTGGGCAAAGTGGCCTCCGCTGGCATTCCCGGCGCCACCGGTACGGCGGCAACGGGCGGTTACACAGGCGGCGGAAAGGTGGCCTCGGCGCCCATTCCCGAAGTTGTCAAGCCTGTCGCCGTCCAACAGGTGGTTGAAGCTCCCACCGCCACCAGCATCGAGATCATCTCCAAACCCCCTGTCCAGTACACCGCTGAAGCCAGGCAGTTGAGAATTCAGGGCACCGTCATCCTGCGCGTTACTTTCACCGCCTCCGGCCGGGTGGTGGTGCAAAGCGTGGTGCACGGGCTGGGCCACGGACTCGATGAAGAGGCGCGGCGGGTGGCGCAACAGATTCATTTCCGCCCGGCCACCCGCAACGGCCAGGCGGTTGACTCCACCACCACCATAGAAATCACATTTCAATTGGCATAGAAACGGTACACTGTATATCGGAACAATGGCTGTACTCAGCCGCGCGATGCCGGAAGGGCGCTGGCGGCTAGAGGAAGAGCTGGAAGAACTCACGCTAGGAGCTTGATATGACGTTTCGGAAGATCTCCCTTACCTTCCTGATCATTACCCTGGGTGCGGCCTGCGCGTACGCCAAAAAGGAACCTAAGTACGGACAGGCGCGCCAACTCACTGCCGAACAGGCCGCGCTGGTGGAGAAAGCGGTCGCGCGCGAAAAGATCCTGATCAAGAGCATTCGGCAGCGCACGCCCCTGGTGGAGACCTACATCCAGAACACCAGGCCGGACGTGAAGCTCTATGAAGTGCCGGTCTCAGACATGTACATCCTGAGCCGCGTCGACTTCGGCAAGGTCTTCTTCGACAAGACCTACATGCCCGCTACTCGCAACGAGACTAAGCACCACTCTTTCTTCAAGGGTTCGCTGGAGTCCATCACCGGGCTCTCCAAGATACTGGGGCTGGAGAAGTTTACCTATCAACCCAACGGCTTCATGCAGATGATGTTCCTCGACCCCACGGGCTTCGACACATCGCACTATGTCTTCAGCTTTGTGCGCCGGGAGTTTCTGGGCACGGTGCGCACCTGGGTATACGATGTGCACCCCAAGGTCACCGGCATGGGCCGCTTCTATGGCCGCATCTGGATCGAGGATGAGGATGGCAACGTGGTCCGCTTCAACGGCACTTACACCGGACCCACCTCCGAGGATTCCTCCAAATACTACTTCCACTTCGACAGTTGGCGGATGAACGTGCAGCCCGGAATCTGGCTGCCGGTGGCCGTCTACGTGGAAGAGACGACGCGCATCGAAGGCTCGAAAACCGTCGGACTGAAGGCCCAGACTCACTTCTGGGGCTACTCCCTCAAGCTGCCCACGCGGGATAGCGAGAACGTCAGCGTGAAGGTTGACGATGCCGTTGACAACAGCCAGGATTCGCAGGACGTGAGTCCGCTGCAGGCTTCGCGCATCTGGGTCACTCAGGCCGAAAACAACGTGATCGACCGCCTGGTGGAAGCCGGCCTGGTGGCGCCGCTAACCCCCGGCGGCTATGAAAACACGGTGTTGGATCAGATCGTCATCAACCTTCAAGTGCCCAACAACCTGGCATTTACAGACCAGGTGCATACCCGCATCCTGCTCTCGACCACCATTGAAACCACCACCGTCGGCAACACCATCCTGATCAGTAAAGGGCTTATTGACAGCT
>JBEKNO010000086.1:0-11773 GCA_049522735.1 Occallatibacter sp.
CGCATCACTTTTTCCCAGTTATCGCAGTGTTTTCAATAGCTTCTGAGATAATTATACCAGCCAGCTACGATCTATGTTATTGATTCTTATGGCAATTAATCAGATTTTCAGACACGACTATACTAGCGAATCCCCGCCGCGAAAAGGTGCCATGCGCGAAACGACATGGACGGGGATGCCGCTGGCGGGAATCCCTACGCCACCACTGCCAGGCCGGTCGATGCCGCCTGCTCGCGGGCGTGGTAGCTGGAGCGCACCAGGGGCCCCGATTCCACGTGGCGGAAGCCCATCCTGAGAGCTTCAGTCTTCAACTCGGCAAACTCGCGCGGGGTGTAGAGCCGGGCTATGGGCAGGTGATCGCGCGAGGGGCGCAGATACTGCCCGATGGTGAGTATGTCGCAGCCGGCCGCCGCCAGGTCACGGAAGACCTGGAGCAGCTCGGCCGTCTCTTCGCCCAGGCCCACCATCACGCCGGATTTTGTCAGCCCTCCGGGCAGTAGCGCTTTGGAGTAGCGCAGTAATTCCAATGAACGTTCATAGCGCGCGCCGGAGCGCACCACACGGTAGAGCCGCGGCACCGACTCGGTGTTGTGGTTGAGCACATCGGGGCGGGCCTCGACCACGGTGCGAATTGCCTCTTCGTTGCCCTGAAAATCGGGAATGAGCACCTCTACCCGGCAGCCGGGTGCCTGGCGTCGAATCTCCTCGATCACCAGCGCAAAGGCGCGCGCCCCGCCTACCAGGTCGTCGTCGCGATTGACGCTGGTGATGACGGCGTATTCCAGGCCCAGCGTTGCTACGGCCTCAGCCACGCGGCGCGGCTCGTCAAAGTCGATGGGCGCGGGGCGGCCTTTGGGCACGGCGCAGAAGCCGCAGCGCCGCGTGCATAGGTTGCCCAGCATCATGAAGGTAGCAGTCTTATGATGCCAGCACTCGCCGATGTTGGGGCAGTGCGCGCTTTCGCAGACGGTATCGAGCCCCAGCGACCGCGCCAGCCGCTTCAGGTCGTGGTAGTTCTCGCCTACCGGGGCGCGCGCCTTGAGCCACGCGGGCTTAGGCGCCGGAACCTTGAGGGCCGGAGAAATCTGCACCAGTTCCATCACGCTTTTATTGTAGCGGCAGCGGAATCCGGCCGGTTCCGGGGAGCGGGATGAAGCCGAAGCCCGCAATTCCTCAACGACGTGGAAAGCCTCTTTCCGCAGCTTCGGCTGGCGAATTTATTTCTTATTCTCCGCCGCCGGGGCCGGTTTCAGGTACTTGTCCCACCAGGCCAGCCAGCGCTCGTAACGGTCGCGGATGTAGCTGGGGCGTGTGAAGCCGTGGAACTGCTCCGGATAGACGACCAACTCCGTGGGCACACCCAGCGAGCGCAGCGCCTGGTATAACTGCTCGCCGCCAAGCAGCGGCACGTTGAAGTCCGCGGCGCCGCCCATATAGAGCGTGGGCGTGTGCATGCGCTTGTCCGCCTCCAGCAGCGGATAGCTCAGCTTGAGATAGAGCTGGGCGGTCTTCCACGGCGGGCCCAGTTCATTGTCGTACTGCTGGATGTACTCATCCACTCCGTAAAGGGAGAGCGGCGCCGCGCTGCCCGCGCCGCTGATGGCTGCCTTGAAGCGGCCATCGGTGGCCGTGGTGTAATCGGTAAGGATTCCTCCGTAGCTCCAGCCGCCAATTCCCAGGCGCGCCGTGTCGGCCACGCCGAGGGCGACAGCCTTGTCCACGCCCGCCAGCAGATCCTCGACTTCTTTATGGCCCCAGTCGGCAAAGATGGACTTCGCGTACTCCCGGCCCCGGCCGGAACTGCCCCGGTAGTTGACGTTCAGCACCGCATAGCCATGGGCGGCCAGCCACTGGCGCAGAAACTCGAATTCGTGCTCGTCCTGGCCGTTGGGCCCGCCGTGGATGTACAGAATCATGGGGACGGGCGAACCAGCTTTCCATCCCAGCGGCCGGGTGAGCAGGCCATGCACATCAGCGCCGTCTTTGCTCTTGAACTCGACGTCCTCGGCGGGAGCAAGGTCGAGCTCGGCCGCCAAGGCGTCGTTGTGCGCGGTGAGTTTCCGCAAGGCGCCGTCTTCGAGCGCGTAAATCTCGTCAGGCGCAGTGTCGTTAGTGAAGAGAACTGCCGTGTGGCCTGCCGCGGCGTCCCATGCGGTTACCGTTCCGGGCTGGGCCAGCAAACGTTTGGCTCCGTTCCCGGTCAACTCCACCTCGACGGGAAATTGTGAGCGGTCGTCGGCTACCAGGTAGCTGAGCTTGCCCTGCGGGGAGAACCGCGGCTCGGCCACCCCGCGGTCGAGCGTAAGGGCCGGGTGACTGACCTTGCCGTCGAGGGTGACCAGGGCAGGGCGGGGCTGCGAGTAGGCGTCTAATTCGGTCTTTTCGCCTTGCGTGTAGGCGATGGACTTCGAATCCGGCGACCAGGCCAGGTGACCGCCGTCGGGACCGGGCCAGGTGGTGAGCTTGCGGGCCGGCGAGCCGGCCTTGGCCGCCACCACAAAAACGTCGGTGTTGTTGGTGCGGTCGGGATCGGGATCCTGATTGCTGACAAAGGCGATCCAGGCGCCATCGGGCGACCAGGCGGCTTCCTCTTCTTCCACGTTCTTTGCCGTGGTGAGCTTTTCGGCTTTCTTCGTCGCCAGGTCATAGAGGTAGAGCGCGTTCCAGGCGTCGTTCCTGAGGTAGCCTTTGATGTCCTCTTTGAAATGGTAGCGGTCAATCACAATGGGCTTGGGCGGGGCAGGAGGTTTGCCCTCTTCAGGGTCGGGCTCGGCCTTGGGATGAAGGGTCAAGAGCAGCTTTTTCGAGTCCGGCGACCAGATGTAGCTCTCGATCTCCTGGTCGGTGATGCTGGTGAGCTGCGTGGCCTCGCCGCCACGGCGGTCGAGCAGCCACACCTGAGCGCCCTTGGCTGGGCTCGGCTGCGAAGACAGAAAGCTGATATAACGCCCGTCGGGGCTGAAACGGGGCAGGGAAGCGCCTTCCTTGTCATAGGTGAGTTGAATGCGGGCCGAGCCGTCCCACTTCACCATCCACAGGTGGGTCAGGCTCTTGTCTTCCTTGGCGTCGGCCTGGGAGACGGTGTAAGCCACCCATTCGCCGTCCGGCGAGACGACTGGAGCTTCCAGGTGCTGAATGCGGGCCAGGTCGTTGAGGGTGATGGCGCGTTTTTGGGCGGCATCGGCGGCGCCAGCCGAGGCGGTAGCCGCCAGAGTCAAGGCGAGGCAGAGAAAAGACTTCAGGATTCCACGAAGCATGGGCAAAGATTATCACCCTGCGCCAATGGCGTTCACGGGTTGCGGGGCGCCTCTAGCGCAGCTTTACCCGTACCTCGGGCCGCACCAGGTAGAAAAAGAAGACCAGGTTCAGCAGCCCCTGCACCAGCGCAGGCTCCTGGTGCTGGCTTGCGAAAATCCACAGGTTGTAAATCACCAGCAGGAAAACCGCGGCCAGGGCCATGGCCCAGGCCCAGCGCAACAGCAGTATTAACCCGCCACTGGCGGTCATGAAACCGGCAGCAAAGATGAGAAACAGGGGCGGATAGTGCCTCCCACTAGCCACGCCAAGAATAATCACCCCGGCCAGCACCAGCAGGTAAAGGCTGATGGCCGCCAGCCCTGGGAGCGGCAACAGATTCCGCCGTGCCGGTTGGGCCTGGTTCTTGCCCTCTTCGTTCTTCCCAGTCTCGCCGGTCATAGCGTGTGCAGGTACGCCAGCAGGTCAGAAAGCTGGTCGTCGCTCAGTTGTGTGGCGGGCATCATCACCCGCCCGTGCAGGATCACCTGGGTCAGGCGCTCGTCGGTGGGCGGCGCGCCCGAGGGCATGGCCTTCACCTTGGTCAGCGCCTGCAACCCCGGCCCATTCAGAGGACGCGTGTTCGTGGGGTGGTGGCACCTGGCGCATTTCTCTTGATATACCTGCGCCCCCCGCGCCTCTTCCGGAGTCCATAACGACGCAGGCTTCGACGGAGGCAGCGAGCGGCAGCCGGCCATTGCCAGCGCTCCGGCAAGGCCAGTCGCAAAGGTCAAAACAACTATGAAATCGGCAAACTTACGGGTGCGCATCTCGCTCTGATGATACAGGTTACTCCGCCGCCGCTATGGTTTCCGCGATGCGGTCGATGGCCTGGAGTTCAGCTTCGCTTCCCGGCCGGCGACCGTTCACCAGGATGGAAAATGCCAGAGTCTTGCCGCTGGACGCGGTTAGGTAGCCGGAGAGGGCGTTCACTTCGTTCAGCGTGCCGGTCTTGGCCCACAGACGGCCTTTGAGCGGCGAATTTTTGAAGCGCCCGGCCAGCGTACCGTCCACTCCGGCCATGGGCAGCGTCTCGCGCCAGGCCGCTCCCCACGGCTGCCGCGCGGCATAAGCCAGGAGTTGCGTATAGGCGCGCGGCGCGATGCGGTCGTCCGGACTCATGCCCGAGCCGTCGTAAAAGAAAAAGTCGCCGTCATCCACGCCCGCGCCGACCAGAAACTGCCGCACTACCCGCGTGCCCTGCTCAAAACTTCCATCCGCCCCATGCACCTTGCCCAGCAAGCGCAGCAGCAATTCGGCGTACAGGTTCTGGCTCACCTTGTTGGTCAACATGATGTCCTGGGCCACGGGCACGGAGACGTGCGTAGCCAGCACCTTGCGGCCCTCCAGCGGGACTTCCACGGTGGGCTGTTCGGAGCGCGCCAGCAGTTTCAGCGGCTCCGCGCGTTCATCCGCAAACTTGCCCGTGCCACTCGAATACCTGTGCCGGGAGGCAGCCCCGCCGGTGACGGTAACGCCGCGGCTGCGCAGCGCCACTTTGAAAGCCGCGGCCGCGAACTCCGCCGGGTCCTCGACGGCCAGCGCCGCATGGAAGCCCTCGGCCGGCGCCGTTCCCCAGGCGCGCACCAGCATGGAGCCGGGACGGCGGTCGAGCCCCGGATGCGCCGTCTCGCCTTTGGGCGCGATAGTCATGGTGCTGTCCAGCGTGTAGTAGTCCACATTTGGGGTCCACTCAGTCGTGGTTGCGCCGGGGCCGGCCGTTTCTTGCGCAGCCTGTTCGGCGGTCACGGCTAGTTCCGCCGTGTTGTCGTTGAAGGTAAGCGCGGAGACCGGAGCTCCGTCGCTCCATTGCAGATCGTCCCATCCCCAGCCCTGGCCGTAGCGCTCATCGAGAAAGAAACTGTCGTCGCCCACCACGCTGCCGTCCACTGTGCGCACCCCGGCCTTCTCCACCTGTTCGGCCAGCAGTTCCAGCACGTCCATGGCGCGCGGCGGCTTCTCCGCCTGGCCCTCGGCGGAAGCGGCGGCAGGATTTGTGGCAGACGGATTCGGCTCCGGCTCCCGGTATGGATAATGCCGCGCGCTCAGCGTGGGGTCGCCCGCGCCCAGCAGAATCAGGTCTCCATGTAGCACGCCCTGGCTGTCGATCTCGCCGCCGGCCACCACGTTCGTCGTCCAGGTCAGCTTCTCCACCGGCAGCAGGGCAAAGGCCGCGGCGGTAGTTAGCAATTTGGCGTTCGAGGCCGGAATAAACAGCCGACCTTCGTTCAGCCCATATAGCGGTTTCCCATCCAGCGTGGTCACGCTGATGCCAAACTGCGCATGACTCAGCGCAGGCTCGGCCAGAATGGCATTGATGCGATTAGCGAGCTGACTCTTTGCCGGTGCGGGATGCGTAACGGAGTGCGGCGCGAACCTGGCGCTGCTGCGCGCCTTGGTTTGGGCGAACAGCGCGGTGGAAGAAATCAAAAACACAGCCAACACCAGCGCCTGAATTCGCCGAAGAACCATCATGGACGGAGTTTAACAGGGGGCAAACAGGCTGCGGCGTACAATCGGAAATTGAGTTTTGCTACCAAGACCAAAGCATCCTGAAGGAAGGCGCCTTGCACAATCAATCGAGGACCGGCTAAGAGGAATGACCGCTTTCAACCGAGGATTAACGTACTGGCGGCTGCGCACTCGCACCCTGGAACTGGGCCGGCGCACGCTGTTGATGGGCATCGTCAACATCACGCCCGACTCCTTCAGCGACGGCGGTTTTTTTCTCGATGCGGAAAAAGCCGTGCGGCACGGCCTCAGCCTGCTGGATGAAGGCACGGACATTCTGGACCTGGGCGCGGAGAGCACCCGGCCCGGTTCTCGCGCGGGCGGTGCCGCAGGTTCCGAGCTGGCTCCCGCGGTGAGCACCGAAGAAGAGCAGGCGCGCCTGCTGCCGGTGCTCAATGGGATTCTCGCCGCCCGGCCTGAGGCCATCGTCTCAGTGGATACCTACAAAGCCGCGACGGCGCGCGCGGCTCTCGAAGCCGGCGCTGAGATCATCAACGATGTGAGCGGCTTCCAGTGGGATCCCGATATCGCGGTTGTCTGCGCCGATGCTCGCTGCGGAGTGGTGCTGATGCATACGCGCGGCCGGCCCGAGGAGTGGCGCACCCTGCGGCATCTCGCCTCCGATGAACTGCTTTTCAAGGTGCGTGGAGGTCTGGCGGCAAGCCAGACCGCTGCTGCCCAGGCGGGCATCGCGCCCGAGTCCATCGTGCTCGACCCCGGCTACGGCTTCGGCAAGCGCTACGACGAAAACTATGCCCTGCTGGCGCGGCAGGCCGAACTGCTCTCGCTGGGCCGTCCGCTTCTCGCCGGCCTCAGCCGCAAGTCCTTCCTGGGCCGTGCACTTGCCCCGCTCTATGGTGGTGGAGAAGCCCCAGTCGAAGCCCGCGAAACCGCCAGCCTGGCGGCCCTGGTCGCGGCCATTCTTCACGGAGCCTCCATCGTCCGCGTCCACGCCGTCCGCCCCGCAGTGGAAGCCGCTCTCATCGCGGATGCGATTCTGCCCGCAGGCTAACTCCCACATTGCAAAATCGAGATTTGGAACACCTGGTAAACATTTATGTTGACATATATGCATTATTTTGTATAATCGCAGGGTGAACACAGGCGCCAAGCCTATCGAGTTCCGAGGTGGAGCGCTTTCCGATCTTTGCCGGTTTCCTGATGCTGCGCGGCGAGAGGCTGGCTACCAGCTTTACCAGGTGCAGGAGGGGGAAGACCCGGATGACTGGAAGCCGATGAACTCCATCGGCCAGGGTGTACGGGAGATTCGTATTCGCGACAAAGAGGGGGCATTCCGCGTAATTTATGTGGCCAAGTTTGAAGACGCGATTTATGTCCTGCATTGTTTTCAGAAGAAGACGCAAAAGACCAGCCCAGAGGATATTGCTCTCGCCTCGCGGCGATATAAGGATTTGATACGGGAGTTGAAGCCATGACCAGGAAGCGTTACGCCAGCGTTTGGGATGCGATTGAGAAGACTCCGGCACAGGCGGAAAACCTGAAGCTGCGGTCTTCGCTGATGCTGGCCCTCAAGCGGCACATTGAACGCGAAGGATTGAACCAGACCGAGGCGGCCAAGGTCTTCGGCGTGACCCAGCCGCGCATCTCCAATCTGATGCGCGGCAAGATTGAACTCTTCGGCCTGGACATGCTGGTCAACATGCTCTCCGCCGCCGGTCTGCGCGTAACCTTGCAGGTGAAAAAGGCGGCGTGAGGCGTTCAATCCCACATCTCATCCGCCGCAGCGGACGAGGTGTGGGGCACCCGGCTTAGGAAAATGCCCTTCCTATTTGGGTTCAGGGGCACTCTTCTCAGTTTCTGTTGTGCAGTATTTGGCTTTCAGTTCAGCCGACAGTTTCCCTGAAGCACACATGGATGTGACGTTGTTATCGGTTTGCGGAGTTGTCACAGAGGATTTTGTTTTTGGCAATTTTATGGGATTGTACATCCCTTCCTTTTGTGGGTTTCCGGGGTCAGGAATTCTGATATAGGTTACGCCACCATGGTGTTCTATACGGTACAACACCTTGCTGGTGACCTGTAAATCCTTTGCACTGTCGTGATGACCCCAAGTGTGGTCGAGAAACATAAAAGTGCCATCCTCTTCGGTTAGGGTCAAGACATAAGGTTGGTTACAGGGAAGAAGTAAGGCAGCTAATGAAGCACCACCTGCACAAGGTTCAATGACAACTTCAGTGCCGTTGGGCATGTCTGCCACCAGCCATCCGCTATAGTCATCCACGATACCTCCTGTGCAGTGAATCCCCACTAAACCGCTATTACAGGATGTAGTATCTGTCCAACCCGTGGACACCTTACCACCTACGTGCATCGGAACTTTGGTGAGTGTGCCCATGTGATAGTCATTACTGTGGTCTTTTGCTACAGTGGGTATGCTCGAAAGAACGGTGATGAATAGGACTGCGAGAACAAATCTGATACGGTTCATTGTCTTCACTCTTTCAAATGACTGTCGTTGGATTCCTCGATGCTCAATATGTCTGTGATTACCTCAGGCTCATCGAGCCGAAGCCGAAGAATCTCGTTTTTGGGAATCTCAAGCTTTTGCAAATACAAAATGAGTTTGCGGAGAACGCCTGAATCGAGTGATTCAGCAACCGCTATTGCCAACCCTAAGCACCCTGCCACGTCACCAACACTTTTCTGAATTACATCATGCTCTTCGAGTGTCACTCCAAAAGTTGTTAATTCCTCAGCATGTGCCAAGAGCTTCATCTTTGTGTCTTCGGTCACGTAGCACTGTTCGTAGCGGACACCTGGTGCTCCACCGCAGAGAGCGCACTTGTACCCCAGTGGGTCCAATCGGGAGCATCCGCACACTAGACATCGCATAGTACCCCTCCTACATTGCTGCGTATAGCCCCCATCCTCCGGATGAGACCTGGGAAACCATTGCTCGATCAGGCGAAGGAGGGCAGGCCGGCGAGGGCCATGGCGATCTCCTCGGCAGGATAGTCGTAGTTCTCCAGCTTGCCGGCCTGGTAATCGATATAGGACTGCATATCGAAATGCCCGTGGCCGCTGAGGCCAAAGAGGATGGTCTTCTGCTTCCCTTCTTTTTTGGCAGTGAGGGCTTCGCGGATGGCGGCGGCGATGGCGTGGTTGGCCTCGGGCGCGGGAATGATGCCCTCGGCGCGGGCAAACTGAATGCCGGCGGCAAAGGCGTCAAGTTGCTGCACCGAAGTGGCTTCAATCAGCCCCAGATCCATCACATGCGAGACCAGCGGACCCATGCCGTGATAGCGCAGGCCGCCGGCATGAATGCCCGGAGGAATGAAGGTGCTGCCCAAGGTGTGCATCTTGACCAGAGGGGTCAGATGGCCGGTATCGCCGAAGTCATAGGTGAAGCGGCCCTTGGTGAGAGTGGGGCAGGCCGAGGGTTCGACGGCCACCACGCGGGCGTGGCTCTTGCCCTTGATCTTGCGGCCCAGGTAGGGCATCGCCAGGCCGGCGAAGTTCGATCCGCCGCCCGCGCAACCCAAAATAATGTCAGGCTCGGCATCGGCAAGGGCCATCTGCTCGATGGTTTCAAGGCCGATTACGGTCTGGTGCAGGAGCACGTGATTCAACACGCTGCCCAGGGCGTACTTGGTATTGGGATCCTTGGCGGCTACTTCCACGGCTTCGGAGATAGCAATTCCCAGGGATCCGTTGGAGTTGGGATGCTCGGCCAAGATGGCGCGGCCGGATTCAGTATCCGTGCTGGGACTGGCGGTGACCGAGGCGCCGAAGGCTTCCATCAGGGCGCGGCGGTAGGGCTTCTGGTCGTAGCTGACGCGCACCATGTAGACCTTGCACTCCAGGCCGAAGAAGGCGCAGGCCATGGCCAGCGCCGAACCCCATTGGCCGGCTCCGGTCTCGGTGGAGAGCCGTTTGGTGCCTTCCACCTTGTTGTAATAGGCCTGGGCGACGGCGGTATTGGGCTTGTGCGAGCCGGCCGGGCTCACGCCCTCGTACTTGTAGTAGATGCGGGCTGGAGTATCGAGGGCCTGCTCCAAACGGCGGGCGCGATAGAGCGGCGCGGGACGCCACTGCGCGTAGACCTGCCGCACCGGGCCCGGAATCTCGATCTCCCGCTCGCTGCTAACCTCCTGAAGAATCAGGGCCATGGGAAACAGCGGGGCCAGGTCGGCGGAGCCGATGGGCTGGAGCGTGCCGGGGTGCAATGGCGGCGCCATGGGCTTGGGCAGATCGGCGGCAATGTTATACCAGGCGACAGGAATGCGAGATTGCGGCAAAGTGTATTGGATGGTTTCCATGCCGGAAATTGTACCAGCGATTCCTCTGCGTTGCCTGTAAGCCAGAACAGCGAGCCGGGAAACGATTTAGAGTGGACAGCGAGGATGAATCCGCAGGCTGACCTTGCGTTCGATCTGGACAAAACAGATGAAAACACACTTCTCATTCGGCAAAAACGGCATTGAGGTTTCGCTTCCGGAGGGTTTCAAGTGCCAGGTAATCCGGAGCCGCACCGCGGCGGCGCTGAAGGATGTGGGAGCGGCGTTGGAGACGGCGCTGGATCACCCCATCGGCTGCGAACCACTGGCGGCTTTGGCGGCAGGCAGGAAGACGGCCGCGATCTCTGTGTGCGACATTACGCGTCCGGCGCCCAACCGGATTACGCTGCCGCCACTGCTGAGGCGGTTGCACGGGGCAGGCATCCCAGTGGAAGGGGTTACCATCCTGATTGCGACGGGGCTGCATCGAGGAGCGACGGAAGACGAGGTCAATTCGATTGTGGGGCCGGAGATTGCGGCGGCCTATCGCGTGGCGAGTCACGATGCGCGAGCGCTCAGGGAGCATCGCCGACTGGGCACGACGGGCCGGGGAACGCCGGTATATATCGACGAGCGGTTCATGGCGGCGGATCTGCATATCAGTCTTGGTTTCATCGAGCAGCACCTGATGCTGGGATTCAGCGGCGGGCGCAAGCTGGTAGCTCCCGGCCTGGCGGCGCAGGAGACGATCAAGGCGCTGCACTCCCCGAAGTTCATGCGGGAACCGCTGGCGACGGAGGGATCGATGGCCGGGAACCCTCTTCATGCCGAGTTGCTGGAGATCGCGCGCATGGCGCGGCATGACTTCATTCTGGATGTGACCCTGACGCAGGAGCGGGAGATTTCAGGAGTGTTTGCGGGTGACCCGGTAAAGGCTCATGCGGCCGGTGTGGAGTTTGTGGAGACGACGTGCCTGGAAAAGCTGGAGGAGCCGGTGGATGCGGTGATTACCAGCGCGGCCGGCTATCCGCTGGACCTGACCTTCTACCAGACGGTCAAGGGAGTGACGGCGGCGCAGCACATCGTGAAACCGGGGGGCAGAATCCTGATCGTGGCGGAGTGCGCGGAGGGGGTGGGATCGGCTGAGTTTGCGCGCATGCTCGCCGCATTTGAGGGCCACGAGAGCTATCTTGAGGAGATTCGGGAATCCGCGGTGGAGATCGACCAGTGGCAACTGGAGAAGCTGGCGCTGACCGGGCTGAGGCATGAGCTCTACTTCTATACGCCGGGAGTAAGCAGGAAGCAGTTGGGAAGCCTGGGGGCGAGGGCCTTCGACGATTTGGACGAGGCTGTGGCGGCAGTGCTGGATGGGCTTCCGGCCGGGGTGCGGGTGGCGCTGGTGCCCGAGGGGCCGTATACGTTTGCGAGGGCAGCAGGTTCCGAAGACCGCTAATTTCCAGAACAGGAGCTTGCCATTGACGAGGCTTTCCGTCAATGGCAAGAGACTAACGGTTGCCGATCGGCCCAATTTGGGATTGAAGTCGTTCGTTTGGGCCTTGTTGTGGCAGAAGATTCCTAGTATCTGGTTCCAGCTTGTAATACCTAACGAAGTCGTGTCTGAAAATCTGATTAATTGCCATAAGAATCAATAACATAGATCGTAGCTGGCTGGTATAATTATCTCAGAAGCTATTGAAAACACTGCGATAACTGGGAAAAAGTGATGCGCC
>JBEKNO010000087.1:0-11628 GCA_049522735.1 Occallatibacter sp.
TCGCGCTCGGCCTCGCGCAGCGGCGCCTGGGGCGCCATGTTGATGGCCTTGTGGCTGGCATCGCTCTTGCTCTTCACCGGGCAGGCGTCAACGCATACCGCGCAGCCGGTGCAATCCTCGGGAGCCACCTGCAGCGTGTAGCGGTCCTGCTCCATGCCTTTCCACTTGGGCTTGGCCCACTGCAATGTCGCGGGCGATTTATCCCCAAGTTTCGGACTGTAGACCTTGGCGCGAATCACGGCATGAGGGCAGACCATCACGCATTTGCCGCACTGAATGCACAGCTCCTTGTCCCATACCGGGATGAACTGCGCGATGTTGCGCTTCTCCCACTGGGCTGTGCCGGTAGGAAATGCTCCGCCGGCCGGGATGGCGCTGACCGGAAGCTGGTCGCCATGGCCACCGGCAATCTGGCCCAGCACCTCGCGGACAAACTTCGGCGCTTTGCTTGAGATGGGCGGAATCAGGTCGAAGCTGGAAGAAACAGCGCCGGGCAACTCAACCTTTTTCAGATGCGCCAGCGCGTGGTCCACGGCGGCAAAGTTCTTTTGCACCACGGCCTCGCCGCGCTTGCCATAGGTCTTCTGAATGGACTTTTTGATCTGCGCGATGGCTTCATCGCGCGGCAGAACGCCGCTGATGGCGAAGAAGCAGGTCTGCATGATGGTGTTGATGCGCGTGCCCATGCCCGCTTCCCGCGCCACCTTGTAGCCGTCGATCACATAAAACTCGATCTTCTTGCGCAGCATCTCTTCCTGCGTGGTCCGGGGCAGATGGTCCCAGACTTCGTCCGCCGAATAGGGCGAATTGAGCAGGAAGACCGCCCCTGGCATAGCCGCTTCCAGAACATCCATCTTCTCCAGGAAGCTGAAATTGTGGCAGGCCACAAAGCTGGCGCGGGTAATCAGGTAACTGGAGCGAATGGGGGTGGGGCCGAACCTCAGGTGCGAGGTGGTCATGGACCCGGACTTTTTCGAGTCGTAGACGAAATAACCCTGGGCAAAGTTGGGCGTGTTATCGCCGATGATCTTGATGGAGTTCTTGTTGGCGCCCACGGTGCCGTCGGAACCCAACCCGTAGAAGAGCGCGCGCACAGTCTTCGGATCCTCAGTGGAGAAGGCTGGATCGTAGCTCAGGCTGGTGTGGCTTACGTCATCATCGATGCCGATGGTGAAGTGGTTCTTAGGAGCAGGCTTGGCCAGCTCGTCGAAGACGCCCTTGACCATGGCCGGCGTAAATTCCTTTGAAGACAGGCCGTAGCGCCCGCCAATCACAATGGGCCTGGCGGCAAAGGGCAGGCTGGCGGCGTTTTCAGCCAGCACGGTCACGATGTCCTGGTAGAGCGGCTCGCCTGCGCCGCCCGGCTCCTTGCAGCGGTCGAGAACGGCCATCGACTTCACCGTGGCGGGCAGCGCGGCCAGAAAAGCCTTGGCGTCGAAGGGCCGGTAGAGGCGAACCTTGAGCAGTCCTACCTTTGCGCCCTGCTTGTTCAATGCATCCACGGCCTCTTCGGCAACCTCGGCCCCGGAACCCATGATCACCATCACCCGCTCGGCGTTGGGCGCGCCGTAGTAATCAAACAGGTGATAAGCGCGGCCGGTTTGCTTTGCAACGCGGTCCATCACCGACTGCACGATGCCCGGAACCGCGGCGTGGAAGGGTGTGCAGGCCTCGCGGGCCTGGAAGAAGACGTCGGGATTCTGCGCCGAGCCGCGGATGATGGGACGGTCCGGGCTGAGAGCGTTCTTGCGGAACTCGATGATGTACTTATCGTCCAGCAGGGCGCGCAGGGTCTCGTCGCCGATGGGCAGAATCTTGCCCACTTCGTGCGAGGTGCGGAAGCCGTCGAAGAAATGAATGAAGGGAATGCGGGATTCCAGCGTGGCAATCTGCGCCACCAGCGCCAGGTCGGCTACTTCCTGCACCGAATTCGAGGCCAGCATGGCCCAGCCCGTGGCGCGGCAGGCCATCACGTCGGAGTGGTCGCCGAAGATCGACAGCGCGTGCGTGGCCAGGGTGCGGGCCGAGACGTGCATGGTGGCCGGGGTCAGCTCACCGGCGATCTTGAACATGTTGGGAATCATCAGCAGCAGGCCCTGCGAGGCCGTGAAGGTGGTCCCGAAGGCGCCTGCCTGCAACGCGCCGTGCAGCGCGCCGGCCGCGCCGCCCTCGCTCTGAAGCTCTTCCACAATGGGCAATGCGCCCCAGATATTCGTCTTTCCCTCCGAGCGCCACTGATCGGCCCACTCGGCCATCGGCGACGAGGGGGTGATGGGGTAGATGGCGACCACTTCGGAGAGTCGATAGGCAACCGAGGCAGCCGCCTCGTTCCCATCCAGGATTACGGTATTCTGCTCACTCATTCGCTTTGCCTCATGGCGCGGCCGGGCGCAACACAGCCGCCATACAAGTCTCTTCCTTGTGGGGGGTGTAGCCGCTGTGATGTGGGGCACAGGCCGGGTCGTGAATCCCGCATTATGCAACTAAATTCACATAATGCTGGACTTGCCGCTTGTTCCGACTTCGTATGCTTGCGGAGGGAGCAGGGTGCTTTAACCCCCTGAATTCGTATGCTGCTGGAGGGAACAGTAGGCTTTAGTCACCTGAATTCGTATGCTTCTGGAGGGAGCAGGTGGCTTTAGCTCCCTGAAAGAAAGCGAATTTGCGCGGCCTTCAGGCCCGGACCTTTACCGCTTTTCCAGGATTAAAAGAAAATACAACGGCTTGCCTCCCAGCGGGAGGCAGCAAGAATAGCCCAGGGTGAAACCCTGGGAATGTGTTTCAGAAGGATGAACCCGCCCCGGTGGGGCGGATCGAATTTTGTTAATGATCCGGCCCAACACGATTGCAACACCAAAACTCTGTCATCCTAAGCGAAGCGCAGCGGAGTCGAAGGATCTGTTTTGCTCTTGGTTGTAGTCCACAGACGCACAAACAGCATCGGTTGGGATGGTACTAATCAGAGAGTTCCTCTTTGAGAAATTTATCGAGTTGCACATTTGAAAAGGACTGGGGCAACTTGAGGTGGCGTTTTCGGGTCTCTACCTGAGTAAAACAATCGACGAGGAATTCGAACTCTTCCCAATAAGTGTTGTCAGACTCTGCTCTACGCCTAGCGTCAATATGATCGCGTGTAAAAACTGCATATCGCAGGACCCAGTAACTGAATGAGTTCCAGGCAAGCTCTTTGTCAACTGCGTGTCGGCGGACCAATATACCTAGAGTCTCAAAGAAATCTAGGACAGTATCCATCTCTTGCACGGAGGTGCGCTTCTGAAGAGCTTTCGCGACTACTTTACGAGCTTTCATCATCTCGGGTGCGTCGAACCGATCCTCGAGTTCGAAGATGAGGTCTACCCCGTGCGCAAAGCGGAATTGCTTGAGCTGAAAATAGGTAAGGATAAGTGCGATCAACGAGGCGACTGCAGCAATCGCAGCGGCAGATGCGGTAATGCTGTTGAAATCTATATGTGTTCCCATCATTCTCTCCTTGCGGTTGAGTTTTCTTTGAATCCTACTGTGATTTTGGAGAATGAGTTGCGAACCACTTCCGCGCCCGTTCCTGTTCGCGGGATAGATCGGCTGGCGTCAGATGAGATGCCAACCTATCCCGGTCCTCTGCATAGATTTTCGCTATCGAGGCGTCCTGCTTGCCAGCAGCCGCTAGATCAAGCCAAAAGTAGGCTTCAGCGTAGTCTTGGGGCATACCTAAGCCGTCGTTGTACAGAGATCCAAGAGCATTCTGCGCGTCGGCATCACCTTGCTCCGCCGCTTTGCGATACCAGAACGCAGCCTTCGCGTAGTCCTGAGGCACGCCTTTGCCGTAGCGGTACTTACTCCCGAGGAGGTCTTGCGCATCAGCATTGCCTTGCTCAGCCGCCTTGCGAAGCCAAAAGGCAGCTTGCGTGTCGTCTTGAGGCACACCTTCACCAACTTCATACGCCGTCTCCATTGCAAGTTGTGCCTTGACGTTGCCCTGTTCAGCCGCCTTGCGATACCAAAAAACCGCTTGGGTATAGTCCGGGGGCACCCCTTGGCGGTCGAGGTCGCAGTACAAGAGCCCAAGGTTGTATTGCGCCTTGGCGTCACCCTGTTCAGCGGCCTTGCGATACAGCGCTGCCTTCATATAGAGGTCGCATTGCGTCTTGGCATCACCCTGCTCGGCAGCCTTGCTCCACCAAAAGGCCGCTTGTGTATGGTTTTGCGGAACACCTAGGCCAAGTTGATACGCCGTTCCCATCGCGCATTGTGCCGTGGCATCTCCTTGTTCAGCCGCCTTGCGATACCAGAAAGCGGCCTGAGCGTAGTCTTGGGGCACACCTAAGCCGTCGTTGTACAGAGAGCCAAGGCCGTCCTGCGCGTTAGCGTAGCCCTGCTCAGCCGCTTTGCGATACCACACTGCCGCCTGCGTGTAATCCTGAGGAACAACATGGCCGTCGTGATACGAATGCCCAAGTGCTTCCTGCGCGCCCGCGTCGCCTTGCTCAGCTGCCTTGCGAAACCACACCATCGCCTGTTTGTTGTCCTGGGGTACGCCTTGGCCTAATTCGTAGGAATACCCAAGAGCGACCTGCGAGTCAGCGTCGCCCTGTTCAGCCGCCTCACGAAACCACGCTGCTGATTGGGTGTTGTCTTGGGGAACTCCTTGGCCTTTGTAATACAAAACCCCGAGTTCGTATTGCGCGTGAGCATTGCCTTGCTCAGCAGCCTTGCGATACCAAAATGCCGCTTTTGCGTAGTCTTGAGGCAAGCCCTCGCCTTCTGCGTATGCGAGCCCGAGAGCGGTTTGCACGTTGGTATTGCCAGCATTCGCCATGGCCAGCACGGCCGGGTCAATGTCACTGGATTGACCTTGAGTCTGTGCCTGGAACGAGGGAGGGAGAAGGAAAGTTGCGACGGCTGCAATCAGTGCAGATGCGAGGATAAGCGTGCTGGCGAGTTGCTTCCGGCGTCTTTCCATAGCGCCTCTCGGAATCGCAATGAGAATAGCACAGATTCACCGTTTCTTCCCCTTTTCGGTAAGAATATTTTCATGCCTACCAGATTGTGTGGTTGCAGATAATAACCTATCGTCGGCGCACAATCATCCCATGAACAAGATCCTGATGCGGGCCGTTCCTAACCCCAGCCCCTAATCAATAACCCCTAAAAGGGTACCCCCACCCCCCCTATACCCCTAGGGGGTATAAATTCCCCAAAAACCGTGCAGATTTATTGAGCGGGTAGGAAAGGTGAAATTCTGTATCATATTCAATATAAAGGGATTGATTGCATAAATCGGTAGGTTGAATTGGAGACGTTTTCCACATGAATGCGCCTCCTTCATACTACATGGTGAGAAACTACCTACGGAAAATGCCCTATTTTTACTGTTTTTTCCAGTTTCTTCCGCCGCCGCGGAGATGTATCCAGGAAATTTCCCTCACCCCAGCAGCGCTGAGACTCTGGGCATCCACTCGGCTATCTCGATCTGCTGCGGGCACAAATCCGCACAGGTGCCGCAGGAGCAGGTTGCGAAGGCGATGGGAACCACACAGGCCGTAATCGCCCGGCTGGAGAGCGGTAAGGTTCTTCCATCCACCCGCACACTGGAACGATTTGCGAAAGCCACTCGCACACGCCTTCGCATCAGCTTCGCTCGTGAAGCGTTGAGCCCGGAAGCCTCCCGTTGAAATCGGTACATGAAGCCCGAACATGCTGGGTGCCCAGTTCTTCTAAAAAGCCGAACAAGTCACCGTACCACATTGCAGCACGCCGGTTCTGCTTGTGAGTCCCGTCACAGCCCGCATACAGACCGCGCTCTAGCATCGCAGGCATGACAGCTGCGACTCTTATTCTGATTGCGCCGTCTTCGCTTCTGTTGGGCGCAGTGCTCCAGCTTCTCGTTGCAAGGCTCTGTTCCTCCCGGACCAAGGGAATCCTCGCCACTCTAAGCTGTCTTCCCGCTGTGCTGGCCGTGGCCGGCATGGCGCGCGCGGTGCAGGCAGGACAGGCAGTCGAGCTTAATCTGCTCAAATGGGATGGTCCGCTGGCCCTGGTCTTCCACGTGGACGCGCTCAGCGTCCTCTTCGCTTTCATGGGGACATTTCTGGGCGCGGCTGTGCTCCTCTATTCCATCGGCTACATGGCCCACGACAAGGCCGCAACCCGCTTTTACTGCTCCATGTTGATCTTTATCAGCGGCTTTGTTGGACTGGTCTACAGCGCCAACCTGTTTATCTTCTACCTGTGCTGGGAAGTTGTAGGGCTCTGCTCATTCAGCCTGGTGGGCTTCTGGTACACCAACCCCGAGGCGGTCAACGGCGCGCGCAAAGTGCTGCTGATGACCCACATTGCCGGGTACGGCCTGTTGGCCGGCATCCTGGTCATCTATACCCGCACCGGAAGCGCTCTGTGGACCGATCCGGCCGTGGCGCATAGCTTTACCGGCGGGATTTTTGTGCTGATGCTGGCCGCGCTGGTGGCCAAGTCCGTGCAGGTGCCTCTGCACACCTGGATTCCCGAGGCTATGGCCGCGCCCACGCCGGTGAGCGCCCTGCTGCACGCGGCCTGCTATGTGAAGGCCGGCGTCTATCTGGCTGCGCGCATGCACAGCTTTGGCGCCTGGCCGGCGGCCTGGGGCCAATCTGTGATGTGGGTGGGCACCGTCACCATGGCTGTTGGCGTCATGTATGCGATGGTCCAGACCGATCTGAAGCGCATGCTGGCCTTTTCCACGGTGAGCCAGATCGGCTACATGTTGATGGGCCTGGGCATCGGCACGCACCTGGCCATTGCCGCGGGCCTGCTGCACTGCCTCAATCACGGCTTCTTCAAGGGCGGCCTCTTCCTGACCGCCGGCTCGGTGCAGCATGCCTCAGGCACGCGCGACATGAACCAGTTGGGCGGCCTGGCCGGGCGCATGCCGCAGACTACATTGTCCTGGTTGATCGGCGTGGGCAGCATGATGGGCATTCCGCTGATGAGCGGTTTCGCCAGCAAGTGGATGCTCTATGCGGCCGCCTTGCAGGCCGGATGGGCCGTTCCCGCCGTGGTGGCCTGGGCGGTCAGCCTGGGCACGGTCTTCCTGGGAGCAAAGGCCACCAGCGCGGTCTTCCTGGGACCGTTGACCGAGGCGACCAAGAACGCACACGAATCTCCGCCCACCATGGTGTGGGGCATGGGAATCCTGGCCGCGGGCAGCGTCGTGCTGGGCGTCGCGCCGCAGTTGGCCGTCAACGCAATTCTCAATCCGATTCTGGGCGCGTTTCAAATGAAGGCGGTGCAGGTCACGTGGTTTGGCCTCTCCTCCGACGCTGGCAGCTTCTCCACCACCGGCGGCCTGGTGCTGGCGGTGGTCTCGCTGGTTCTGGGCGGCCTGATCTACGCCATTGCCTATGTCGCCCGTCCCGCTCAGGTTGCCGCCACGGCGTCTGGGGGCGCTGCGCTGGCTGGCGGCGGAATCTTCACCGGCGGAGAACCCCTTTCAGAGCAGGACAGGCTTACCGCCGGCGACTTTTCCGAGATATTTCTGCAGAACTGGCGTGAGTTCTTCCGCTGGACCAATGTGGATCGCGTTTATCTGGGCGTTTGGAGCGGGTTGGAGGCTGCTTCGCGCGTGCTAGGCGTGGCCGTTTCCTGGATGGAGCGGCGGGCATTCGTCCTCGTAGTCGTATTGGCGGCGGCGGCGTTGGCTGGCATTCGCTGGTTTGCCCCCAGCATTGCATCCGTAAAGCCTCTTGCCACGCCCCCTGTGCCGTCGCTGTTGATTGCAGCCTGCGCCGTTGCCGCGGTCGCATTGATCCTGGCCGCACTCTCTCACAAAGCGGGTCGCCGCCTGGCGCCGCTGATGATTCTGGCCGGTGTTGCCGCCGTTGCGGGCCTGACTGTTGCCGACCCCTGGCTTCGTCTCTCGCTTTTGGAATTGAGCGCCCTCTTGACCATCCCTCTGGCCTGGCAGAGCGCGCGAACCCGATCGGCGAAGCTGACTTACCTTGCAGTCGTCCTCATCTCAGCTTTATCGCTGGTTGCCGGCGACCTGCTGATGGAACGCGGGCAGGCGGATTGGGCGCGGGCGCTGCTGCTCACCAGCGCATGCGTCAAGCTGGCAGCGGTTCCGCTTTTCTTCTGGTTGCTGCGGCTGGCCGACGAACTCCCTGCCCTGATGCTCGGCCTGATCATCGCGGTCGTCGATATGGCCGCCTTCGGCGAACTCTACGTTGCGGTTCAATCTTCTCCGGCCTTTTTCACTCCGCAGGGATTGCTGCTGGGCCTCGCCGCCGGCACCTCGTTGATCGCCGCTCTCCTGATGCTTTCGCAGCGCAGCCTCAAGCGCCTGCTGGTTCTCTCCACCGTCGAGGATATTGGCTTTCTGTTCCTCGGACTCGCTTCGGCCAGCACTTTAGGATTCGACGGCGCGCTCTTTGCGGCCGTAACCCACGCCCTCGCCAAAGCTCTTCTCTTCACTTGCCTCTGCGCCCCCGAGGCCGACGGCGCGCTCGACGGTGAACACAAGGGCCTCATCACCCGTTACCCGGTCAGCGCCTTCGGCTTCCTCTTCGGGATGCTGGCCATGCTCGGCATTCCGCCCATGATGGGTTACCTCGGCCGCTGGAGGCTCTATGAGGCTGCCCTGCAGATCAGTCCCCTGCTTCTGACGGCCTTCATTCTCTCTTCTGTTTTTGCGCTCATCGCGTATGTGCTGGCTTTGACGCGCGTTTGGTGGGGTCCCGCTTGTGAACCGAGTCCGCCGGCAACTCCGCCGCATCCAATAAATGAGCCTCTCGTTTTGCAGGCCGTGATCGTTGTTCTCGTGGGGATTCTGCTGGTTGCGGGTACATGGCCCGGCATGCTCGAAATGCTTCATTGGGGGAGACTATGAACCTCTGGAATCGATTGGTGTGCTATTCGCGGCGCCGCAGTCCCTGGCTCTTCCACATGAACTCGGGCAGTTGCAACGGCTGCGATATCGAGCTGGTGGCCTCGCTCACTCCTCGTTACGACGCCGAGCAGTTGGGTGTGCGCCTTGAAGGCAGCCCGCGCCACGCCGATATTCTTTGCATCACCGGCCCCGTGACCCATAACAGCGTCCAGGCCATAAAAACCGTCTACGGGCAGGTCTACGGACCAAAGGCTGTGGTAGCCATCGGCTCCTGCCCGGCCACAACCAACGTCTTCATCGACAGCAAAACCCTGGATGGGCCGCTCAACCGGCATATTCCTGTCGATGTGTTTGTGCCCGGCTGCCCGCCCCGTCCCGACGCCATTATCCTGGGCGTGGCCAAGGCGGCGGAGATTCTGGCCGCGCGCGGCAATCAGCCGCCAGTCGAGTCTGTCATGGTGCCCGTCGTCGATTCATCCTGCTCCACCTGCGCGTGCGCAGCCGCAACCGAAGCTTCAGCCAGTGAGGTGCAGCTATGAATCTGACTACCGCACTGGCGCGCCTGCTCATCTTTCCCGGACTGCTCTTCGCCGTCCCTGCCGCGTGGTTCTTCCTGTGGGTGGAACGCAAAGCCGTAGCCTTGATGCAGGGGCGCATCGGCCCACCCTTCATGCAGCCCTTTTTCGACTTCATCAAGCTGCTGGGCAAGAATACGCCCCCTCGCGCCGGAGTGGCCGGCCTGCTGATGCGGCTATGGCCGCTGCTTGCGGTCTCCGCGGCGGCGGGCGCGGTTGGGCTGCTGCCCGTGCTGCCTTCCTCCGGCGGCTTCCAGGGCGACCTCATTCTCTTGCTGGCGCTGCTGGAGCTCCCCTCCATGTGCATCATCGCCGCCGGCTTCTCCTCGCGCTCCATCTTCGGCGAAATCGGCTCGGCGCGCGAAGCCGTCCTGAGCGTCTCCTATAACGTGGTCTTTCTCCTGGCCATCGTTTCCATTGCCGCCTCGCAGCATACCTTCCGGCTTGAGGCCTTGGCGCACCTGCCCGCCTCGCACCTGCAAATTCTGGGCGTGGCAGCCATCCTGGTCTGCCTGCCCGCCAAGCTGCATCTCAATCCCTTTTCCCTGCCCAACGCTGAGCAGGAGATCTACTCCGGCCCCATGGTCGAGTACGCCGGGCCCGAACTGGCGATGTGGGAACTATCCCATGGTCTCGAATGGGTTGCGGCCACCGGCCTGGTGGCCACGCTGGCCGCTCCCCACCTCACCACCTGGTGGCTGGCCGCTCTGGTCTTTGTCGCCATCTCCTTCGCAGTTGTCCTGCTGCTGTCTACGCTCGCCGCCGCCACGGCCCGCCTGGCCATCGATACCACGGTGCGTTTTTACTGGCAATGCACCCTGATCTTCGCGGTCCTGGCCATATCGTCCGCGCTTTTTATGAGGTTTAGATCATGAACATCTTCACCATGCTGTGGAAGAACCTGTGGGGCGGCTCCCGGACGTTGCTCTTCCCCGCGCGCCCCAAAGTGAGCCAAGGCTTCCGCGGCCTGGTGCGCTTCGATCCCGCGCTCTGCACCGGCTGCGCCATCTGCCGTTTTCGCTGCACCGCGCGCGCCATCGAATTCACGGCCGGCAAGGGTGAATTCACCTGGAGCTACGATCCCGGCCATTGCACTTTCTGCGGCCGCTGCGTGGAAGGCTGCAAGGCCCATGCGCTAAGCCAGGACCCTGAGTGCCCGCCTATCTATCTGACCATTGGCGCGTTGAAACACTCCTACACCGTGGCCCGAAAGCCGCCTGCTCCCAAGCCGGCCCCGGTTGTTCCTACGGCCGTCGCCGAGCCAACGGTGAATCCTGCCTCTGGAGGCGCGCAATGACGCAAACCATGTCTTTGCTTGAAAGCATTCCGGAAAAACTCGGCTGTACCGAACCCTGGGTTGAAAAGGGCGGCGTCCACTGGCTCTCTCCCGGCCCGTTGAATGTGCGCGAACTGGCGGCGGCCATGAACAAATGCAAGGCCCGCTTTGTCACCATTACCTGCTACCAGTTGCCCGGAGACCAGGGCTTTCGCCTGGAGTACCACTGGGACCTCGATGGACAGTTGCTGGGCTTTCCTTTTCTGCTGGCCGGCAACACCATCGAAAGCATTTATGACTTATGCGAGGCCGCGGACTGGATTGAGCGCGAGATTCACGAAGAATTCGCGCTGGACTTTACAGGGCGCGAGTATGAACCGCTCCTGCTGCGCCAGGGAGACAAGCCGGGAGTGTACCTGCGCGAGGAGGCAAAATGAGCTACAAAATCCCCATGGGGCCTTACCACCCCGCCCTGGAAGAACCCTACAAGCTGGACCTGGTCTGCGATGGCGAAACCGTACGCGACGCCAAGCTGCATATCGGTTTCAACTTCCGCGGCATCGAGCGTCTGGCTGAATCCCGCAACTACATTCAGATCGTCGCCCTGATGGAGCGCGTCTGCGGCATCTGCTCATTCATTCATACCCTCACCCTCTGCCAGGCCATGGAACAGTTGACCGGCCTTACGCCGCCTCCGCGCGCCAGGTATATCCGCGTCATCATGGCGGAGCTGGAGCGCCTCCACTCCCACGTCCTGTGGGCCGGCATCGCCGCCAAGCTCATGGGCTTCAAAACCATGTTCATGACCTGCTTCGAGCTGCGCGAGAAGGTGATGGATGTGCTTCAGGCCATCAGCGGCAACCGCGTCAACTACTCCATGAACCGCATTGGCGGCGTCAATCGCGATATCGACGATC
>JBEKNO010000088.1:0-11473 GCA_049522735.1 Occallatibacter sp.
GCGGTTGGCGATGTCGGTCAAGCCCCCGTATCCCGCGCCGGATAGGTTGCGAAAGGTGTTCTCGCTCAGTGCCGGATTGGATGTCTTGATCAGCGCCATTGATGTTCTCTCCCTATTTGTGGATCCGGGCAGTTATATCGCCTGGGTATATTGCGTGAATATTCAATCCCCACTTCAATTTTAATCCGGCGGCGCGAAGAGACGGAAGACTTGGTCAAACTCATCGCTCGGCAGCTAGCCAGTGGTATGATCGAGTCAATAAGCTGTGGGGCCTGGAATGAGTCTTCAAGCCCTGTGCTTGAGGAGTACCGCCATGAGTCTCAGGAGCCAGGTTTCAGAGTTCGTAAAGGGCGAAAACAGCGCGCCGGATATGACCTTTACGCTGGTATTCAGGGAGGTTCCGGAAGAGAAGGTTTTCGTGGCCGAATGCCTGGAGATTCCGGGCTGCGTATCCGAGGGGGAGACGCTGGAGGAGGCGGAAACCAACATACGCGACGCGGTGCGCGCCTGCCTGAGCGTGATGTTTGAGGATTGTGTGCGCGATGCGGCCAGGCACCGCTCCGTTTCCACCTCGTATGTCGGCATCTCCTCGCAGCGAACCATCACCGTAAAGGCAAATCCCGGCCTGGATTTGCAAGTGGCGTGACGCATGGGCCTCTCCGATCTTCCTCTGGCGAGCGGGAAAGACCACCAAAAGACATTCGAGAAGTTTGGGTGGATTCTTCGCCGCGATGGGAACCACATCGTGATGACTCATCCGAATCACGAGAACACAATTTCAATCCCCAACCATAAAGAAGTGAAACGAGCCACGCTCCATACAATTCTGAAACATATAGGAATCACGGACGACCAATATCGCGCGTTTTTCGATTCGTAGTGACGTGTGGTAATGGTAGGGATTTGCATTTCCCAAGGTCTCCAGGGCGAAACCTAGACCACGCTACGATTTGCAGGTGAACTCAGCCCGACTCACGAACGTGCTTTCCCACTCTCCCTAGCCTCGCACAATCTATGCCTTTTACTACCGTTCTTTGGCTGATACAAGGTGTTTCAGTGGTTTTGACCATACACATTCCCTCCCTTTCTTGGTTAAGGCTGAAGTTGAAGCCAACATTTGAGACCAATGAAAGGACTAGGATGAGATGGATTGCAAGCCGTAAAGTCGGTGCCCGGTGAGCCGGGCTGAATTCACAGTTCAATTGTACTCCTGAGTAGGGTGTGAAGGAGCGGCCCCAGTTTTCTCTTATCGGTCCGCTGATGACTGGTTGAAACCCCGGCCTACCGCTCCGAGGAATAAATCCTGGCGTGGACTGTTATACGCCGAGTTCGTTGCGGATGGCGTTGGCGATGGCGGTGGCGTGGTGATGCATGGCTTCTTCGGTTTCGGCTTCAACCATGACGCGGGCCAGGGCTTCGGTGCCGGAGTAGCGGACTACTACGCGGCCGGAATCCTTTAACGCTTCTTCGGCGGCGCGGATGGCCTGGGCTACGGCGGGGATGGATTCGAAGGGCTTCTTTTTGCAAACCTTGATGTTGACGAGAACCTGGGGAAAGACTTTGAGACCGGCGGTGAGTTCGTCGATGGATTTGCCGGTGCGGACCATGAGGTCGAGAACCACCAGGGCGGTGAGCAGGCCGTCGCCGGTGGTGGCCAGATGGGGCAGGAGGATGTGTCCGGATTGCTCGCCACCGAGGGCGGCGTTGTGTTGCAGCATCAGTTCCAGGACGTAGCGGTCGCCTACGGGGGCGCGGAGCATGCGGATGCCGTTGCGCTTGAGAGCCGCTTCGAGGCCCATGTTGGACATGGGGGTGGCTACAACCAAATCTCCGGTAAGGATGCCGCGAGCTTTAAGGTCGAGGGCGGCGATGAAGAGGATGGCGTCGCCGTCGATGATGTTATTATGTGCGCCGGCCAGCATGCAGCGGTCGGCGTCGCCGTCGAAGGTGAGGCCCAGATCGGCGCCACGAGCGGCGACTTCGGCGGCTACATGGGCGGGATGAAGAGCGCCGCAATTGCCGTTGATGTTGCGACCGTCAGGGGAGACGTTGAGGAGCGTGACCGAAGAGGCTTCAGGGCCGCCCAGGCGGCGGAAGAGCTCGGGAACGACGGCTGCGGCGGCGCCGTTGGCGCAGTCGACCACGATACGTTGGCCGCGGCGGCCCAGCGAGAGGCCGGGCACGCAATCGATGAGGAACTGGATGTAGCCGGCCTGGAAGGCGGGGTTGTCTTCGACGGGCGGCAGGGAAGCCAGGTCGGGGGCGGCGATTTGAGAGGCGTGATGGAGGATTTCGTCTTCCATGGCCAGTTCGAAGGAGTCGGGGAGCTTGAAGCCGTCGGCGCCGAAGAACTTGATGCCGTTGTCGCGCCAGGGGTTGTGGGAGGCGGAGATGACCACGCCGGCGTGGAAGCCGTGGGTGCGGGCGAGGAAGGCGACGGCGGGGGTGGGGATGATGCCGGCGCTTTCAACGCGGGCGGCGGCGGCGCGCAGGCCGGCGGCAAGGGCGGCGGCGATCCAGGGGCTGGATTCGCGCGTGTCGCGGCCGAGCAGAACCCTGGGTTCGGCGGTGGTTTTGCGCAGGGAGTGGGCGAGGGCGAGACCGGTGGCGAAGATGGTGGTTGGATCGAGCGGGGATTCACCTGCGGCGGCGCGAATGCCGTCGGTGCCGAAGAGATTGCGTACGCGCGGTGGGGTCATAGGCTCAATTCTTGCTTTTTTTGCGGGGGGACGGCTGGTTGGGCGTAGTGGATTCGACGCGGCTGGTGAAGGCGCCGTCAGAGATGCGCGTGGTGACCTGGTTGCCGGGGGTGAGTTGGGCGGTGGAGCGAATCAGAGAGCCCTGGGCGGTGAGGACCAGGGCGTAGCCGCGGTCGAGGACGGCCAGGGGGGAGAGCGAGTGGAGGCGGGCGTCGAGAGCGCTGATGCGGACGGCGAAGCGCTGCAAGGCGCGTTCGAGGGAACGGTCGAGGCGGGTTCGGCAGGCCTGGAGGCGTTCGCGGGCCTGGGTGAAGCTCTGGCGGGGATCGTGGCGAAGAAAGGCGGCGGTGAGATCGGCGAGGTAGGCCTGCAGCAGGCGGAGTTGAGTGGCGAGGGCGGATTCAAGGCGAAATGAGAGGTCGTCGAGGCGCTGGGCGAGGCGGTGCAGCAGCGCGGAGATGCGCGCCTCGGCGCGGCTGACGGGCAGGCGGGTGAGGCGCTGGCGGGTTTGCAGGAGCTGGAAGCGGGCGGCGCGGTCAAGGCGGTGAGAGTAGGTGGCGAGATGCTCGGCTATCTTGTGCTGGGCCTCGGTGATGAGCTCGGCGGCGGCGGAAGGGGTGGGGGCGCGGAGGTCGGCGGCGAAATCGGCGATGGTGAAATCGGTTTCGTGGCCGATGGCGGAGACGATGGGCAGCCGGGAGGCGGCGATGGCGCGGGCTACGCGCTCGGAGTTGAAGGCGGCCAGGTCTTCCAGCGATCCGCCGCCGCGGGCCAGGACGATGAGGTCAACGAGTCCCGCATCAGCGAGACTGGCCGCGTTCAGTTCGGCAATGGCGGATTCGATTTCGGCGGGGGCCTGGTCACCCTGGACGGAGACGGGGAAGACGAGGACGTTGAGGCCGGAGTGGCGGCGGGCGACGATCGAGAGGAAGTCGCGGATGACGGCGCCGGTGGGCGAGGTGACGATGCCTACGGTGCGGGGAAAGGCGGGCAGGGGACGCTTGCGCGCCAGCTCGAAGAGGCCTTCGGCTTTGAGGCGCTCCTTGAGCTGTTCGTAGGCCAGTTGCAGCGAGCCGGCGCCGACCGGCTCCATGGTTTCAGCCACCAGTTGCATCTGGCCGCGCTGCTCGTAGACGCTGACGCGACCGCGGACCAGGACGTGGAGGCCGTCCTCGGGGCGGAAGCGGAGAAGCATGGCCTGGCGGCGGAAGAGGACGATGGGGAGCTGGGCTTCGGCGTCCTTGAGCGTAAAGTAGACGTGGCCGGAGGGCGCGGGACGGTAGTTGGAGATTTCGCCCTCGACCCAAACGTCGCCGTACTCCTGCTCGATGAGCTCGCGGACCTGGGCGACCAGTTTGCGGACCGGCCAGATGCGGCGGGTCAGCCGGGGCTCGTCGAACTTGAGACCGAGCTGGGGGGTGAGGCCGAGCTGGGGCGCGAATGGGTCGGTCGGAGTCATTCCCTACAAAGTGTAATTGGTGGGGGCTTGCTCAATGCCCGTTGCGATAAAGGAGCGCCGGTTTGGGGTTCGTGTTTTCCCACCCTTTCCGCGAAAAGCCGCGGAAAGGATGGGGCACGGAGCCTATTGCAGTAAGGGACAGAAGGCGAATCAGAATTTGCGCTTTCCCATGCCTCAATATCGAAATTTGGGGCGCCGGGCTACTTTCCGGTATAGGAGACTCGCCAGATGGAATTCGAACCGTCATCGGTAACCAGTAACGATCCGTCGTGGGCAACCGTGACGCCTACGGGCCGGCCCCAGACATCTCCGCCGGGAAGGACGAAGCCAGTGAGAAATTCCTGGTATTCACCGGTGGCCTGGCCGGTCTGGTGCAACGGCACGCGAATCACTTCATAGCCGGTGCGGACTGCCCTGTTCCACGAGCCGTGCTCAAAGGCGAAGATGTCTCCGTCATACTCCCGCGGAAGATGATTTCATTCGTTCTCTCCTACATGCGGGATGTGATTTGACTTCATGGCTTCAGGCCGTCTCAGAAGTGTGAACAGGCCCTGAAACAGATCTAACCTAGCCTTGGTAATGATCTTCCAACTTACTTGCGGCTGTCGACAATGGCGCGCAACTCGGCGGCGATGGAGGCGAGGCGCTCGGCCATGGCGGGGTCAGGGCCGCCATCGCGGGAGTACATGATCTCCAGTTCGCGGGCCAGGACGGTGCCCCTGGTGAGGCCGAAGGCGCCCAGTACGCCGGCCAGTTTGTGGGCGGCGGCATTGGCGGCCTCGCGCTGCTCGATGGAGAGCCGGCCGGCGGCAAAGGCGGGAGCGGCGGATTCCAGCATGGCAACCCGCTCCTTCATTTGCGGCAGGAACCGGGTCCAAAGGCGATCAAGAGCTTCAGTGAGAACGGGCTGTTCGATGGGATCCATGGTGAAGGCGGATGTTATTTCCAACCCAGCAGGCCGGCAATTTGCGTGGAGAGCGTGAGCGGGTCAAAGGGTTTGAAGAGCACGGCCTCGACGCCCAGGTCGGCAAAGCGGCGCTGATCAGTGGCTTGCACCTTGGCGGTGAGCAGCAGCACGGGGATGCGGGCGGTGGCGGGATTCTTGCGCAGCTCGCGAAAGGTGGCGGGACCATCCATGCCGGGCATCATCACGTCAAGCAGAATGGCGTCGGGCTGGTGCTCGATGGCGCGGGCCAGGCCCTGGGCGCCGGAGCTGGCCACCACCACCTCCCAGCCGGCCACGGTCTCAAGGCTGAGCGCCGCCACGTCGCGGATGTCTTCTTCGTCGTCGATGATCAGGATGCGGTGCGCCATCAATCATCTCCCCGGCCAGTATGGAAGTTTCATCATGAGGGAATCCCGGCGGCCGGAATCTCTTCCATCTGACGCGAACTGCGCAACATCGTCAAGACCAGGGCCTCAAGCTGCTGTGGTTGGACGCGGGCCTTGGTGAGGAAGTGGGTGGGCCCGAGGGTAAGCTGGCGGCATTCGTCCGGGGTGAGTTCGCGGCCGGAGTAGACCACCAGCGGCAAGCGGGCGAGGTTTTCCTGCTTGCGCAGCCAGTCCACCACGTTGAAGCCGTCTCCATCGGGCAGGCCGATGTCCAGCACCAGCAGGTGGGGCAGAAAGGCCAAACAAGCGTCCAGCGCCTCCTGGAGCGAGTAGGCCAACCGGACCTCGATCGTGTCGCAGGAGAAAACATCGCCGATGAGGCGGGCCAGGTCCACATCGTCCTCGACCACCAGAATGCGCGCCTTTTCGCCGGGTCCGCAGAGCACGCGGACCAGTTCGCCCAGCAGCGCGTCTTCATTGAGCGGCCTGGCCACCCATCCTTCGGCGTGGTCGGGCAGGTCTGCAGGTTTTTGCCGGTTCTCAACGCTGAGCAGGACGACGGGGGTGTGAGCTTCGGGGTTGAGGCGGCGCAGGAGAGGCAGAATCTCCCAGCCGTTCATGCCGTCCAGGGAGGTATCGAGGAGGATGGCCTCGACGCCCTGGCGGGCCGCGGCGAGGGTTTGCTCCACGGTAGCGGTCTCGACCACGCGGTAGCCGCGGCGGGTCAACTGGGCGGCGATCTGCGGGCGCGTGGCCCCATTGGCGTCAGCCAGCAGGATGGTGCCGCGGCCGGGCTCGCGGTCGAATATGCCGCCCGGCGCATCCAAAAGAGCCGACGGAACCGGCTTATAGGGCAGAAAGACGCGGAAGGTCGAGCCGCGGCCGGGATTCCGTTCCGCCCAGATGCGCCCGGAGTGTTGCTGAACGATGGTGCGGCAGATGGCCAGGCCCAGGCCTGTACCGCCTTTCTGACGGGAGTCCGCGGCCTCTACCTGCTGGAATCGCCCAAAGATGGCTTCGAGCTTGTCGGCAG
Source organism: Occallatibacter sp. (assembly GCA_049522735.1). Lineage (GTDB taxonomy): Bacteria > Acidobacteriota > Terriglobia > Terriglobales > Acidobacteriaceae > Telmatobacter. The sequence continues at coordinate 6,524 of JBEKNO010000088.1, forward strand.
GAATGCCGCGGCCCTGGTCAACGACGGAGAGGGTAACGCCGTTGACTCCGGGGCCCAGCGTTACGGAGATGGTGGAGTTGGGCGGAGAGAACTTGACGGCGTTGGAGAGCAGGTTAGTGAGCACCTGCAGCAGGCGGTCGGGGTCAGCGCTGATTTCCACCTGGGTGGCATCGCGGACGAGTTCGACGCCGGCTGCCTCAGCCACCGGATGCATACCGTCAATGGCCTGGCGGACGATCTCAGCCAACTGCACGGGACGGAAAGCGAGGGGTTCCTTGCCGCTCTGGATGCGTTCCAGGTCGAGGATGTCGTTGATGAGCCGGACCAGGCGGTCAGAGTTGGTGAGGGCAATGCGGAGCAGGTTGGCGGCTTTGTCGTTGACCTTGCCAAGCATGCCAGAGGAAAGCAGGCCCAGGGCTCCCCGGATGGAGGTGAGCGGAGTGCGCAACTCGTGGCTGACGGTGGAGATGAACTCGTCCTTGAGGCGGTCAAGGGCATGGCGCTGGCTGATGTCGCGGAAACTGAGCACGGAACCGGAAAAGCGACCCTGATCGAGGATAGGAGTCAGGACGTACTCCGCCGGGAAGGCGCTGCCGTCGGTGCGGAAGATGGTGTCTTCGCCGGCCGCGGCCTTATAGTTTCCGGCGGAGGGGCGGAGGGGACAATCCTGGTTGCAGCGGCGGCGGGGCGGCGCGGAGCCGTGCAGCAGGTCATGCGCCGGCTTGCCGGTGAGGCTGAAGGCCGCGGCGCCCAGCAGGCGGGCGGCGGCGGGATTGGCAAAGCTGACCAGGCCGTGGCGATCCAAGCCGCAGATGCCGTCGGCGACCGAGTCGAGCAGGATCTCCTGCTCGCGGTAGAGTTTCTCTGCCCGGCCCCGTTCGTGGGAGCGGGCCAGCATCTGTCCCAGGGAGGCGGCCACCGTCTCGAGGGCCGCCAGGGTCTCGCGGTTTTCGCGGAGGGTGAAATGGCAATAGAATTCGAGGACGGCCAGCACCTTGTTGCCCACGCGCACAGGCACCGCACAGCCGGAGACCATCCTGTGGCGCAGGACGGCCTGAGTGTGCGGGCTGGGGGGCAGGGAGGCCAGGTCGGTAATCCATGCCGGGTGGCCATCCTGCCAGACCCGTCCAGGCAGGTCTTCGCCTTTGTCCAGCATAAGCCCCATGCCCTCATGGATAAGGGATTCCATGTGCCGCCCCGGAGTGCCCCAGCCCGAGCAGAATTCCAGCCGATTCACCTCGGCGTTCACCTCCCATTTGATGGCCACGTCCCAGCCCTGGGAGACGCATAGGGCCTCCAGAATGCGCATGGCCGCGATCTCGAGGGAGGTGTTTTCGCCCACGATTTCGCTCATCACCAGTTGCAGGGCCACGCGGTGCTCGCGCTGCACCAGCAGGCGAAGAACCAAAATTGCGGCGACGGCTCCGGCAATGAAGATCAGCGATCCAGCAGAGAGGTTGGGGTTGGCTGCCAGGCGCGGCGCAAGCACTCCGAACGCCAGGGCCAACGCGAGACCCAGCAGGACCGCCGAAACGTAGGAAAAGCCACGCCGGACCGCGCGCGCGGGTTGCTCTGTTGCGGCAGTTATTTGTTCCTGCATGGCGCCCCCAGGCAACGATCCAACAAACCGGCGCTTGCAGTGGCTTTGCAGCCATCGGCAGGCCGTGAGCGTTTAAAAAACGTCTTACCCTCCGCGCGAGCCAAAGCAACTCCACACGGGCGATTTGCAGGTAGTATACGCGTTCGATTCCAGCCCTTCTACGCAAATCGAAGCCGAGTTTCCCGGGATGAAACGATCCAGTAACATGCGCTCAGGAAGACCGGTGCGAGCCTGGGAAGAGTTGCCGGAATGGAGCGGCAGAGAAGCATTGCCTTTAACCGATCTTCAAGCCACGGTCCCCGGAGGCAGCCGTATACTGACCCCATGTTGCGCCTGTCTCCGTCGTTCCGCATTGTTCAAGCAGCCCTGGCCGCGGCAGGGCTGGTTTGCATTGCCGCTCAGCCGCCGGCCGCACGCGCCTGGGGCAATGAGGGCCATCGCCTGATCAACCGTCTGGCGGCCAGCACGCTGCCGGCCGATGTGCCGGCATTTCTGCGCTCCGAGGCGGCGGTGAACGAGATTGAGTACCTGGGTTCCGAGCCGGACCGTTGGCGGTCGCCGGCCGAGCCGGAGTTGAGCGCGGCGCAGGCCCCGGAACACTTCATCGATCTGGAACTGGCCGACGCGCTGGGCCCCCTGCCACGGCGACATCTGGACTTCGAGGCCAGGGTCTTTGCCGCCGGTGAGCGGCCGGAGAAGATCGGCCTGCAGCCATGGGAGACTACCGAGGTGTGGGAGCGGCTGAAGGCGGCTCTGCGCGAGTACCGCAACCTAACCGCCGCCAGGCAGGATACCCGCCCCGTGGAGCAGGCGATCCTCTTCTATGCCGGGTGGCTGGGCCACTACGTGGGCGACGGTTCGCAACCCCTGCATACCACCATCCAATACAACGGCTGGGTGGGAGCCAACCCCCACGGCTACACCACCGGCCACCAGATTCACTGGCAATTCGAGGGGCCGTTTGTGGCCGCCAACATCCATGAGCCCGAGGTGCGGGCCAGGATGACGGCGCCCAGGGCCATCGACGGCGACATATTCTCGAGCTACGTGGCCTACCTGCGCCACACGGCGACCTGCGTCGAGAGGGTCTATCAACTGGAGAAGGCGGGAGGATTTGCGGGAGCCGGTACGGACGAGTCGAGGGAGTTTACCGCGGAACGGCTGGCCGCCGGAGCTTCCATGCTGCGAGATATGATCTATACCGCATGGCTCAGCAGCGCCGAACCGGCGCCCGATCCCTATTAAGTAAAGTCGATGGTTTCAGCCGCGGCCAGGGCCGGAATCCGGCGCAGCACCAAGTTGAGTATCAGGGTCATCAGCGCTACCGCGGGGACGGCGACGACGAGCCAGGCCAGCATGGCGTGGCCGGTGATCGAGCCCCACTGCGAAACCAGGTTCCGGGGCGATTGGCGCAGCAGAGTCCCGGCCGCCAGGGCTTGCCGGGGGGCGGAGGCAAAGAGCCAGCCGCCCATCCGTACAAAGGGCACAATGAGCACCAGTTGCAGCGGCATGACGATGTAGTTTGCCGCCTGAATGGCGGGCAGATTGAGCCGCAGCGCCAACGCCAGGGCCGCGCAGGCGAACGTGGGAATGCCCACCACGGGAATGCAGCCGATGGCGAATCCGAGGGCCAGGGTAAGCGCCAGGCGGCGGGGCGAGATGCCCTGCGTGAGCCAGACGGCAACCTTTTGCTTCATCGAGTTTAAGGATCTGCACATGGCCAGGATTTTGCCGCTCATCATACTGACACTATCGGTTAGATGCACGGAACATGATAGTCGTCACATAAAACTTTGGTAAACGAACCAAAAACACAGTAAAGTTAGAGTTTTCCCACTGTGAGGAAGCGAGCAGGCGCCGGGTGCGGCAAAATCGCTTAGGATTGTCCGGCTTTTGGCTCAGCTTCAAGCAGTGCGGCTATTTTGGGCAGTAGGCGCTCGAAGAGGCGGGCCAGACGGTGCTCGACCTGGCGGCCGGTCTTGACGACCTCCTCGTGGCTCAAAGGCTTTAAACCCAGGCCGGCGGCGAGATTGGTGACGCAGGAGATGCCAAGGATATGGATGCCCATGTGGCGTGCGGCGATGGTTTCAGGCGCCGTGGACATGCCCACCAGGGTGGCACCAAGAGAGCGAAAGGCGCGGATCTCGGCGGGGGTCTCGAAGCTGGGGCCGCTGACGGCGAGATAGACGCCTTCGGCGAGCGTAAATCCTTCTTCCGCAGCGGCTTGCCTGGCCAGAGCGCGGAGCGCTTTGGAGTAGGCCTCGGTCATGTCTGTAAAGCGAAGGCCGGAGCCGGGGCGGAATCCGAAGCGGGGCTCGTTGGGACCGGCGAGGGGGTTGAGGCCCATGAGGTTGATGTGGTCGGCGAGAGCGACGAGTTGGCCCACGCGGTAGTCTTCGGTGATGCCTCCGGCGGCGTTGGTGAGGACGGCGGCGCGTATGCCAAGAGCGCCCAGGACGCGCATGGGGAAGGTGACCTGGCTCGCCGAGTAGCCTTCATAGAAGTGGACGCGGCCCTGCATGACCACGACAGGGACGCCGCTGAGCGGACCGGCGACTATGCGGCCCGAATGGCCTTCGACGGTGGACGGGGGGAAGTAGGGAATCCCGGCGTAGGGAACTATGACCGGATTAACGACAGCGCCGGCCACCGCGCCCAGGCCGGAGCCGAGGACGATGCAGATGCGGGGAGCTGGCGAGCCTAGCCTGGCCTTGAGGAACGAGGCGGCTTCAGCGACCTGGTCGAAGTAGGTCATGATTGGGCGTGATTGTGCGCTTTGCACATTCTACAAGCGCCAGGATTTTCAGGCAGGAAAGAAGACAGCCGGCGAGACATGGAATCGCTTGCTGAGTTCTTCAATGTGCGCCGCGTTCAACCTGCGTTTTCCCGAGAGTACTTCAGAGACAACGCTCTCCCCGCCAAGCTCGGATGCAATATCGCGCTGCTTCAGGCCGTGCCGATCCAGCAGAAACCGGAGCACATCAGCAGGAGAAGCCTTGGGGACCGAATAATGTTCTTCTTCATACCGTTCGATCAACAGGGTGAGTAGCTCGATGGCTTCCACCTGAGCCGCTGTCGGGTGCATCTCGGAAGTAAGCCGATAGAGAGCTTTGGTATAAGCCGCAAGCTGCTCCTCGGTGCGAATCAGGTGAGGAGCTCCGCGCTCGATCATCTTCGCCGGGTTTGCTAGAACTGTAGCCATTCCGCGTGTCAAGAGGAAACCTCGGTTAGTTGATCCTGAAAAAGGCTATTTCAAGCGGACTGCATGGTCGTCAGCGCGCCGATGAAGCCCGATGGGGATAGAAACCGGCTCAGGATGGCGTAGATTTCGCGCATACAGCGGTGAGGAA
>JBEKNO010000089.1:0-11448 GCA_049522735.1 Occallatibacter sp.
AGCGTGATCTCATCGTTCCTGAGCGTTAGCACCGCCTGTTCCAGTTCCGGTCTTTGCTGAAAAGCCTCCTGCACCAGCGCCTCGACAGGCTGCTTCTCCTCGGCAATCTCCTCGATGCTCACCCGGTCTGTAGGAATCACAGCGGCTGTGGCCAGCGCCTCATCGTTCAGGTTGCGGGCAATCGCCTGCTTGATGATCTGTTGCTGATAATTCAGAGAACTCTGTGAACTGATGAGCGCCTGCTTGTCGGCGGCCATGCTGGACTCGACGTTGACCACGTCCAGCGGCGCCACCGTGCCGATCTCCAGCTCCTTGCGGTAGTCCGCCACCAGCTTGGTACTCTGCTCCAGTGCGCGCTCCTTGGCCTGCACGTCCTCATACGCCTGCACCAGTCCCCAGTAGATGGTTTCCACCTGATTGACGGTGTAGAGAATCTGCTGGCGGAACGACGCGTCGGTAATGCGCCGGTTGTTCAGCGCCTGATAGATATAGCGCTTGTTCACCCAGATGCCGGCGCCCCGCAGCAGGTGCTGGGTTACAGTGGCCTTGAAGTTGGAATTGAGTTGCGGACTGTAGATGCTGAATGGACTGGAGGAGGTAACGCGGGAGTTGTTGAAGTCCACGGCCAGCGCCGTGCCGGTGACAAAGCCCTGGTCATAGGTGAAATTGTATTGGTCGGTATTCAGGAAGGCGCGGGGAATGAATGCGCTGGTCTGCGGTTGCTCCGATCTCTCCAACTGAATCATGCTGGTGACGGTCGGCGCCAGGGTCTCCGGCGCGGGGCCGGCGCCTTGCGTGCTCAGCGTCAATCCGGCGCTGCCGGAGCCAGCTCCGCCGGAACCGACCGACGTTCCACCCGGACCGCCGCCCGTGGCCAATGTCGAGGTGGAACCGCCCAGTGTGCCGGTTACCAGGCCCGACGGCGCGCCCAGCGGCGCGGCACCGGTTCGCGTGCGCAGAATATCCGTATCCGCAATGTCCAGGTCATAGCGGGCAATGGCTATGTCGAAGTTGTTCTCCAGCGCCAGCGCGATGGCGTCCGAGAGGCTCAGGTAAATCTTGCCTTCCTTCACCAGGTCGGCGAGCCGCACCGAATTTGCAAAACTGGTCTTGCCGATGGTGGTGGGCCTGAATTCGTTGATCGGGTTGCCCAGAAGACCGGCGGCGGGTTTTGAAAAATTCCGTGCGGACGGGCGGAGCGAAATGGGCTCTGTTTGAACCGGCGCCGGCGCCGACGGCAACTTGGACGCGGCTTTGTCCGGCCCCTTAGCCCCGGCCGACGCCTGCTGGGCAAATCCAGATGGCGCTCCGGCCGTCAATGTCAGCATCACCGCCGCTAATGCGCGCAGCCGGTTGCATGCCTGCCCGCGCCTTGCTTGCCGGAGTTTGCCGCGCGCGGTCTCCTCCTGCTTTTCAAACACACCTGTAGCATACAAATGCATGGTTCCTCTCCACGAACTGCTGAAGCATGTGGGCGTCATTCTTCTGGCCGGAGAGCCTCTCCGGACGCAAATTTGTGATTCGTCAAGGCGATTTTCGTTTTCAGCCCGGCCTGCGGGCTCTTCTGGTAATACGCGTTCAGCCCCCGCTTCGTTCCTGCGAGTTCGTCCTTTGCACCCGGATCTTCACCACTCCCGGCAGTCCGGCCGCCATCGCATACGGAAAGCTGAGTATATCCCACTGGCACTCTCCGCTTCAGTGGGCGCCGCTGTCGGGTAACCTGTTATCTGTGATGGATGGCGCCCAACCCGCACCGGAGCTGCGAACCTGGAAGCTGATTCTGGCCTACGACGGGACGGACTTTCGCGGCTGGCAGGTGCAGCCCGGAGAACCCACCATCCAGGGCGAGTTGCAGGCGGCCCTGCGCCAGATCACCGGCGAATCTCCTCTCCCTCAGGGCTCGGGGCGCACCGACGCCGGAGTCCACGCGCTGGCTCAGGTGGCCAGTTTTGCACTACGGGCCCCCATTCCGCCGGGAAACCTGCTTTACGCCCTCAATCGCACCCTTCCCCCTTCCATACGGGTTTTAGAAGCGAGGATGGTGCGAAGTACCTTCCATGCACGGCACTCGGCGGTCGCCAAAACCTACGAGTACCGTGTATTCCGCGGTTCGATATGCCCGCCTTTTCTGGCCCGCTATGTCCACGCCTGCCCCTGGCTGATGGACGTTAAAGCCCTTCAAAAGTCGGCCCATATGTTTGAAGGAGAACACGACTTCCTGAGCTTTGCCGCCACCGATCCCGACCTGGAAAGCCGCAACTCATCTTCCAACCCGGAACTCGACCAGGCGCTACAAGTGCCCACGGCCCCCCCCCCGGAGCCTGCGGTCAGGACCATCTTCTCCTCGGCGTGGGAAGAGCGCCAGACCGAGGCTGGCGATCTGCTGGTTTATCGCGTCCGCGGCAACGGCTTTCTGCACCACATGGTGCGCAACCTGGTGGGAACCATGCTCGATGTGGGCCGCGGCCATCTGCAACTCTCTGATATTCCAGCAATTATTGCCGCCCGCTCCCGCTCGGCAGCCGGTCCCACCGCCCCGGCGCGTGGACTGTTTCTGCATTCGGTCGAGTATGACGGGCAGGATATTGGCATTTGAACTAAATAAATACTTTTATTAGCCTATTAATAGGACTATATTTAGATCGATATAAAGCTCCAGGAGGTCTCCATGCGCTATTCCACCCAGATCAAGCCCATCAGCTACGTCAAGGCCCACGCCGCCGAACTTCTGGACCGGATCACCGAAGAGAGGGAGCCGATCATCATCACCCAGAACGGCGAGGCGCGCGCGGTGCTGGTCGATGTGGCCAGCTACGAACAGATGATGCATGAAACCCAGGTGTTGCTCAAGATTCTGGCGCATGCCGATAAGGAGATTGAGGCCGGAGAGACGGTACCTATCGAGGAGGTCATGGCGGAGTTTGGCGTGGAGGCCCCGCAAGCCTGATGACTTTTACTGTTCGGTTTACCAAAGCCGCACAGAATGATCTGCGCGGCCTCCATGCCTATATCACGGCGAACGACTCCAAGGAAAATGCGGACTACGTTGTACGGGAGATCGTTCGAGCGGCTCTCGCGCTGCGGGATTTTCCCCGTCGCGGGGCTCACCCGCCGGAACTGCTGGCGCTGGGTAACCGCTCTTATCGACAGATTTTCTTCAAGCCGTACCGCATTCTTTACCACATTCGCGCAAACACCGTATTCATTGCCCTCATTGCCGATGGGCGGCGGGAAATGGCTTCATTGCTGACTAGGCGGTTATCCGGTTCCTGAATTGGAATTCGGGCTCTGAATTGCGCGCCAACCGCTCCTGCTACCCTGTAGCCATTCGCATGCCCGCCTTTTCCCGCAGTTCGGCCTTCTCACGCGTCACGGCGCTGGCCGCGCAGCGGCCCGTCCACGCGGCTTTCGCCTGGCTGCACGGAAACCCAAAGACGATCATGGACTGGCAGGCGCAGTTGGTGGCCATTCCCGCGCCGCCCTTCGGCGAAGAGGCCCGTTCGGCGTGGCTGGCGGCTCGCTTTGCCGAGGCCGGTCTCAGCCAGGTGCATGCCGATGCCGCCGGCAACGTCCTTGGATTCCTTCCTGCCGCCAAGTTGCCGCCCGAGAGCACCGGCCCGGTGGTCGTGCTCTCGGCTCACCTCGATACCGTGTTTCCCGCTGATACACCGCTCAACCCGGTCGTGGACGGCGACCGCCTGGAAGCTCCGGGCGCGTGCGACAATGGCGCCGGGGTTGCCGGGATGCTGGCCATCGCCCACGCGCTGGTCCAGGCCAGGGTTGAACTGCCCGCGCCGCTTATCTTTCTGGGCAATGTGGGCGAAGAGGGCGAAGGCGATCTGCGCGGCGTACGCCATCTCTACAGCCAGAGTGCGCTGGCCGGCCGCATCGCAGCCCACATTGTGCTGGATGGCGCCGGCACGGACTCGGTCATCACCCAGGCCCTGGGCAGCCGCCGCTACCAGGTCACCATCCATGGCCCCGGAGGCCACAGCTTTACCGACGCGGGCACGCCCAACCCCATCGCCGCGCTGGTTTCGGCCCTGGCCAGCCTGGCCGAGACCCGCTTGCCGGAACAGCCCCTCACCATCCTGAATCTGGGCACCATTCACGGCGGCACCAGCGTGAACTCCATCCCCGAGAGCGCCCGAGCCTCCATCGATTTCCGCTCCACCAGCCCGGAACAGCTCCTGCGCCTCGAAGTTGCCTTGAACCGCGCTATTGAAAATTCCGTCAAACGCTGGAATGCCGCGGCGAAAACAAGCGCCGCGCACAGCAGGGGGCTCCTGTCCTTCTCCATCGACAAGATCGGCGACCGCCCCGCCGCGCAACTGGCCGGCGATTCCCCGCTGCTCGACGCTCTGCGCGCCGTGGACCGCCATCTTGGCCTGCGCGCAGAACTTCGCCTGGGCTCCACGGATGCCAATATCCCCCTCTCGCTGGGCGTTCCGGCTTTGTCCATGGGCGCGGGAGGCGAGGGCGGCGGCGCGCATACCCTGGCTGAGTGGTATTCCGCCAGGGATCGCGAAGCGGGCCTCAGGCGGATACTGCTGCTGACCCTCGCCATGATCGAATGGGCTGCAGAGCAGTAGCCGCTCTCTATCAATGTCGGCACTGAGCCCCCTACGACTCTTTCCATCCATCTGCGTCTATAACCTTGAACGGTTCTCGTCTGCCGCACTATGGGAACCCCTTCAGCCAGACGGGTTTGCCCGCGACTGGCTATACTGTTAGTGGATCAATCAACAAACCAGCCCCCATGCTGGTCATTTGACGAGGTTATTGAACCCATGAAATCTCTCTTCGAACGGCTGCGTTCGCGCCGTCTCGCGTCAGTATTTGTCTTGCTTGCCACCCTCTCGGCCGCCATTGTGGCCGGTTCCTTTGCCGCTCACGGGGTCCGCGGACAGGAAAAGCAGAACTCCAGCGCCGATGCTACCCCCCTCAAGGTCGTCAACTCCACTGTCCCCCCCAATGAGTTTGTGAAGATTGCCCAAAGGGTGGGCCCGGCGGTAGTGAACATCAACACCCAGACCTTGCCCAAGCAGGCCTCCGGCAAGGGCCGCCACAACTTCCATGGACGCATTCAGCCCAATCCCCAGAACCCCGGCGACGAGGACCAGGGCGAGGATCAGCAGCAGGGACAGGACAACTTCCAGGACTTCTTCAACCGCTTCTTCGGCGGTCAGATACCTGGCTTCGGCGGCCAGTTTCCCTTCCCTGAGGGCGGCGACGACGGCCAGGTCCGCGAGTCGCTCGGCTCCGGCTTCATCGTCGATCCCAAGGGCTACATCATCACCAACTATCACGTGGTGGATAAGGCCGACAAAATCTACGTCAAGCTCTCCACCGACCCCGACACCCAGGATCTGGGCCGTCAAGCGCGCGTCATCGGCACCGACAAGGCCACGGATCTCGCGGTCATCAAGATCGACACCAGCACCCCGCTGCCCACCGTAAAGATGGGCAACTCCGACACCGCCCAGGTGGGCGACTGGGTGGAAGCCATCGGCAGCCCCTTCGCGCTCTCGCAGACCGTCACCGCCGGCATCATCTCCGCCAAGAACCGCACCATCGAGCCCGGCGCCAACGGCCAGTTCCAGCACTTCATCCAGACTGACGCGGCCATCAATCCCGGCAACTCCGGCGGGCCTCTGCTGAACATGAACGGCGAGGTCATCGGCGTGAACACGGCCATTTTCACGCAGTCGGCCGGCTACCAGGGCATCGGCTTCGCCATGCCGTCCAACACCGTGGTCGACATCTACAACGACCTCATCAGCGCCAGCCACAAGGTAACGCGCGGCTCCATCGGCATCGAATTCCGCGAAGGCCTCTCGGGCGCCGTCAACCGCGTCTACGGATTCAAGAACGGCGTGCTGGTGAATAAGGTCAAGCCAGGCGGCCCGGCGGAGATTGCAGGGCTCAAGCCCGGCGACGTCATCACCAACATCGACGGCCGCAACATCAAGGACGGCGACGACCTGGTGAATGAGATAGCCAACCGCAGGCCGGGCTCGACCGTCCGTCTGGGCTACACGCGTGATGGCAAGCAGGCAGACACCACGGTCACCATCGGCGACCGCGACAAGATCTTTGCCGACCTGGGCGAGCAGCATGCCGAGGCCAACCCGGACGAGAAGGGCGATGTCGGCGAGGCCAAGCTGGGCATCGTGGTCCGCGATGCCTCTCCGACCACCTCAGCCAAGGTGCACACTCCCGGCGTGGTGATTCAGTCGGTCCGCTCCGGCTCCTTCGCCGACCTGCAGGGACTTGAGCCCGGCCTGGTCATTACCCGCATCAACAAGCAGCCTACCGGCACCAAGGAGCAGTTTGATGCCGTGGTGGGCAAGATTAAAACCGGCGACGACGTGGTGTTCGAGGTCATCGATCCGCGTCATCCCGACAATGGAATCAATTACCTGGGCGGGACGCTCGAGTAGCGTTCGTGGTGCGCCGGCGGCGGATTTCCGTTACCGGCGCATCTTCCCGAAACACGTTAGGTTTCCGGTACCGGATCTATTTTTGTCTTGTGGCCATGCGTAACGTTCCTTTAAACTGCAACCGAAATCATCCGGTCTTCCGTTTTTCATAAGGTGGAACCAACGTGTTCTTGTTTCGAGCAAGCGTGGCATTCGTACTCTCTGCGGCTTTGACCGCAACGCCCCTGCTGGCCTCAACCACCACCGTCAAACGGACGACTCCAGCCAATAGCCATGCGTCCGGTCCCCACAAGGATGTCAGGAAGCACAAGCACAGGCCGCACGGCCAGCAAGCCATCCAACCGGACCGCGTCATTCAGATTCAACAGGCGCTCATTCGCGAGCACTATCTGAGCGGCGAAGCCAACGGGAAGTGGGACGCGGCGACCGTGGCCGCGATGCAGAAATACCAGGCCGGCCAGGGCTGGCAGACCAAGCTCACGCCCGACTCCCGCGCCCTCAAGAAGCTCGGACTGGGCCCCGACTACTCCCACGCCATCAACGCCAAAGACTCCTCGTTCGGTGAGCCGCCTCCGGCCAGCACCATTCCTCCAGTCCAGGCCGAAGGTTTTGCCGCGGCCGCCGGCGTCAACCGGTAAGCTTTTCCGGCGAAATCATCGCATTATAACCAAGCAGAACATTGCATCAATCTGTACTATTCTTCATTCCCGCGTGAGAACTACTCCATGACAAATCAGAACCGTGAAGGCGGCATTCCCTTGAGAAGGAACTCATACCGCTTGGCTGGCGGCTCAGGCGCCTTCCAGCGCAGATCCCCCACCGGAGGCGCCGCGTACGGCAAACCCAGGAACGCCCTGACTTTGCCCTCGTTGATGGTCTTGCCGTGCACCTTGCCCTGTTCGGTCTTTACCTTCAGCGAGTCGGCACGGACGGCTGTGGACAGTCCCAGCGCCAGCCCCGCGACAGCCAGTGCACAGGCCATCTTCAATCCCAGTTGCATCACCAGAATCCTCCGCACAAAACAGCTTATCAGGACGGTCCGGAGGCTACACCAGTCTCACCGTATGCGAAGGAGCATATCAATTGTCCCCTATCGCCATCTCCGGCGCCAGCAGATCGGCCATCGTCTCCCGGCGGCGGATGAGCCGGGCCTTCGCGCCCTCCACCAACACCTCCGCCGGACGCGTGCGCGTGTTGTAGTTGGAGCTTTGCGCCATGCCGTAGGCCCCGGCATCGAGCAGCGCCACCAGGTCGCCGGGCTGTACGGGCTGGAGCTCGCGGTCTCGGGCGAAGAAATCGCCGCTTTCGCACACCGGTCCCACCACGTCCACGGGGCGGGTTTTCCCGGCGCGCGGCCTTACCGGCACAATCTCGTGATAGGCCTGGTAAAGCGCGGGCCGGATCAGGTCGTTCATGGCCGCATCGGTAATCACGAAGGTCTTTTTGCCATTGCGCTTGACATAGAGTACCCGCGCCACCAGCGCCCCGGCCTGCGCCACAATGAACCGTCCCGGCTCCACGAGCAGCCGTCCCTCGAAGCCGCCAAGCCCGTTCTCAATGGCCCTGGCGTACTCCCGCGCTTTGGAGGCCGCGTCAAAACTGCCGCCGTGGTACTCGATCCCCAGCCCCCCGCCGGCATCGATCGTCTTGACCACAATGCCTTCGCGCCGCAGTTGGCCTGCCAGCTTGCTCAGCCGCTTCACCGCCGCGCCAAACGGCTCGGCGGAGCGAATCTGCGATCCGATATGGACGCTTACGCCGTGAGCCTCAAGCCAACGATTGCCGGCCACGCTCTTGTAAATCCTCCCGGCCTGGCGGATATCGATGCCGAATTTGTGCTCGCTAAGGCCGGTGGAAATATACGGGTGGGTCTGGGCAAAGACGTCGGGGTTCACGCGCAGGGCAAAGCGCGCCGTGCGTTGGAGCTTCCGGGCGCGCGCGGCCAGCAGTTTCAGTTCCGCCTCGCTCTCCACGTTGAATTGGAGAATGCCGGCCATGAGCGCCAGGTCGATCTCCGCCTCCGTTTTGCCCACGCCGGAAAAGACCACCCGGCCCACAGCTTCAGGCGCGGCTGCCAGCACCCGCTCCAGCTCGCCGCCGGAAACAATATCGAAACCCGCCCCGCGCTCCGCCAGCAACTTCAGAATGGCCAGCGCCGAGTTGGCTTTCACCGCGTAACAGACCAGGTGCTCCCGGCCCGCGAAGGCCTGCTGAAACAAGCCCAGCCGCTCGGCAATCTGATCCGCCGAGTAGACGTAGAGCGGCGTGCCAAAGCGCCTGGCCAGCGCTTCCAGCGAAACCTTGCCGCAGTGCAGGGCGCTCCCCGGTTGCGGATGGTGAAAGGGGCGTGACGATGGAGCCGGAGACAGGATCAAAGTGAGCTCCCAGAGGAAGAGCGTTTTCTTGAGCCTACAGCATTTTGCGGCTGTATTCGAGCATCTTTCCGCTGAGGACGGAATCAGGCTTCCGGTTGCCGCAGCCACTCCGCCAGCAGGGTAGCCACCTTGCGCGGCTGCTCATAGGCGGAAAAATGCCCGGCGTCGGGCAGCAGGTGGAATTCGCATCCGCCCGGCGCGGCGCTGAAGGCTTCCATCTCCGCCGCAGTCACCCCGGAGTCCTCGCCCCCTGCGATGGCCAGCACCGGCACTCCTATGGTAGCCACGGTGGGTACGGAGTCGGGCCGGGTGGCGAGGCCTGCCTGCACGGCTGTCAGCGCTTCAGGAGACAGCGTCATGCGCGCCCGCAGCTCAGCCACGATCGCAGGCCGGCGCTCCCGCGCCGTAGCCCCAATCAGCGTCTGCGTCATGCCGTCGAAGATAGCCCCGCTGCCCCCGGCTCGAATCTGGGCGATGTTGTCAGCGTGTCTGGCCAGGTTGGCCTCGGCATCCGGCTGAGGTTTGGAACAGATAAAAGCCAATCCGCTCATCCGCTCGGGAGCCCTGCGCCACAACTCCAGCAGCACATAGCCGCCGATCGAGCAGCCGGCAAAGACTGCCTCAGGCAATTCAAGATGATCGAGGAGAGCAAGAACATCGGCGGCCAGTTGCGCCATGGTCAGCACCGGTGCGTCGGGAACGAGCGCAAAGCCACCCACCGGCAGCTTCCGGCCCAACTCCGAGCCGCCATGCCCGCGCAAGTCGGGAACGATGGCGCGCACCCCGCCCAGGTCTTCGGTCAATGGACGCCAATACTCGCCATCCAGCGGCGTGGGGTGGAGAAAAACCACCGGCAGACCTGCCCCGGTATCGCGAAAACTCAGCCTCGCTCCGTCCCATTCGTACGTGCCGTTCATACCTTAGGAGGATACTCTCCCGGCTGCGGGAACGGCTCCTCGGGAATCCCAATCCAGGCCGCCACATAGGCCACGCCCACCAGTCCGCTGGTGAAAAACAATCCCAGCACGGCAATAACGCGGACGATAGCCACATCCCACCCGTAGGACTGCGCCAGCGCCATGCAGACCCCGGCAATCTGCCGGCCCATACGCGGCCGGACCAGCGGCCTGCAGGGCATGGGCTGCGGCAAAGGAACCACCGCGCCGCAATTCGAGCAGAAGCGCGCGCTCTGGGGCAACACTGTCCCGCAACGAATGCAATAGACGGCCATATTCGATTCCTCCTCAGCAAACCCCATCCATTCTCAACATACGGAGACGAGGCGGCGGCGGTTCCATCTTCCGTGCCTGACCGACCTGCCGTCAGTTCCCGGTATAGGCTTTGCGCAGATACTTTCTTGCCGTCCCGGCGCGGGAGGTATCAGGACCGGCATCGATGGCGGCCTGGTAATCCCTGACCGCAGCCTGGCGTTCGCCGTTCAGATCGCGGCACTCGCCCGCGGCCACCAGCGATCGGATCTTGAGCTCCGGCCCCACATTCGGCGTCATTGCGGCCTGCTCAAAGTACTGCGCCGCCTCGCCATAGTGGCGCTGCCCGCGCAGGGCGTCGCCTAAAGCAAAGTAGGTGAGTTCCATGCGCGCCGAATAGTAAAAGCCGGGCTTGGCGTTGGCGGCGATAATCTCACGGTAGGCCTCCACAGCGGCCATGCCCTCGCCGTCGTCCCTGCGCAGGTTAGCCTCTTCCAGGCTGAAAAGATAGTCGCGGGGATACTCTATTCTGAGGCCTTGCACCACCTGGATCGCCTCCTTGTACCGCGCCTCGCGGCGCAGGAACAGCGCGGTTGTGGTGCGCGCCTCCACGCTGGTGATCACGCCGCGGTTTCCGGCGTCCTTCAGCATCACCAGGCCCGTGGACTTCGACCCCGTGATGCCGGCAAAGCCGATGAGCAGTTTGAAGGGCCAGGGCAGCGCGCCCACCACGTACTCATAGACCCCCACCACCAGTTTGGCATCCACATACTCCGGATCCAGTTGCAGCACGCGCGCATCGTCGTCCTTGGCTTTGATGGCCAGCCGGAACCCGGCGCCATAACCCCTCTGCACCATGGCGATGTAGGTGCACTTGAGAGCACGCGCCCACCCACGCGCATAGAGAGCGTCCGCGTCGTCGGGATTCCTGCTGAGCTGCCCATCGGCCTCATGGATGGCCTCGTCGGCCAGCGCCATGATGCGATCGCGCGTCTTCGGGTCTTCCTGGGTGGCGTGCCGGCCGGTCAGAAAGCCGTCGGTGGCGTAGAACGTAGTGTCCAGCAGATCCTGGCGGTAGAGTTCCTGGAAGAGCACCGCATCGAGCAACTGCGCGGTTGCCTGCGGATCGCCCGGGTGCGCCGCGTGAATGCTCTCGAAGCGCTCGATGGCGCCGGGGTAGTCCAGGTTATAGAAGTGCTCGAAGGCCTCGCGCACCAGCGGATCGCGGTTCAAGGTGTTGGTATGCGCCTCTGAAGCCCAACCCAGGCCGGATGCTGCCATCAGCACCATTCCCCATCCCCATCCGCGCAACCAAAACGACCCCGTCTTCAACGTCAAATCTCCTTCTTGCTCTCCGTTATGACGGATTCCGCCAGGGAATATATGGACTCTTCCAGGCTTGCTCAGCGATTGTTGCTCAAC
>JBEKNO010000090.1:0-11414 GCA_049522735.1 Occallatibacter sp.
CAGCGAGGCCGGCAAGGCTCCGGTGCGCAGCATTTTCGAGAGGATCATGACTTCGTCCGGGGTAAAGCTGCCGGTGATCTCGCCGGAGTCGCGGATGGCGCTCTGGATGGTGGCCACTTCCTTGACCCGGCCGCCCATGACCACGGCCATGCTCTGGCCCACGTTCTTGCTGGTGTACTCGTAGAAGCGGTCGCCGGCCTCGTTGGTCAGGGTGAAGCGGACATTGCGGCGGCCGTTCTGATCGAAGCCCGGATCGGCGGAGCGGAAGTCAGTGCCGGAGACCACCGAGATACGGTGCACGACGTAGACGCTGTCGGCATCAGAGCCGGCGCCCACCGTGCCGGCGCCATGGACAAGTTCCTCGTCGGCCGGAACCGCGCCGCCCACGCTAGCCAGGGCCTCCGGTTCGTCCTTGTACGGACCGCCAACCACGGCGTGAATCTCAAGCCGGGCCGTGGACTGGATGATGTTCTTGACCCGGTCGAGGTCGTCGATGCCGGGCAGCTCGACCAGAATCTGGTTTTCGCCCAGGCCGTACTCCTGAATCACCGGCTCGCTGACGCCCAAAGTGTCAACGCGGTCGCGGATGGTCTCGATGGCCTGCTGAACGGTTTTCTTCTCCAGGGCCGTCACCACCATCGGCTTCATGGTCAGCGTGAAGCTCAAATCCGCCCCTCCGCCGGTCACGTCGTATTCGTTGGAGTACTTGGCTTCCAGCGTGGAGCGCACGTCAGTGGACTTGCCTTGCGCCGTTCCTTCCACCCGGATGACCTCGGGCCTGGTCGCCGGATCGGGCTTGTAGACCTGGGAAAAGCTCAGGTTGGCCGCCTTCAGATCCTGCTGAACGCGTCCCACCGTGTTGTCGGTCTCGTTATTGACCGCTTCCGCGACCACCACCTGCAAAATCAAATGCGCGCCGCCGCGCAGGTCCAGGCCAAGGTGAATGCGCTTGGTCATGGCATCCATCAGGGCCTTGCCGGTGACCCCCGACGGCACCCCGAAGATGCCGTAGATGAAAAACAGCAAAACCGCAACAATCAGGAGAATTTTGTTATTGAGATTCTTCTTCATCGTCCCGCTTCTCTTGTGCAAAAAACCTAAATGCAGATTTTAGCCTGTAGCTTTTAGCTCATTTCCGTTGAGATGAAAACCTGTTCTCGCCATGAAATAGCTAACAGCTAAAAGCTATGATCCCGAAATCCCGTCCTGGGTAGTCACCGAGGCAATGGCGTTCTTGGCCACTTCCAGTTTGATATTGTCCGGCGGCACGCGAATGATAATCACGTCGTCCTTGATGGAGAGGATGATGCCGCGGATGCCTCCCGCGGTGGTCACCCGGTCGCCCGCCTTGATTGAGCCCAGCATCTCCTGCCACTGCTTTTGGCGCTTCTGCTGGGGACGGATCATCACCAGGTACAAGACCGGGATCAACAAAAGTATGGGCAGAAGCCCGATGGCGCCCCCACCCGCTCCGGCGGTTCCACCCGCCCATAGTGCGAAACTTGCCGCCACACTCATCCTTTGCTCGCTCCCGGCCGTTCGCCGCGGCGAACCGTTCAGGGCGCAGGCACTCCCAGCCATCTGCCGGAAGCCCTACAGAAAAATTTGTCTCCGGGAATGGACTTAGCCTGATCCAGGCCGTTGGTCATCTCCGGCCCAGGCGCTGGAAGGAGGGTCCGACTTCGCTTGCCGGAACTCATATTTCCGTTCCGCGCCCGCATACCTGCCTGTGACCCAACCGCCGTCTGCTTCCTGTTCGACACAGCTTTCCTTTGGAGCGCCAAATCCGGAAGCAGCACAATGCAGCTACTCCCCGTTCCGGCCGGACTCCAAAAAGAATGCCTAATAGATAAGATACGCGCAGAGGGGGTCGTGTCAAGGCGCGCCGGCCTCAAGTACCCCTCCGCCCGCAGCTATTTCGGCTTGGCTTCCGGGGCCGGGGCGGGTGCCTCCGGCTCGTCTCCCGAATCCTCCACCAGCACCGCCGAGCCGGGAACCACATCGAAGCTCACAGCATCCTTGCCCGCGGGATGAAAGGTGATGCGCAGCGGTTCGCGCTGCCAATCCGGCGCTGCGCAGACCGGGCCGGGGTGGTTTTCGGGGTCGAAGGCATCCAACTTTTTGGCCAGCACCGGCTTGCGCGCCGCTATCTGGGCCACCACGGCGTAGAGGCTCTTGCCGCTGGCGGTCACGCCGCAATAGGCCGCATAATCGCGGAACCAGCTCACCTGGCTCACGCCGGGATCGTAGTGCGGCAATTTCAGAGCTATGATGCGACCGGTCTGGCGGTCCACCAGCAGCCACGGACCCCTCTGCCAGACCCAGCGGCTGGCCGCCGGGGCGGGTTTTTCGCTGGGCTTGTCGCCGGGTAAAGTGTCGTTCAGCCGGATCACCCGCCGGACAACGAAGCTGCGGTCGGTCACGTCGTGGGCGTCGCCGGTGGTCCACTCCTTGAGCACGCCGTCCACCAGCAGGGCGCGAATCTTCAAGGAATCTTCGCCGGGAGCCGCTCCGGCCGGGTCGCCGGCTTTTGAGTAGGGCACCTTCTTTGCCGCGCCCAGAACCACCGTGCGCGCCTTGCGCGGCGCAGCCTGAGCCGCCGGAGCCGCGGCCAGCAGCGCCGCCAGAACCACTACCGCAATTCCTGAACCCTTGCTCATGACGCTTGCTCCTATGGAACGGACGCCTGTTGAGGTTCGTGGTTTCCCACCCTTTCCGCAGAACAAAGCGGAAAGGATGGGGCACGGAGCATTTGTGGACGAACGCCCCGATTTCATTTCTGCCGCAAATCGCAGCTGCGATTTGGGAAGTTCCTAAATCTTCGCCGCCTCCACGGCGCGCGCCACGCGGAAGGCCGTGCTTTCGTTCAAATGGCGGGCGAGCACCTGCATCCCCACCGGCAAGCCGGACTTCGTCGCTCCGCAAGGCACCGTCACGCCGCAGATGCCGGCCAGGCTGGCCGTGACCGTGTAGATGTCAGCCAGATACATGGCCAGCGGATCGCCGGTCTTCTCGCCCAGCTTGAAGGCCGCCGTGGGCGCAGTCGGAGTGACAATCGCATCCACCTCGGCAAAGGCGTGCAGATACTCCTCGGCCAGGATGCGCCGCACCTGTTGCGCCTTCAGATAGTAGGCGTCGTAGTAGCCGGCGCTCAGCGCGTAGGTGCCGAGCAGGATGCGGCGCTTGACCTCGGCGCCGAAGCCCTCGTCGCGGGAGTGCGAGTACATGGCCGAGAGGTTCTCCGAGGCCGTCGAGCGGTAGCCGTAGCGCACGCCGTCAAAGCGGGCCAGGTTGGCGCTGGCCTCCGCCGTGGCGATCAGGTAATAGGCGGGAACGGCGTATTTGGTGTGCGGCATGGAGACCGGCTTGATGGCGCAGCCGGCGGCCTTGAGCGCGGCAATGCCGGATTCAATGGCTGTTCGCACCTCCGGGTCGAGGCCCTCGCCGAAGTACTCGGCGGGAACGCCGATGCGCAGGCGCTCCGCGCCTTTA
Organism: Occallatibacter sp.; assembly: GCA_049522735.1. Classification (GTDB taxonomy): domain Bacteria; phylum Acidobacteriota; class Terriglobia; order Terriglobales; family Acidobacteriaceae; genus Telmatobacter. Next base: position 3,493 of record JBEKNO010000090.1, read on the forward strand.
TCGCTCTCGGCAGCATAGTCGGGGACAGGGGCCGGGGAGCTGGTGGCGTCCCTGGGATCGTGGCCGGCAATCACGCTGAGCAGCGTGGCGGCGTCGCGCACGTTCGAGGCGAAGGGGCCGACGCGGTCCAGCGAAGAGGCAAAGGCGATCAGCCCGTAGCGCGAGACGCGCCCGTAGGTGGGCAGCACGCCCACCACACCGCAAAAGCTGGCCGGCTGGCGAATGGAGCCGCCGGTATCCGAGCCCAGAGTAGCCACGGCCAGATTGGCCGCCACCGCCGCCGCCGAGCCGCCGCTGGAGCCGCCCGGAACCCGCTCCGTATCCACCGGGTTGCGCACCGACCCGTAGGCCGAATTTTCGTTTGAGGAGCCCATGGCAAACTCGTCGCAGTTCAGCTTGCCCAGCAGCACCGCGCCAGCGGCTTCGAGTTTTGCGACCGCCGTTGCGTCGTACGGAGGCCGGTAGCCCTCGAGAATCTTCGACCCCGCCGTGGACGGAGCGCCTCGCATCACCAGCACGTCCTTGATGCCCACCGGAATGCCTGCCAGCGCGGGCAGCGGATCGCCCTTGGCCGCCAGCGCGTCAATGCGGGCGGCCTGTTCGAGGGCGCGCTCTTTGGTCAGGCTCAGGTAAATATTCAGGCGCGGATTCACGCGCTCAATGCGGTCATAGTAGCGGGCGGCGAGATCGGCGGCCCTGGTGCTGCCCGCGGCAATCTCCGCGCGCAACTGGGCCAGGGTTTTCGGCTTTTCTACGTAGTTCTCCAGTGCCTTAGCTTGGCTGGGCAATCGGGCTTTCCTCTCTCTGGACTCGTTTATTGGCTCTTTTCCGGCCTCTTTGCGGCCTTATTGCACTCTCTCTTACCGCTCAATCACCTTGGGCACCTTGAAGAAGACCCGGTCAGTCTCCGGCGCCTGCTTGAGCACTACGGCGCGATCCAGCGAGGGCAGCGGCAGATCGGCGCGCAGCACGCCCGCGCCCGCTGCTTCGCCCAGTTCGCTCACCTGGGCCAGAGGCGCCACGCCAGCCGTATCCAGTTGGTTCAGCTCGGCCACATAGTCGAGGATGGCGTTCAGATCGCGCAGCATCGCCGGAGTCTCCTCCGGCTTCAGCTCCAGATGGGCCAGTTCGGCTACCCGCTCCACATCTTCCACAGTAACTTTGGCGGTCATTCCCTGCTCTTCCCCATTTTCCGGTGCTGCTTTCCCCGGTCTTCCGCCGCGGCGGACGAGATCTGGGGCACCCTGCACCATGCCCCGAAGTTAGAGTATAGCCCGATGCGGTTTGCGGCCCGGATGACCCGGATCATCAATCGACGGTGAGAGCGAGAGGACCGGTGGGCGCGGCCAGCGTATGCGTCACGCCGTTGGAAGTGACGCTCACGGAAATGGCATAAGTTCCAACCGGGGTTAAGCTTGAGTTGCCCGAGCCGCCCGACCCCCCGCCTCCACCTCCTCCCGTACCTCCGCCTGAGCTGGTGCAACTGGAGACGCTCCCCGCCAGAATCGCCAGCAGCGCGGCCATGAACAATGCCTTCCTGCGCCGCCTCCATGTGAGCGGGAGGGTCAGCGGCAGCAAGGCCAGCCCGCAGGCCAACAGCAGTACGCCGCCCCTGGCCGGACCGGGGGCAAGCGAGGACGAACTGGATTGCCCCGTGGAAATCTCCACCGTCTCGTAGCCGGTGGCGCCGGCGCTGACGTTTTCGCCCGTGGGGTCAAAGATGCAAAGCGCATTGGCCGGCAGCGTGCCGCAGGCGAAGCTGAATGTTCCTCCCGGCGAGCCGCTCAGCGGGGTAATGGCCATGGTGTAGTAGGCGATTTGGCCGGCGGCGACGGTATCGGTATTGGAGCCGGAGACGACGACCGAAAAATCGAATCCATTCCCCGACAGCGCTACCGACCCACTGGCCGACGCCGTGCTGCTGGTAATGGCAAGGGCGCCGTTCTGCGCGCCCACGCTGGCGGGGGCAAAGACCACCCCCACCGTGCAACTCGCCCCCGGCCCCAGCGATGCGGCGCAGGTACGGGCGCCGTTCGCCAGTTGAAAGCCCGCCGAAGGCGTTATCGCCAGGCCCTCCATCGTGGTCGCCGTCCAGGGGTTGGTCACGGTCACCGTGATGGGACTGCTGATGGTGTTCACTCCCACCGTTCCAAAGCTGATCGGCGACGGCTTCACCTGAATCGAGCCCGGCCCTCCGGCCGTTCCGTTCAGCACCACGGTGGCCTGAGTGGCAAATGTGGCTGAACTGACGGTGAGAAGACCCGCCGCCGTACTGCCGGTTGGCGTATAGATGACTCCCACTGTGCAATTTGTCCCGGCGGCCAGGTTGCCGGTGCAGGTGTTCGCGGTCAGGCTGAACTGGGTGTTGTTGATTGATAGCGACGGCGTGCTGGATGCCACGCCGGCCGTATTGCTGATGATCACCGTTTGCGCCGCGCTGGGCTGGCCGGGGCTTTGCGGCCCAAAGGTGAGTTGCGGCGGGCTGACATTGAGCCCGGCGGTAACCTGCCCCGAGCCGCTCAGCGGCGCACTGACCGCCGTGGCGTTGGAAGAGGAGATCACCAGCGTAGCCGCGCTCCCGCCTGCCGCTAAGGGGGTAAAGATCACCTGCACCGTGCAACTGCTCCCGGCCGCCAGCGTCGATCCGCTGGTTACCGGGCAGGTGTTGGCGCCGATGGCAAAGTAGCTGGCCTGCGAGCCGGGAACCGTGGATCCGGGAATGGTGAAGCTCAGGTTGGCCAGCGGCGCTCCGCCGGTGTTGGTCACCGTCAGCGTCAGCGAGCTGGCCACGCCTACCTCTTGCAGGGAAAAGCTCAAACCGGCCGGGGGGCTGAAGCCGATGGCAGGCGCCGCGAGGCCCGTGCCCGACAGAGTTACCGGCTGCACGCGCAGCGCATCGGTAACCGTGAGCGTACCGCTCTGGGAGCCCAGTTGGCTGGCGTTGGGAGCGAATTGCACGCTGATGGCGCAACTGGAGAGAGGATAGTTGGCCGCCAATTGGCCATCGCAGTTGTCCGATTCCGTGAACGGACCGCTCACCGTGATGGAGATTCCCTTGAGCGGCAGGTCGCCGGTATTTGAAAGCGTAATCGTCCGCACGGGCGAAGACTGCCCCACCACGATGCCGCCAAAGCTCAGCGAGGCGGCCGAAAGAGTGTCTGTGGGCGGGGCCCAGCCAAAACCGCTCAGCGCCACGGTCTGCGATTTGGCGCCTTCGGTAAAGGTCAGCGTTCCCGTCGCCGCTCCCCGCTGGGTGGGCGCAAAGGCCAGCATCATCTGGCAATCGCCGCCAGGCGCGAGCGTACTCGTGCCGCATCCGTTGCTCGCGATCTTGAAAGGAGAGGTGATGGCGATGTTGGTGATGGAAATCGCCGCGCCGCCGCTATTGCCGGCCTCCACCTGCTCGGAGCCGGAGGTCGTCCCCACCGGCACCGGCAGCAACAGGGAGCTTTGGCCGGGCGCCGGGTCAAAGCTGATGGCTGCCGGAGTTAGCGTCACCACTCCCGCCGCGGTTGCGGTCCCGCTGAACTCCACCGCGGGAAGTTGCCCGCCGTAGACGTTGGCGTAGATGGTCATCTGGGCCGTCAGGGCGCCCACCGCGATGGGCGCAAAGGTCACCTGAAGTATGCAGGCGCCGCCCGGCTGCACGGTCGCGCCCTGGCAGTCGTCGGTGGTCACACTGAAGTCCGCGCTGTCGTTCCCGCCCATGGAAGTATCCGGCGAAGGCATGACCAGGGCGAGGCTTCCCGTGTTCATTACGGTCACCGTCAGCGTGCTGCTGGAGTATTCGGGCACCGGGGTGGTAAAGATCACCGGGTTGGGGGGAGTGGTAATCGCGGTGGTCAAGCCCGTCTGCGAGCTCCACAGCGGGGTCTGCCAAATTCCCCGTCCGTAGGTTCCCGCGGTCAGCACGGCCGCGGACGCATCGAGCGGCGCGGCACTCAGTTGAACCGCAGGCGCCTGCGGCAGCCCGGTTCCAAATGCCGACCAGCAGACGGGGGAGGGGTTGGTGCAACTCCCGATCTCGGTGGTGAAGAAAACTCCCACGTCCGTGGCCACGTAGACGGTAGTGGCGCTTTGCGGGTCCACCACCACGCTGCTGGCCGGGGCCCAGGGAAGGTTGCCCGTCAAATTCGCCCAGCTCGCTCCCCCATTGATGGAGCGGTAGATGGTGGGCACCGCCTGGGTGGGGCTGGAAAAACCCTCGACCGTGGCGTAGACCGTTTGCCCGCTCACGTCGTGGGTGTCGATGTAGAGGCTGGAAATGTCCAGGTCGAGCGCATTCATCTTTCCGCTCTCACTGGGCGCGGTCACCGGATTCTGGGTCAGATTCCGCGGCGCGGACCAACCGGTGGCCGAATTATAGGTGATGCTGAAAACCTGGCCGGCCGCGTTTCCGCCTTCGACCAGGGCGCCATAGGTACCCACATAAACCACTTCGCCGCCGCCGGTGGTCGCCATCGCCGCCAGGGAGCGAATCAGGGAATTGCCGCTGCACGGCCCGGGAGAGGCTTGCTGGTCGAGGATGGGGCTGATGGCGTTGGAGCTGCTCCAGCCCACGCCGCTGGCTGGACCGCGCCAAACCCGGCAGGTGCCGATCAGCAATTGCGTGGGGTCCAGCGGGTCCACCAGAAACGGCGCCGCCGTGGCCATGGCCAGGCCATCCCCGCCCACGTCCGCGCCGGTAATCACCGGGCTGGCGCCGAAGGCCGCCGGAGTGCAGGCGTTCGATTGCGAGCACAGGTAGATGGAAACTCCCTCCTCGTTGTTCACATACCAGTTCTCGGAATTGCTGGGATCGATGGCCACCGGCCCGCCGTCGCCGCCCAGAATCCGCGGCCAGTCCGCCGTGGGCCCGGTGGAGCTCTTCACGCCCGCGGTCCCGTTCACCCCCAGCCCGGCCATCATGGTGTAGGAAGAGATGCCGGTGGCGGAGATGCTCTCCACCTCGGCCAGCGACCCCAAGCTTCCGTTCAGGTTCTGGAAGTGGCTGGCGTCGCTCGCCGAGCAGACCGGTCCGGTTTCGCCGACCTGGTCCACGGAACGCCACAGCCCGCTGTCGTTGCCTAAAAAGATTTCCAGCGGATTGGCCGTGTTCCAGGCCAGGGAATGCTGGTATTCGGCTACGTTCGAGCAGAAACCAGCGGTCGAATTGGTGGTGTTGCGCCACGCGCAGCCCATGGCCAGGCTGCACTTCCACAGGTCGTTGGCCCCGGCAAAGAGCAGCGTGTCCTCACCCAGCCCCACTGCCGCCGGAACCGCCGCCAGCGCCAGGGTGTAATCGCCGTTGGCGATCATGGGCTCCGTGCTGCTGGTGCCTGGAAACCACGGCAACTCGGTGGCAAAGGTGATGGCCGTGTTGGTGCAGGCGTTGCCGCTGATATTGATCGCGCACTGGTCCTGCCAGATTCCGCCGTTATGCCACTCGCCCGTTGACTGGTCGTAGGTGGCCACCGTCCAGGCAAAGGTATCCCCGGTCAGCGGATTCACCGCCACCGTACCGCGAAAGATGGGGCAGTCGATGGAGCCGGTGCTGCCCAGATTGTTGGGGCAGAATGCCGTGGTCAGGTTCGCGCCGGGCTGTGCCGTCATGCGCGTCCAGGTCACGCCGTCCGGCGACTGGTAATACCCGTGGTAGCGCACCGCGGCCACAAACAATTGCCGCATCGGGTTCCACGCCACCGAGGTCGCGGCGTTGCCATCCGGACCCGCAAAGGCATCGATCGGCCCCTGCACGTCTTCTCCGCTGCCGTCCGTGATGGTGGCCAGATGCCAGGTGGCTCCACTGTCGGTGGAGTAATAGAGCCCCTCATAGCTCACGCCGGAGCGGTCCGCATCCACCAGTGTGCCTTCGTAAGCCTGGGAGACCGCGGCCACCACCTGTTGCGGGCTCACCGTGCTCCACGCAAAGCCCGCAAAGCCTTCGCCTACGAAGCTGTAGTCCTGGTTGCTAAGGCCCGACTCAAAATCCACGGTGGTGGAGATCAGGTTCCAGGTGTTGCCGCCGTCGGTCGAACGCAGGATGCCTGCGCCATAATAGGAGTCCAGCACATCGTTGGGATCCCCGGTGCCGGCCAGAATCACGCCCATTCCTCCCGGCTGCACCGTCAATGCTCCAATGCTGATGGAAGCGTCCGTCGCGCCGCTCAAAACTCCCAGGCTGTCAGTCAGTGGCGTGAAGGTGATGGAAGAGGTGCTGGAGGCGCCCGCATTTTGCGAAACCCACACCCCGCCGCCGGTGGTTCCCACGTAGAGATGATTGCCGGTCGCGTCCGAGGGATCCAGCGCCAGCGCCGAGACCCGGCCCGTCACCAGGCCGAAGTTCGCCGAGGCGACCGCCGTGGGGCCCAGCGGCTGCCAGGTCGCGGTCGCCGGAGTTCCCGCCAGAGGTTGCACGGCGCTCGTGGGCGCGGCGGAGCGAGCGGCGGCGGCCCGCCTGGCGGCCTGCCAGTTGGCCCGATTCTTCGATTGCGTCCAACCCCGCCGGGCAAGAAACCGCTGTGCGTGAATCACGCGCGGAGGCAGATTCAGGGACGGCCGCGCAGATAAGTTCCGCGCCCCATCCTTGCGATTTTTTTCTATCGCAAGGGTGGGAGACCCTAAAACCCGGCCGGCCCCAGGCACACCAACCCCTGCGCTCTGCGCCCGCGCCGCCGCGGACGGCGCCAGCGCCAGAAACAACACTCCCAACATCAGGCCGGCCCGCACCGCGCCTCGCCCTTCGTTCCATGATTGAGAAGCGCCCGGCCCAACCAATCCCTTCGGACCAGGCACACCAGAAACCCGATGAATTGCCCGCATAGACGCCCACATCCGGAATCCGATTCCGGTTTCCCCTCTCTACATCCTCTGAGGGGGAGATGAACGGAATCCAATGGAATACGCCGTGCGAAACAAGCAGTTTCCGGGATTGGAATTAGCTGAGATTATAGTCCAGAAACGGGACAGATGGACTGAATGCCTTTTAACAATGTCAAAGCGCGCCGGTTTTTTGCTTGCCGGCCGCACCTCGATCGGGTCACGGTTTAAGTCATAGACAGAAAACGTACTTCCGCCGCCGCGTGTCACTCGTCACAGACGGGGGCACTGAAAAACGGCGAGCATCCGCGCATGGCTGCGTCCGCGGTATTCGGCGAAGCGCTGGCCCTGGGGCTGGGGTCTGGACCGGCCTGCATAGCAGCTTGCGGATCCGTGCTGGTTCCCTCCATGCTTGCCGGGCATCAGGGATTGCGGCCCAACGTCCGCTATCTCTCCGCCTTTCTCGCGGCGCGCCTTCTGGGATACCTGTTGTTTGCCGTGGTGGCCTGGGAACTCGGCGCCCTGGCATCGCTGCTGCCGGGGCGACGCCTGGTGATGATCGGCGTGATCTATGTGTTGCTGGCCGGCGTGCTGTTTTGGTACGCATACCCGGCCAGGCGCAATCGCGCTCAACCGTGCGCGGGTTCAAAACTGGTGAAGATCGGCGAAAAGAAGCATCGCGGCGCGGCTGCCGCGGCGGCGCTGGGCTTCCTTACCGGTTTGAATCTTTGCCCTCCGTTTGTAGTTGCCGGAGTGAGGGCGGCCCAGTTGGGCAGCCTGGTTGCCGCCCTGCTCTTCTTCGCGGTCTTTTTTGTTGGTACTTCCGTCTGGTTTGCGCCCTTTGCCGGCCTGGGTTGCGTGGCGCGCAATGAGGCCGTAACCACGGTGGCCAGGATGGCGATGGCGCTCATCGCCCTCTGGTACCTGGCTTTGGGAATCGCCATGTTGTTGGGGAGAAAAGGATATGGCTACTGACGTTCGCGTACCGCGGCCCGGCAAGACGGCGCCACGAGGCGTTGGCCGGTCTCTTCTGCTGACCTTGCCGATGGTTGTCTGGTCGCTGCTCATGTTCGCCAACCCGCGCGGAAAAGCGGACCTGCAGTTGCACATCGCCGGCACCATCA
>JBEKNO010000091.1:0-11310 GCA_049522735.1 Occallatibacter sp.
GACTTCGGCGCGGCCGAGGTAGTTTTCCTTGAAGGTGGGTTCGAGCAGGCCCATCATGGCCAGGCGCATCTCGTCCTGAAGCTCGTAGATGATGGAGTGGAGGCGGATCTGGATGCCTTCCTGCTGGGCCAGCTCGGCGGCTTTGCGCTCCGGGCGGACGTTGAAGCCGATGATGATGGTGTTGGAGGCGGTGGCCAGAAGGACGTCGCTCTCGGTGATGGAGCCGACGCCGGAGTGGATGACCTTGATGCGCACCTTCTCAGTGGACATGCGGACCAGGGAATCGGCCAGCACTTCAACTGATCCAGCCACGTCGCCCTTGATGATCAAGGGCAGGTCTTTGACGCCGGCGGTGCGAATCTGCTCGGCCAGGCCCTCGAGGGAGACACGGGAGCTTTTGGCGAGCTGGGCGTCGCGCTCCTTCATCTTGCGGAACTGGGCGATGCCCTTGGCCTTGTCGCGGTCGGCGACCACGAGGAAGGTGTCGCCGGAGTCGGGCATGGATTCGAGGACGAGGACTTCGACGGGGGTGGATGGGCCGGCTTCAGTGAGGGCGCGGCCGCGGTCGTCAAAGATGGCGCGAACCTTGCCGAAGGTGTTGCCGACGATGTAGGAATCGTTGAGGTGGAGGGTGCCGTCCTGGACCAGGACCGTGGCGACGGCGCCGCGGCCGCGATCGAGCTTGGCTTCGATTACCGAGCCGACGGCCTTGCGGCCAGGGGTTGCCTTGGGGGCGCGAATGTCGGAGACCAGGCAGATCATTTCCAGCAGCAGGTCGAGGTGGATGCGCTTTTTAGCGGAGACTTCGACAAAGACCGTGCCTTCCTGGCCGCCGCCCGCCCACTCTTCAGGGATGAGGCCGCGGTCGGCAAGCTGCTTCTTGACGCGTTCGGGGTTGGCTTCGGGCTTGTCGATTTTGTTGACGGCGACGATGATGGGGACGCCGGCAGCCCTGGCGTGGTCGATGGCCTCCAGGGTCTGGGGCATGACGCCGTCGTCGGCGGCCACCACGATGACCACAATGTCAGTAACCTTGGCGCCGCGGGCTCTCATGCGGGTGAAGGCTTCGTGGCCGGGGGTATCGAGGAAGACGATCTCGCGGCCGGAAGCCGGAGAGCCTTCCTTGGAAAAGCGAACCTTGTAAGCGCCGATGTGCTGGGTGATGCCGCCGGCTTCGCCTTCCGCCACGTGGGTTTCGCGGATGGCGTCGAGCAGTGAGGTCTTGCCGTGATCCACGTGGCCCATGACGGTGACCACGGGAGAACGGGGAACTTCAAGCTCGCCGGTGTTTTCGGCTTCGAGAACCTCTTCGATGGCCTGGTTGGCGATCTCTTCCTCATAGCTGATAACGGTGGCGGCGGCGCCGAACTTGGCGGAGACATCCTTGACCATCTCGGCGTCGAGAGACTGGTTGACGGTGACGAAGATGCCGCTCATCAGCAAGGTGGCGATCAGATCCTTGGCGCGGATGTCGAGTTTTTCGGCCAGATCCTTGACGCTGATGCCTTCGGTGACGGTGATTTCGCGGGTGATGGGAAGAGGCTCGCCGCCGAATTGGACTCCGCTATAGCGGGGCGGCGGCACAAAGCCCTTCATCGGGCCTTCCTTGGTTTTGGGATACTGCGTGCGGCCGCCTCGGCCGCGGGAAGAGGCACGCTGCGGACGGGGCGCTTCGCCTGCTGGCGGAGGGCCGCCGGGGCCGGGACGCTGTCCGAAGCCTGGGCGGGATAATCCAACGCCAGACCGCGCGCCTAAACCGGGACGGCTTCCGGGAGCGGACGGAGCGCCGGGTCCGGCGTAGCCGGCTGGAGTGGAGCGAGTGGGATGCTTGGGCCGCGGTCCGCCGGGGAACTGGCCTGGCGCAGAAGTGCTTCCGGGAGTGCGCTGATAAGTGCCGCCCGAGGGTCTGCGGTCGAAGATAGGCTTGCCGCGTTGAAGTCCGCCGGCGGCTGCGGCGGGCGCGTTTGGATCCACCGGGGGCGCTTTGTAGACCGGGCGGGGGCCGGTTTGGGGCACGATCATGCGGCGGGCAGGCTGCGCATGGGTGGACGCCGCGTGCGCGTGTGCGCGACGCGCCGGAGCGGCCGTGGACTTGGCTGCAAGCGTGGGAATGGAAATGTCAGCTTCAGCTGCCGGGATTTCGAGGCCAAACGGAGCGGCAATCACAGCAGGCTCAGCCGCAGCGGCAGCGTGGGCCGCAACGTGCTCCGCGGCGGCCGGGTGCTCGGTGGGGCGAAGCTTTTCTTCGCGCGGGTGCGCGGCGGGCGGCTTGACTACCACGGCGACCGTGGGCGGCGCGACTACGACCGCTGGACGCGCGGCAACAGCGCCTGCCGGAGCCTTGGCGACCACCGGACCCGCGGGCGGGCGGGAGGCGATAGCCGGCGGAGCTGCCGGCGCGGCGATAGTGGGCGGAGCGGAGCGCGGCTGGGGAACGATTTTGCGCGGCGCCGGGCGGGCTGGCGCGGCGGGCGCTGCCTTGAGCTTCGACGGGGCGCTCACCGACGCGCGGGGCACACGGCCCAGGCGCGTCTCTTCTTCTTTCTTCTTGGCCTGGATGGCCTTGAGCACGTCGCCGGGCTTGGAGATATGCGAGAGATCGATTTTGGGCGTAATAGCCTGGGGGGCGCGAGGCGCAGCGGCGCTCCCCTGGCTGGCAGGCCGCGTTGCGGTTCCACGCTTAAAATGCGCGCGAACCTTATCGGCCTCATCCTCTTCCAGCGAGCTGGAGTGGGTCTTGCCGCCAGCCAGGCCGAGTTCCGCCAATATGTCGAGAACCTGCCGGCTCTTGACTTCCATCTCGCGCGCGAGATCGTTGATACGAATCTTACTCATCCGCCTCTTTTCAGATTGTGCTACCCAAAGCCGTTAGTCGCTCATAGCTACCTCATGGCAATGGCTGTTCGTCATGCTTCCATTATCGCTTGATTGGCTTTGAAGGACGCCGCGCACGTTACGCGCCGTCCTTCTTGGCCGCCTGCTCTTACGTTTCAGTGTCCGGTGTGCCGCTATCGTCTGCTTCAGGAACGTCCTCTATGGCCAGTTCCTCCGCGGTGACTCCCCCGGATTCCGCGTCGGCCTCAGCCTCCAGTTCAGCGCCGGAAAGGTTTTGGTCTTCCGCCTCGGCTGCCTGCGCGCTTTCCGCTTCTTGCAGAACTTCGGCGGCATTCTCGGCCTCCGCTTCCGCATCGGCCACCACTGCGGGCGCGTTCTCGATTTCCGCCTGGCCGCCTTTTTTAACAGCCCTCCGCGCGGAAACGCCTTCGGCGGTCTCCGCGGCTTCGGCTTCGGCGTGCCCGGCGTCGATAGTTTCGCCTCCGGTTGTCTCGTCTTCCGCGGATTCGGCCGCCTGGCCTTGTTCGCCCTCTTCAAAGTGGCCGAAGTAGTGGCGTACGGCCACGCTGATTTTTTCCAGAGTTTTTTCGCCGATGCCGGGAATCTCCTCGAGTTGCTCTGGAGTCATGTCGGCCAGGGCCTCGACGGTGGTGATGCCGGCGGTGACCAGCTTCTGCAGGACGCCGTCGGCCAGCTCCGTGACCTGCTCGATGGGCGTGGTGGGTCCGCCGGAGAGGGCTTGCATCTGCTCCTCCACCTCCTGGCGCTTCTCCTCTTCGCTCTTGATGTCGATCTTCCAGCCCAGCAGCTTGGCCGCCAGGCGCACGTTCTGGCCCTTCTTGCCGATGGCCAGGGAGAGCTGCGTATCGTCGACAATGACTTCGAGCTGCTTGTCGGTCAGTTCGGTGATGGAGACGCGCGAGACCTTGGCCGGCTGCAGGGCCTTCTCGGCGAAGGTGGTGATCTCATCGGAATACTCGATGATGTCGATTTTTTCGCCGCGCAGTTCGCGGATGATGGACTGTACGCGCATGCCCTTCATGCCCACGCAGGCGCCCACCGGGTCAACGTCCTTGTCGCGGCTCTGCACGGCGATTTTGGTGCGCTCGCCAGCCTCGCGGGCAATGGCGCGGATGACCACGGTGCCGTCGTAGATCTCCGGGACTTCAGACTGAAAGAGGTTCTGCACCAGCTCCGGCGCGGCGCGGGAGACGATGACCTGCGGGCCCTTGGCGGCGCGGTCCACCTTGAGCAGAACCACGCGGACGCGCTCGCCGATGGAGAATTGTTCCAGGCGGGACTGCTCGCGCCGGGGGCAGTGGGCCTCAGCCTTGCCCAGGTCGAAGATGATGTCCTGGCCCTCGAGGCGCTTGACGGTGGCGTTGAGGACTTCCTTTTCGCGATGGGCGTATTCGTTGAAGACGGTATCGCGCTCGGCTTCGCGGACCTTCTGGAAGATGACCTGCTTGGCCAGTTGCGCGGCGATGCGGCCCAGGGGACTGGTGTCGCGATAGAGGCGGATCTCGCTGCCCACCTCGACGCCGGGAGCCAGTTCGTTGGCTTCGGAAAGCGTGATCTGGTTGAGCGGATCCTCGATTTCGGCGTCGTCCGGCACCACCGTCTTGTAGATGTAGGCCTGGATCTCGCCGGTCTCTTTGTTCAGCTCGCCGCGCATGTTTTCCTGGGTCTTGTAGTATTTGCGCGTGGCCAGGGCGATGGCCTCCTCGACGGCGCCGACGACGATGGCGGGTTCGATGCCTTTTTCCTGGCTCAGAAGCTCGATAGTCTGGTACAAAACGCTGGACATACTCTGGTTGCTCTCTCGTTTTTTTGCTGAGGGCGGGCCTAATTGCGGTCCCCGCCGGTTGAATTCTTAAGAGGGACTAAGGGACTAGAATCGCCTGAACGCTGGCGGGGGTTCGTTTCCCAATGTTGCTCTCAAGTCTCTACGTCTTGCTTAGTCCCTACGTCCCTAGTCCCTGCCTTTTTCAAATCTCCGGCGCCAGTTGCGCTTTCTCGATGTTGGCGAGCGCAATCTCCACCGTGTTCACGCCGGTCTTCCGGCTCTTGCTGTTCTGCCTCACGGCGGCGAGATCGAGGGTGACGATTCCGCCGCTTCCGCTTCCCGCTGGCTCCGCCGCCACCAGACGTCCCTGCCAGTGCCGGTTGTTGCGGATGGGCTCAAAGGTCTGCACCTTGACCAGGTTGCCCACAAACCGTTGAAAATCTTCAGGCCGGCTCAGCTTGCGGTCCAGGCCCGGGGAACTTGCCTCGAGCGTGTACTTCGCGCCGGGAACCAGGCCTTCCACGTCCAGCAAAACGCCGAAATCGCGGCTGAACTGGGCGCAGTCCTCGTGGGTGATGCCGCTGAGTTGCTCGACGTTCAGCCTGCCCTCGACCAGGCGCTCCGGAAGGCGCTCCGCGCTATTTCCCGCCGCGGCCGCGGCGATGGCGGCTTTCAGTTGCGCCCGGCCCTCGGCGTTCTTTTCCAGGTAAACGCGGAGGATGCGCTCCCTGGCCGGGCCGATGAACTCGATCTCCACCAGGTCCAGCCCATGCGAGGCGGCCACCCTTGCCGCCGCCGCCCGGATTGCTTCCAGCTTGACTGCCATCGTTCCTTCACCCCAGCGAGCCGCCCAGAGGGCACCCATCTCTCGCCGGAGACCCCGCTCGTACATCGCTCATTTCACGGCATTTCCGGAAGGTTCAATCCCGGGGTTTTGCCGCAAATAAAAAGTGGGCTGTAAGCCCACTCCTTTCTCCGCCAGCCGGCAAATCCACGGCAACCATGGCGGACAAATTCGTCTGCATCTTTAGCATACGGCTAAATGGCTGGAAATTCAATGGGGAAGTAAGGCTAAGGGGCCGTATGAGGTTTTTGGTTTCCCACCCTTTCGCCAGGGAAAAAGCGAAAGGATGGGGCACGGGGCTTGTGTGGGCAGTAAGAGAGAGATGCAGCCCCGGTGCTAAACTCAGCATTATCTATGGCTGCTTCTCATCCTCCCCATCCTCCCCATTCGTATTTGCCTGCCGCTTCTCCAGCCGAATCCCGCGCCGCCCTGCTGAAGCGCGCTGCCCGCGACGCCATGGACTACCTGGAGGGCGAGGATGCGCGCCCGGTTGCGCCCAGCCCCAAGGCGGTTGCAGCGCTGAACGCGTTGCGGGGGCCGCTGCCGCCGGGGCCCACCAGCGCGGAGACGGTGCTGCATCTGCTCCATGAGTATGGATCGCCGGCCACAGTGGCCAAGACCGGGGGGCGGAACTTCGGCTTTGTCAATGGCGGCTGTTTGCCGGCGGCGCTGGCCGCGTCCTGGCTGGTGAGCGCGTGGGACCAGAATGCGGCCTTCTTTGTGCAGTCGCCCACGGCTATCGTGCTGGAGGAAGTGGCGCTGGAATGGGTGCGGGAGCTGTTGGGGCTGCCGGAGGGAATTGGCGGCGCGGTGGTGACCGGGGCCACCATGGCCAACTTTACCGCGCTTGCGGCGGCGCGGGACGCGCTGTTGGCCCGCGCGGGGTGGGATGTGGAGGCAGACGGACTCTTCGGCGCGCCGGCGATTACGGTGGTGGTGGGCGAAGAGGCTCATGCCTCCGTGCTGAAAGCCCTGGGCATGCTGGGCCTGGGGCGCAAGCGCGTGGTGCGCGTGCCGGTGGACGGACAGGGACGAATGAGGTCCGATGCGCTGCCCCATCTGGACGCGCAGACCATCCTCTGCTTGCAGGCGGGGAACGTGAATACCGGGGCCTTCGATGCGGCGGCGGCGATTTGCCCGGCGGCGCGGGCGGCCGGGGCGTGGATTCATGTGGATGGAGCCTTCGGGCTGTGGGCGGCGGCTTCGCCCGAGCACCGCAAGCTGACCAGGGGATTCGAGCAGGCCGACTCCTGGGCTACAGATGCGCACAAGTGGCCCAATATCGGCTACGACTGCGGCATTGCGCTGGTGCGGGATCCCGAGGCGCTGCGGGCGGCCATGCAAATTCAGGCGTCGTATCTGGATCTGGGAGAACACCGCGAGCCGTCGGACTACAACCCGGAGCTGTCGCGGCGGGCGCGCGGGGTGGAGTTGTGGGCCGGTCTGCGTTCGCTGGGCCGGTCGGGGATGGCGGAGATTGTGGAGCGGACCTCAAGCCACGCGCGGCGCTTTGCCGTTGGCCTCAAGGCGGCCGGCTACCAGGTGCTGAACGAGGTGGTCATCAACCAGGTGCTGGTCTCGTTTGGCTCGCCGGAGAAGACGCTGCGGACGATTGCCCGGCTGCAGGCGGAGGGAACCTGCTGGTGCGGCTCGACGGTGTGGCAGGGGCATACCGCCATGCGCATCAGCATCTCGTCATGGGCCACAACCAAGGAAGATGTGGAGCGCAGCCTGGCGGCCATGCTGAAGGCGGCGGAAGAATAAGGCCGGCAAAGCCCTGCTGCCGGCTTGACATCTTCCGCCCGCTCGCTGAGGCTGAAAGCCATGTGCAGATTCCTTCGTTTCGGATGCATCGCGGCCGTACTGGCCATTTCGCTTGTTCCCTTCGCTCATTCCCTTGAAAAACAGCCTTCGTCGGTTTATCGCGCGCGGCGCGTGGCGCTGGCCGCCAGGCTCCATGGCGGCGTAGCGGTGCTGTTTGCGGCCGAGGAAGCGCAACTGGATTTCATGCCTTACCGGCAGGATGAGGATTTCTACTACCTGACCGGTTGGAACGAGCCGGGGGCGGCGCTGCTGATTGTGATCGACGCGCCGGATGCGCAGACTTTGCGCGCCTACAAAGAGATTTTGTTTTTGCCCACGCGCGACCTGCGCATGGAAAAGTACACCGGGGCCAGGCTGGACGCCGCCTCGCCGGGCGCGGCGCAGGCCACGGGCGTGGATGCGGTGCAACTGATGACCGAAATGCCCGCGGTGCTGAACGGGCTGATAGCCGCCGACCGGAAGCTGGCGCGGAACGTGTGGGCGCAGCCGCAGGCTCCGCAGGCCAGGGCGCTGCTGGGCTTTACCGCAGCCACGCTGGGAATGGACGCAAGCGCCGTGATGATCCAGGACGTGACGGGGTTGACGGCCCAGTTGCGGGTGGTGAAAGACGCCGGGGAGATCGAGCTGATCAAGAAGGCTTCGGCAGTTTCCATTCAGGCGCAGCGGGTGATGATGAAGGCGGCGAAGCCGGGGGTGACCGAGCGCGCGCTGGCCGGCAAGATGACGGCTGCGTGGTTCGAGGGCGGCTGCGAGCGGCCCGCCTATGCGCCCATCGTCGGCTCGGGCATCAACTCGACCACGCTGCACTACTCCGAGAACACGCGCACGCTGGAGGACGGAGACATTCTGCTGGTGGATGCGGCCTGCGAGTACTCGATGTACGCCAGCGACATTACGCGGACCGTGCCGGTGAACGGGCATTTCACCCCGCGGCAGCGGGAGATCTACAACATTGTGCTGGGGGCGCAGCAGGCGGCCATCGACGCCTTTGTGGCGGGCAAATCGAAGATCAACGACCGCGACCGCAAGGACCAGGATTCGCTGGACAATGCGGCCTACAACTACATCAACACCCACGGCAAAGACCTGCACGGGCAGCCGCTGGGCCAGTACTGGGTGCATGGGCTGGGGCACATGATGGGCATCGACGTGCACGACCCGGCGGAATACCCGGCGCTGCTGAAGCCGGGAATGGTGTTTACTATCGAGCCGGGCATCTACATTCCCGAGGAAAAGCTTGGCGTGCGCATCGAGTGCGACTTTCTGGTGGGCGAGGACGGCAAGCTCATTGATTTGGATGCCGCGCTGCCGCATACCGCGGAGGATGTGGAAGCGGCGATGCGGGGCAAGTAGGGAAAAATGGACCCGCGCGACGAAGTGGACCCCTCTCAGTTGGAGTTGCTGGCGAGCGCCTTTCGGGAGCAACTGCTGGCCTGCCTGGAAGAGTGCGCTCGAGGACGCAGAGGGCTGTTTTCTCATTTCGTGGGCGACGATGGGGAAGAACGCGGCTGGCCTGAGGCGGACCGGCTGCGGGAGCTGGCGCTGGCCTTGCAGGAAGTATTTGCGCAGCAGGAAAAGCGCAATGCGCTGTGCGATGAGTTCCTCGACTTGTGCTCGATCCACGGCGAATACAATCCCGGTGAACGGAAGCTGGCGCGGACATTTCTGGCGCGGATCGAGAAGGGCGAAGTGGGCGTGAAGCCTGCTGAGGAGAAAAAGCCATGATCATTCTGCGCACATTTCTGGCGCTGGCGGCCGGCTTTGCCGCCATGAGCGTGCTGGTGATGGTAATTACCGTGCTGCTGTCCAAATTAACGCCGAACTGGGTGGCAGAGCAGGACAAACCGCGGCCAGGCTACGTATTCGTAAATCTCGGTTACTCGTTTCTGGCCGCCGCGGCCGGCGGCTATGTGACGGCATGGGCCGCAGCCGCCAATCCGCTCATTCACGTGCTGGCGCTGGGGATCGTGGTGCTGGCGCTGGCCGCGCTGAGCGCGCTGCAATCGAAGGGCAGGCAGCCCATCTGGTATGCGCTGGCGCTGGTGGCCATCACGCCGCTGGGCGTGCTGGCCGGCGGGCTGGCGCGGCTGCGGGTGATGGGAATTCTGTAGGATTTCCCACTTGCATGATTTGTGTCACTATTGTATATTAGTGTCACTAATGGAGAGGGGTGGGAGGCATGGAAGTTTTGGAGCTTCAAGAGCCAAAGGCGGGCCGGGAACGCCCCAGGTTTGTCGACGATCTTCGGGTTCGGACGCGGATTGGGGCAAAAGGGCGCCTTGTGATACCGGCTGCGATGCGGACAGCGCTGGGGATGGCGGAGGGCGAAATGCTCATCTTGCGCGTGGTGGATGGCGAACTGCGCATCGCAACGAGGGAAAGCCGTCTGCGCCGGGCACAGGAATGGGCTCGGCAAAATATCCCGCCGGGAGTCTCGCTTGCTGATGAGCTGAATGCGGAGCGGCGCGAGGCGGCCAAGCATGAATGAGTTCGTGCTCGACTGAAGATTGGTGTCACCAAAGGAAGGAATGAGACAAATGGAACTCATGGAACTTAAGGAACTCCGGGCTCGGACGCGCATGAGTGAAAAAGGCCGTGTTGTTATACCGTCGGCGATGCGCGAGGCGCTCGGAATTGGGGTAGGCGATGCTTTGAATTGGCGTGTTGAAGACGGTGAACTGCGCATATCGACGATACGAAGCCGCATCCGGCGCGCCCAGGAGCGGGCAAGCCGATACGTTAAACCGGGGACTCTCGTTTCCGACGAATTGAGCGCGGAGCGGCGCGAGGCAGCCAAGCATGAATGAAGTTGTTCTGGATGCCTCTGCCATTCTTGCCATCATTTTTCAGGAACGAGGCGCGGAGAAGCTGACGGTTGAAATCCTGGACGATGCCGTTGTCAGCACGGTCAACCTTGCCGAAGTGCAATCCAAGCTCATCAAAAAGGGATACGACCCGGAGGATGCCTGGTCGGACGCCCTTTTGCTGGAGACGGACCCTGTACCCTTCACCGCAGATCACGCGAAGATCGCGGGAGATTTGATTGCAAAGACGGAGAAATACGGATTATCGCTGGGCGACCGAGCGTGCCTGGCGCTGGCGATTGCGCTCAAGGCTCCGGTTTATACGACCGAACAGCTTTGGAAGAACATGAAGGTGGGCGTGTCGATTCATGTGATCCGGTGACGAGTATGTAATTTGCGCTATAATCCCCGTCATCGTTGTCCAACTCTAACTTCGGAGGTAATGGCCTAATGCGACTCATGATCGCAGTACTTGCCGTGAGTGCTGTTTTCCCGCAGTTATGCTTTGCTCAAACTGAGCAACAGCTTTCAACCCCGCCATCTTCGGCTGAGATTTTGGAGCTGGCGAACAAGGCAGATGAAAAAGTCGTTGATTTTGAAGCCGTTCTCAAGAAGGCAGCACCATACCTAGATAAACATACGCTACAAACAGATGAGGATGCTGTTAATACGACGCATTCCATTATAGAGTCTATTCGCAAGAAGGGCGCAGATGCATACGTACTTGTTAGTTTACTGTCCACTCTTGACGATTTATCGCTGGATGCATCCCGAGCAAGCCTCAGTGTTCTCCTTTACTACACCCAAAACGCTTCAAAGGGAGATGCTTCAAATACTACAGCGCTTGCGAGCGTTATGGACTTGTCCGATTCTGACAAATCACTTTCAGATATTTCCGACCTACTTTTGCACGCGACTCTTAGGTACGTCGCTGCCGAGGAGAACACATTGATACAACTATTGGAAAAGCCGAAAAAATAACAGGATTATGGCCCAGGGCGGTTGAGACTTATCAAGGGGAAACATCAAAGGCCGGAGCGATGCTCCGGCCTTTGATGTTTGCAGCAGGTTGTTGCGCTCAGCCCTGAATGTCGAACTGTTCGGGGTGCAACGTGGGGTCGCTCTTGACGAGGATGTTTTTGCCGACTAACTCCTCGAATTCCGTGAGCCAACTGGCGCCGTTGGATTTGAGCACCTTGACAGTTTCGGGGTTGACG
>JBEKNO010000092.1:0-11246 GCA_049522735.1 Occallatibacter sp.
AATAGCTGAACATCGCTTCCTGCTTCTGATCGTTTCCACGCATGGTTCTTTGATAAATCAAATCCTGACAAAAATCGGTGACCGTCATCATGCCAAAGAGTTTTTCCGCAGCCTGTGAAGTCAGCAATGGCCTTCCGCTAGCTCGTGCGAATTCGTGAATATGCTTCAGGCCAGCGGATTCTTGGCCCTTAACTCAGCCACAATCTCAGCCGCGGCTGCGCGTGCCTGGTCGATCTGGTCGGGGGGAAAGCTGATAGCTCCCACGCGGGCATGGCCGCCGCCGCCGTAGCGCTCGCACACTTGCGCCAGGTTCACCATTTTGGCCGGGTCGGCCTTGGTCCAGGGGTTCGAGCCCACCGCCACTTTGGCGCGGAAGCTGGACTTCGACAGCCCGATCGAATATGTGGCGTTGGGGTACAGGTAGTAGGGGATGAACTTGTTGAACCCCTCCAGCGGATGATCGGTGATGTCGAAGAAGATGGTGCCGTCGCGCTCTTCCGACCGGTTGCAAATCAGCTCCAGCGATTGCTCATGACGCTTGAGCAGGGCAGGGAGCAAATCCGCCACAAAGGGCTGATTGAGCACCTCGGCCAGCGGCATTTCTGTCAGCAGCGGGATGAGCCGCGGAATAAACGCCGGGTCCTGCGTAGCCTCGATGATCAGCGTCAGCTTCATGGCCGGAGCGGCCATCTTGACGGCGGCCTCGGGACTCTCATACCGCGCGCCGTCCACAATGTCGGCCCAATGGATCAGCTCCGCGACCGGCGCCGTGTCGAAGCCAAAACGGGTGGAAGTGATGGCGGCCAGAAACCCCGTGCAGGAGATGTAATTGGGGTCGAAGAACTTGCGCCCTCCGCAGGCCGGGTCCTGCTTGCAGTCGAGGAAGTTCTGCTGGTCCTCAGGCGAGAGGAACGCCGACTGGTGGTGATCGAACCACCACGTGATGCGGGACGAGGCCGAATATTTGAAGTCCACGATGGCGTTTTCGTCGCCGCTGAACTCGCTCTCGTCGAAGAGCGCGCCGGCGCGGTGTACCAGCCCGTGATACTGATAGCTGGCCCCTGGAGCGATGCACTCACGGTGGAAGCGCGTGAACAGCGAGGCTGAGCAGGCTCCATCAAAGCAATTGTCGTGGTAGAAGACGCGAACCCGCAAAACCTGCACCCCCTGCACCGCAAAACTGAATCACCGGAACTGTTTAGCATCAAGGGCTCGGCTCGTTGTGTCAAGGAAGGGGAGAACTCCGGCCTGCTTCAAGCGCGAACCGGGGCGCAGAAGAAAGGTGTGGGGTCAGGTTCCTTGCGGGAAGTAATAATACGGTGTAATATATTGTATTGTGAGTTCTCCTCGCACCATCAGCTTCCGCATCGCCACTGAGAAGGTCGCCGAACTGGATGCCATCGCCAAGGCCATGGACCGCAACCGCAGCTACCTGCTCAATGAGGCGGTGGAAAGCTATCTGGGCGAACAACAGCGCTTCGCCGCCATGGTGAAAGAGGGACGTGAGGATATTCTTGCTGGACGAACCTTCAGCCACGAAGAAGTGGAAAACTTGGTGGGTGAATGGGAACGCGCGGGCCGATGAAGGTCGTCTGGTCAGCCGCCTCGGTAAGGCGCCTCAAGGAAGCCGTCGAATACATTCAAGCCGAAAGCGCCGCAAGGGCCGTCACCATCCGCCGCAGGATTCTCGAAACGGTGTGGAGGGTGGGACAGATGCCATACTCGGGACGCATCGGCCGCGTGGAGGGAACGCGCGAAGCGGTTGTTTCGAGGTCGCCCTACATCGTGGTGTACCAGATTTCGGCGCAGTCTGTCGAGATTGTTGGAATCTGGCACGCCGCCCGCCTTTGGCCTGAATCGTTCTAACCTTGGAACTCCTCAAAGGCCAATCGCGCAGAGTATCTTTCCATTAGTACAAGTCGTCCGTCGAAGACCTGTTTCATTTTGAAGGAGGCTCCATGAGTCCCATTGACCCGGAGATGCAACCCCCGCTGCCGGAAGCGCCGTCCGCCGCGCCCCCCACCCTCGCCCTTATGCCCGAGTCCGAGATGCTTCGCCGCCTGCGCTGGGTCTTCATCGGCAGCCAGGGCCTGCGCGCCGGATGGTCGGTGCTGCTCTTCGTCATGCTGACCCTGCTCTTCCTATTCGCACTGGGATCAGCCGCCACCATGATCTTCAGGAACCTTCCCCACACCAATGCAGGCAGCCTCACGCCCTTCAGAGTGATCGTCGGGGGGGTGATTGAAGTGCTGGCGATCCTGGGGGCAGGCGCGTTGGTCGCCCTCATCGAACGCCGCCATATCCTGGACTACAACCTGGCCGGGCCACGGCGCTTTGTTCATTTCCTCAGCGGCCTGGCGGCGGGTTTTGTCTCGCTCTCGGCGCTGGTGGGAGCGTTGGCCTGGGGCGGCTGGCTCCATTTCGGTCCCGCGGCGCTCTCCGGAGCGCCGATCTTCGGCTTTGCCGCGCTGTGGGCCATGGCCTTTCTTTGTACCGGCTTGTTTGAGGAGGGCAGCTTCCGCTGCTACCTGCTGTTCACCCTCACCCGCGGCATCAACTTCTGGTGGGCGCTGGGAATCATAAGCGCCGTCTGCCTTTGGTTGCTGCTGACGGCCAAAGGCAACGGCGTCTGGGGCGTCTATATCGTCATTCTGCTGGGACTGGCTCCCTGTCTGCTGCTGCACTTGAAAAAATCGGAGGGCGCGGGATTCTGGCAGGCGGCCTGGGTCACCTCGACGCTCTTTGGCCTCCTCCACACCTTCAACGGCGGCGAGAACTGGGTGGGCATCTTTGCCGCGGCTGCCATCGGATTCGTCTTCTGCGTCAGCGTGCGGGTCACCGGCTCGGCATGGTGGGCCATCGGCTGCCACGCCGCCTGGGATTGGGCGGAGAGCTACTTTTACGGCACTGCAGACAGCGGCATGGTCGCCCGGGGCCACTACCTGACCACCAGTCCGGCCGGCAACGCGCTGTGGAGCGGCGGTGCTGACGGTCCCGAGGGCAGTCTGCTGGTTCTGGGGATCATCCTGCTGCTGCTGGCGACGCTGCTCGTTCTTTATGGGCGCGGAAAACTCGCGCCAGCTACTGCTACCCTGGGGCAGGCAGCGGGATAGCTGGGTACGCCGGCGCTGTCACAGCGGTATCCTGTTCATGCCCTATGGCCAACACCGAATCAGCGGATCGATCGCAACCACGCACTGCCGCGCCACTGCCTCGTAGCCGCAAACGCCGCTGGCCGCGAATTCTGCTTCTGAGCGCAGGCGGCCTGCTGGCGGTTTTTTTGCTGGCCGCGTGCGTGGGCGTGGTTTGGCTGCGCACTGAGGCCAGGGCAGTGCTGCCGGTGCTGGACGGCGATCTGCACCTTACTGGAGTTGCGGGGGCCGGACTCTCGGCGCCGGTCACAGTTCGCCGCGACGCCCACGGCGTGCCTCACACCGAGGCGGCCACCCAGGACGACCTCTTTGTGGCCCAGGGCTATGTGACCGCTCAGGACCGCCTGTGGCAGATGGACGCCATGCGCCGCAACGCCAACGGCGAGCTGGCGGAGATCGTGGGTCCCTCGATGGTCAAGCACGACCGGGCGCAGCGGGTGCTGCAAATTCGCAACACGGCCCGGCGCATCTACGCCAACCTCTCCCCGGCTGACCGCGTCCGCCTCGACGATTATGCGCGCGGCGTGAACCTCTTCATCGCCCAACATCAGGCCACGCTGCCGCCGGAGTTCAAGCTGCTCGGCTATCGACCCCAGCCCTGGAGCGGCGTGGACTCGGTAAGCATCGGCCTGACCATGGTGCAGATGCTGGACACGCACTGGGAGACAAAGCTCTCGCGCGAAGCGGTCTCCGCCAAGCTGAACAATCCCAAGCTGGAGGCCGATCTCTATCCGGTCGGCTCGTGGCGCGATCATCCACCCACCGGCGTGCAAGCAAACCCGAGCCAGACGCGCCCCAAGCCAGCCACCGCCACCAGCGATGATGACGAAGGCCGCAGCCAAGCCAGCGCCGCAGCACCGTCTGTAAGCTTGCCGCGGAAATCCGCTTACTCGCTAACTCGCTCTCCCCGCGGAGCGGGGTCTAACTTGCCGCCTTTGTCAAAAACTACTACCCGTGCCCCATCCTTTCCGCTTTTTTCTGCGGAAAGGGTGGGAAACCACGAGACACAGTCGCAATCTGCTTATGAAGACTTAAGAGCCTTGCGCACTCTTCTCGGCCTGCCCGCCTGCGACAGCTGCGCGCCGGGCTCGAACAACTGGGTCATCGCCGGACGCCACACGGCCAGCGGCAAGCCGCTGCTCTCCAACGACATGCACTTGGGCCTTACCGAGCCCAACATATGGTACATGGCGGATTTGAAGGCAGCCGGCTTCCACGCCGCCGGAGTCACGCTGCCCGGAATGCCTTGCGTCATCGCCGGCCACAACGAGCACGTAGCCTGGGGCTTTACCGCGCTCTACGCCGATGTGCAGGATCTCTATGTGGAAAAGCTCGACGGCAAGGGCAACTACCAGGCCCTCGATGGCTCCTGGAAACCGCTTCAGGTAGACCACGAAGTCATTATGGTTCGTGGCGGCAAGGATGTGACGCTCGACGTGCAATTGACCGCGCATGGTCCGCTGCTGAACCCGATCTTCACCAAAGAGACGCGCCCCATCGCCCTCAAGTGGACCCTCTACGACCCAGCGTTGAACTCGCTTCCGCTCTATCAGCTCAACGTGGCCTCCAACTGGGCGGAGTTTTCCGCTGCGCTCGCCATATGGTCCTGGCCCACGCAAAATGTGGCCTACAGCGACGATCAAGGGCACATCGCCTATCACGCCATTGGCAAGGTGCCGATTCGTGGGGGTGGAGTCGGCTTAATTGAAGTGCCTCTGCCGCACAACACAAACGACACGCGCTCTGTATGGGGATACTCAGCCTGTGCCGGGATATGTCCGATCTATATCCCCTTCGACCAAATGCCTAACGCCTTCGATCCGCCGTCGGGCTTTCTGGCCACCGCCAACTCTCGTGTCACCACGGAGAAATCGCCTTATCCGCTGACGCTCGAATGGGTCGATCCCTACCGCGCCGAGCGCATCTATAAATCTCTCGAAGGCCGCGACCACCTCACCCCCGCCGACCTTCTCGCCGTCCAGACCGACATCTACAGCGAAGTGGACCAGGAGCTGGCGCATCGTTTTGCCTACGCCATCGACCACACCCCCGGCGTGGACGACCGTTTACGCAAGGCCTCCGGCCTGCTGCGCGCCTGGGACGGCCGCCTCACCACCGGCTCCGCCGCCTCCATCGTGACCCAGACCCGCTACGCCCTCTGGCCGCTGATTCTCGAACCTAAACTCGGTAAGCAACCCGAGGACTACCACTGGTCCGAATCCAATTTTGCCGAGGAAGAGATCATCATGCACGCCAGCCCCGACTGGCTTCCGCCGGGCTACAAAAACTGGGACGCGCTCTTAACCGAGGCCGTCCGCCAGGGCATGAAAAAAGGCAAAGCCCCCGGAGACGTGGCTGAGTGGAGCTATGGAAGCTGGCATGTGGTGGATATCGAGCATCCGCTGGCCGGGTTTCTGCCCCTCATAGGCCGCGTGGCCGGAACCGGCCCGCAGCCGCTCAGCGGCGACACCACCACCGTCAAGCAGGTAGGCCGCGAGTTTGGCCCCACGCAGCGATTCACAATGGATTGGAGCAACATCGACGGCTCGACGGAGAACATCGTCCTGGGCGAAAGCGGCAACCCGCTTAGCCCTTACTACCGCGACCAATGGAACGACTACTATGCGGGAACGACCTTCGCGTTCCCCTTCACTCCCGCAGCGGTAGCCGCCCAGACCCGCCACACCCTGCGCCTGCTGCCATGAGCCGGGTGCCCCACCTTCGGCGCGTCTTTGTTTTTGCGCCTAAGGTGGGATATAGCTATCGATAGTTTCTTATTGTTTCTTCCCCCGTTGCCTACGGAGTTGGCTCGGAGCCCGTCTCATTGGAAAGAAACTTCAGCAGTTCATCTTTCGCGGCCTTAATCTTCGGGGATGCCTCACAAATCAGGCGTTGCGCTGCATTGGAGGATTCTGGACTTCCTTGAAAGTATTTCCCATCAATCGCTGCATTCGCGGATCCCATCGCGCGGTAAGCTTCACAGAGCGGGGCTTTGATGCTATCTCGAAGGAGCGAAATCGATCCTTCATGTATGGCGCGCAGAAATTGTTGCTCATGAAATTTGCATCCTTGTCTGTGAAAATCCCCCTCGGCGGCCACAGTCGCGTTGAAATCGAGTTCATCAATCAAGGCTTGTAGCGGACCCACATCGGCATTGCGAATTGCGCCCACTAATACTTCGGGGCGCTCGTCGCAAATCTTGAGCCATTGTTCCCTGTGAAGGCGCAGTTCATCGGGCTGGAACTTCCGTCCGCGCGGATGCTTGTCGTTGTAACTGTGAATCTCAGCGTGGCATTCAAAACAAACCGGGATTGCGTTTTCGATATCATCTTTGCCGCCGCTTTCAATCGGAACGATGTGGTCCGTCTCAATCTTAACGCCGCAAAATCGATGGCAGATGCAACAGCGCCTGTGACACTGAGCGAGCAGTTCGATAACTTTGGCCTTTGGGAAGTCCATGTTGGTTGCCTCCATTTGGCATTTGTCAACTGCTCATTATTGCACCTACTGAATCCTCCCAAAACGATTGCGCCGCCCAATAGACGTCATCCTGGACGAAGTTTGGCGCGGTCTTATCGCGCCTAAGGTGGGATATTAATTGAGAAGGGTTTTATGGCATTTTATGGGTTTTTGTCCAAATCGAGCCTCGCATCCCGGATTTCGCCTTTGATATTCCGGAAAACAGTGCGCAGGATCCGCCTGGCCGGTCCGGCCGTCATTCTTCTTGCCGCCGCAGCAGCCACCGCGCCGCAGTTGCTGCGCGGCAACTCCTGCGGCCACGACTTCGACTTCCATCTGGTCTCCTGGCTCGATTGCCTGCATAGTTGGCGGCACGGCATCCTCTACCCGCACTGGTCGCCCAGCTCCAACTACGGCGCAGGCGAGCCGCGTTTCATCTTCTATCCGCCCCTGACCTGGATACTGGGCGCGGCCCTCGGCCTGATTCTTCCCTGGCCGCTCGCCCCCATTGCCCTGACCTTTCTTCTGCTGGCGGCCACGGGCCTGGCCACCCGCGCGCTGGCCCGCCAGGCCTTCTCCGACGCCCCAGCTACCATGGCCGGTTGCGCGGCGCTCTTCTCCGGCTACTCCCTCTTCACCGCCTACGAGCGATCAGCTTTCGGAGAGCTCACGGGCGGCTTCTGGATTCCGCTGCTTCTGCTTTTTACCTTGCGCGACCGCAACCCATCCGCATCTCTGTTACGCCGCGCTCTGGATGGCTCCGCCGTTCCCCTAGCGCTGGTCGTGGCCGGCTCCTGGCTCTCGAACCTCCCGCTCGGCGTGATGGCCAGCTACCTGTTGGCCGCTGTCGCGCTGGCCGCTGCATTGCTGGCCCGATCCTGGGCGCCGGTGCTGCGCGCCTCGGCCGCCACCGTTCTGGGCATGAGTCTGGCGGCTATCTATATGCTTCCCTCCGCCTGGGAGCAGCGCTGGGTCAATATCCAGCAAGCAGCCTCCGATCCCGGCGAGATGATCGAAAACAGTTGGCTCTTCGCCCGCCACGCCGATCCGTTGCTGGAGCTGCACGACCTGGAACTGCGGCGGATATCCATGATCGCCGCCGCCATGATTGCCGTAGCCCTGGCCGGCCTGCTGCTCAGCCGGCTGCGCAATACCCTGCCCGCAAAACTCTGCTGGTGGTTTCCCCTGGCGCTGATCCCACAGGTGGTTCTCTTTCTCCAACTCCACATTTCGCTGCCAGTATGGAATCTGCTGCCCAAACTCCGCTTTTTACAGTTTCCCTGGCGCTGGCTGGTGGTGCTGGAGGCGCCCATGGCCATCTTCTTCGCCTCCGCCGTCTGGCCCAGCCAGACAGCCCGGCGCTGGCGGCGCTTTGCCGTCGCGGCTGTTTGCGCCGTGGTTTTTCTGGGGGCCTCGGCCGTTGCGGTCAACCTCTTCTTCCAGGTCTGCGACGATGAGGATAACGTCCTCGCCATGGCGAGCGTCTACCGAGCCGGCACAGGCTTTCAGGGTACCGGCGAGTACTCACCCATTGGCGCTGACAATTCCATGATAGCCGTTGGCCTTCCCGCCGCCTGCCTGGTCGACGACCCCTCAACCGAGCTGGGCCAGGGCGCGCAAGAGGACGTAAACCCTGTCTGGTCCCCCCGGCAGCACAGTTGCGAGGCCACATTTGCCGCTGCCACAAATCTGCCCCAGCATCTGCGCATCCCCGCAGTCGCTCCTCATGCCGGCTTTCTGATTCTTCGCCTGCGCAACTATCCAGCCTGGCAGGTGAAGGTGAATGGCCAGCCTGTCGCGGGTCTGCCCCAGCGCGACGATGGCCTGATGGCCGTGCCTGTACCGCAAGGCGCTGTGGACCTGACCGTGGACTGGACCACCACTCCAGATGTGCTGGCCGGGCGCTGGCTCAGCGCCCTGGCCGTGCTGCTGCTCACAGGGCTTTGGTTCCTGGAGCGAAGGCTCACTGGACCTCATTTATCATGAGACCAATGCCCGTCGATGTGAAATCGCTGAGAAAAGAGGCCGAGGAACTGACCGGCCTGGCGCTGGAATCGCTCCTTCCCAGCGTCGATACCGTCCCATCCTCGATTCATGGCGCCATGCGCCACTCCGTCTTTGCCGGCGGCAAGCGCCTGCGGCCGTTGCTGGCCTACCAGGCCGCCGTCACCATCGCCGGCGCGCTGCCTTCAGGTATTGCCCGCCTCGGCGCGGCCCTGGAGATGCTCCACACTTACTCGCTCATCCACGACGATCTGCCCGCTCTGGACAACGACGACCTGCGCCGCGGCAAGCCCACCTGCCACGTGGTCTTCGGCGAGGCCATCGCCATCCTGGCCGGCGACGCTCTGCAAACCCGCGCCTTCGAGGTGCTGGCCGGGCTGGACTCACCGCCCGCTGCCACCGTCCAGATTATCGGCCTCATCGCCAACGCCGTGGGCACCGTGGAGGGCATGATCGGCGGCCAGGTGCTGGACCTCGAGAGCGAACACCAGAGGCCCACGCCGGAGCTTGTGAACGCCATTCACCGCGCCAAGACCGGCGCGCTGATCCGCGTAAGCGTAGTGGCCGGCGGCGTCTATACCGGGGCCACCGCGGAAGACGTTTCCCGCTTGGACCTCTTCGGCCGCAAGGCCGGCCTGGCCTTTCAGATTGTGGATGATGTTCTCGACCTGACCGTGGACTCCGCGCATCTGGGCAAGACCGCGGGCAAAGACCGGGCCACCGAAAAGGCCACCTGGCCGGCCGTCTACGGCATCGAGCAGAGCCAGCGCGACGCCGCCCGCCTGATCGAAGAAGCCTTCGCCGCCCTCGCGCCCTACGGCAGCCGCGCAGACGGCCTCAAAGCCGTCGCCCGCTACCTTGTGGAACGGAAAAACTGAGAGACTGTCTGATTATTCGTGCCGATTGAACGATACGGGTTATTCGTCCGCAAGCCCTACCTGGACAGTACCTGATGCAGCTTCTCGCGCTGGACGTCAAACGCCTCCACGGTGCCTTGCACCTGGCCAAGCAGCTTCTGCACATCGTCGATATAGCCGGGCAGCGCATTCCACCAAATGCGCAGCGTCTCCTGCTGGTCAAGCAATGCCAGCGCCGTGCCCGAGGCCGCCGCCACCAAGCCGGCGCGGCGCCGGCCGTTCAGCAGCAGCAATCCGCCTGCGAGCAGGGTTCCGCTGGCGGCAATCCGAACCCAGTTCAGCGGTTCGGCCGCCAGGGCGCGCGGCGCAGGCTTGAATTCATTCTCCGGTTGAGGAAGCGGCACAACCACCATGTTCTCTCCTTCCCTCCCGGACCGTCGCGGCCGGGTCGAGGGAACGCTCAACTCAAGTATCGCTCGAATTCTCGCGCCGCGGGAAATATCCGCCGCAAGGCGCCGAAAAACTTATGCTGCGTTCCTGAAAGAGCCTTCAATCCAGGTCGAAATCTCGCAACGGCTTGCCCTCGGGCGCGTCCTTGGCCTTGCGCATGGCCTCGGCAAACTTCTTTTCCAGCAAATCGGCCTTGTTTTTTTCGGCGTCCACCGACTGGCGGAAGATCGACTCTTTCCGATTCTCCTGCTCGCGCATGGCCTGGGCCGCCGTCTCGAGGTTCTCAAACATCCGCTTGCGCGGCGCGGGAGTATGGCTCACCACCAGCCCGGTGGCCGCATCGATCCTGAGCATCGCCCCGCAATCCGGGCAGGCAACCTCGAATATCTTTTCCTTCGTCTTGGCCATTTTCTTCTTCCGGAATTGTATGCGCTTCCGGCGCGGATTGCATAGAAGCTACAGACGCTCAAGCGGCCTTACTCGACCAGGACGTGAACCTGAAACTGCTCTTCGTCCGGCGAGGGAGGATCCCAGGAGCGGACGTAGTGCAGCAATAGAACTCCGTCGCCCGTCTGTTTGGCCTGAAACTCAAAGATCTGAAAAACGGGCCTGCCCACGCCCGGCTCCGTAGGTTCGGTCTGCGATTGCCCGGTCAGCTTCAGCAAGGGCGTTGAGTTCTTGAGGACGTACCACATGTACCCGGTGGTGGGATTCGAATTCAGGCGGAGTTCGAGCGTGTCCCCGGCCTTCAGGTGGACCGTGCTGCCCTTGTCCGCATCCGTAATCACCCTGGTGGCCGCGAAGGCCATCTGTGGAAGGCAGACGATAGCCAGCAGCATAAACAGAAAAAGCCAGCGTATGGAATCAACCCGGCGAGCCGATCGATCAAGCTGCATTGCAAGTTTCCTTTCGCGCAGTTCAAAACGCACAACCGCTTGTTCCCCTGCGCAAACACGAAGATACAACGATCCCAAGCGCATCGCAACGTGGATTCGCGCTTTTCTTAATCACGCCACACGACTTTTCTCTTGACAGAAAATTCGCACGCGCCTATATTTAGACATACGTCTAATTAGACGGAGGCCTAATAAGCCATCGGAAACAACGAAGCATTCAAAGCGCTGGCCGACCCCACCCGGCGGGAGATCCTCGCCCTGCTGCGCCGGGGCGAGATGACCGCCGGAGCATTGGCAGAGAGGTTCGACATGACCAAGCCCTCCATGTCGCACCATTTTGCGGTTTTAAAAGAAGCTGATCTGATAACCAGCCGCCGCGAGGGACAGCAAATCTGGTACGGGCTGAATACCACCGTGGTCGAAGATCT
>JBEKNO010000093.1:0-11161 GCA_049522735.1 Occallatibacter sp.
AACCGAGGTCCAGATGGAGGGATCGGCGGGTTGCTCGCTCGATCCCAGAAAGAGGATGCCGTCGGGCGCCAGCAGGCGGTGTATGTTGACGAGCAGCTCGCGCCGCGTCTCCTGCGAGAAGTAGAGCATCACATTGCGCAGGAAGATGACGTCGAAGCGGTCGCTGGCGCGGCGGAACGGAAAGGGCTGCGCGCATAGGTTGGCCTGGCGGAAGTTGCACATCCTGCGCACCTCCCGCTTGACCACCCAGTCCTCGCCCGGATGGTCGAAATAGCGCACTATGAAGCGCGCGGGCAGGCCGCGGTTTATCTCGATGCGGTGATAGATACCGGCCCTGGCGCGCTCCACAACCTCGCCGCAAAGGTCGGTCCCCTCGATGCGAATATCCCATTCGGTGAGCATGGAGAAGTGCTCGCGCATCAGCATGCCCAGGCTGTAGGCCTCCTGGCCGGTCGAGCAGGCCGCGCTCCAGAAGCGCAGGCTGCGCAGGTTGCGCCGGGCTTCAATCAGCCTGGGAAGCAGGTCGGTCCTCAACAGCTCATAAGGACGGCTGTCGCGAAAAAAGCTGGTTTCGTTGATGGTCATGGCCTCGGCGATGGATTGCTCCAGCGCCTGGTCCTTGCGCATGCGCAGATAGCTCACCAGCTCGTCCAGGTGGATCATGCCCTGGTTGCGCAGCAGCCTGGAGAGGCGGGTCTCAAAAAGATAGTCGCGCGCGGGGTCAAGCACGTTTTGCGAGAGGCCGAAAACGAGCTGGCGAAGATAGCCGTAGTCGACGCTGGAGGCTGTGGGCATGACTAAAGCACCGATTTCAGAAGCTCACGGGCTTGACCCGCCGCGGCGGGCCTGGGGCCTGCGATGCGAAGGATTTCCGGGGTTAGCTCGTAAAGCGGAAGCACATGGAGCGCCAGCCCGGCATTGACGACCGCGCCCGGCATTCCCCACACAGTGCTGGTGGCCTGGTCCTGGGCCAGAACGCTGCCGCCGCAATCGCGAATCATGCGGCAACCCATCAATCCGTCAGAACCCATGCCGGTGAGCACCACCGCCAGCACCCCCGCGCCATAGACCCCGGCCAGGGAACGAAAGAGCGCGTCGACGGCGGGGCGGCAGTGATTCTCCAGCGGGCCCTGGTTCAGGTGCAGGGTGGGCGGCGAGCCGGCCCGCGAGGCCGCCAGCACCTCCAGGTGCCAGTTGCCGCGGGCGATATAGATGGTTCCGGCGCGCAGCGGATCGCCTTCTGCGGCTTCGCGCACCAGCAACCGGCAGCGGCTGTTCAAACGCTCGGCAAACAGCTTAGTAAACTGCTCCGGCATGTGCTGCACGATGGCCACCGGAAGGGGAAAGTTCCCCGGCAGCGAGGGAAGCAGAACGTCAAGGGCTGCCGGACCGCCCGTGGAAACGCCGATGGCCAGCACCGCGGGGACAGACGAGATGGGCTGGGCCTTACGCGTGGGCGCCGGGGGCAGCGCCAGCGGCACGCGCGGCACGGCTGGAGGCGGCTGAGCTTGCGGTTGGCATTGAAATTGACCGGTCAGTGCGTGAATCTTGGGAATCAGATCCTGGGCCAGCGCCAGCGTGGCTGCCTCGCGGCTGGCTTGTGCGGTGGGCTTGGCCACATAGTCTGAAGCGCCGCCGGCCAGGGCCTCGATGGTCACCCTGGCGCCGCGCTGGGTAAGCGAACTGCACATGATGACCGGTATTCTGTAACCCCGCGCCCGCAGCTCTCTCAGCGTGACCAGGCCGTCCATCACCGGCATCTCCACATCCAGCAGAATCAAGTCCGGGCGAAGGTTCTCAATGCTGGCCAGGGCCGAAGCGCCGTCGACCGCGGTGCCGGCCACTTCCAGGCCGGCATCGGCGCAAACCACCGAACGCAGCAGGCTGCGCATCACGGCGGAGTCGTCCACGATCATGATGCGGGTCCGGCGGCCGGCCGCCATGGCTCAGGCCTCCACCAGGCCGAGCAGGGCCAGCTTCTCCGTCAAGCCTTCGTCATCGAAGGGCTTCATCAGGTATTCGTCGGCGCCGGCATTCAGGGCGCGAATGATGAAATCATTCTCCGCCTCCGTAGTCACCATCATCACCTTCATGGCGTCGAATGCCTCCGCGCGTATTTGCTTGAGCATCTCCAGCCCATTCATCACCGGCATATTCCAGTCCACCAGCGCCAGATCGAAGGACATATCGCCATGCAGCAGGTCCATCCCGGCCTGGCCGTCGGCGGCTTCCTGGCACTCGATGCCCCGCTTTTCGAGTAGGCCGCGCAGCAAGCTCCTCACGAAACGGGAGTCATCGACAATCATTGCTCGCATGATCACCTCCAGGCATTAGAGCGAAAGCACGATAACCGGGCCCTAAAAAACCTTGCGGGAGTGCAGATTCTTAACAAAATCAACACTTGAGAGCCGCGGCCCCGAGAACAGCAAGGGTGGTTTCGCTCGAGCGTATTCCGGCACGCTCAGCCTGCGCCGCCTGGGCCGCGCCCAGCCGCATGGGGTCAAGCCGCTCAGGGTCCAGCATGATCAGCAGGCTGTCCTTGAGTTTGTACGCGCCGGCAAACAACGCTCTGCGGCGCTCATCCAAAATTGAGGGGTTGGGCTCGTAGTCGGCCGAGGAGACGGTCAGCACCTCGCCCACCGTGTCCACCAGCAGCCCAAAGCATCCACCCGAATTCTCCAGAACCAGCAGATCCTGGCGGCCCTCCCTGGGAGGAAGCGCGAGTAACTGGCGCAGGCTCACCGTGGTCAGCACGTCGCCGCGATAGTGAACCAGCCCGCCCACAAAAAGGGGCGCCAGCGGAACCGGCTGCGGCCGCGCCGCGCCCACAATCTCAAGAATGTGGGCGATAGGCACGCCGAAGAGCGACGTATCCAGGCGCACCGTGCACATCTCCACCAGCGTCGCCGCCGCTTTTTTCCTGCGATTGTTCGCAGTCGCCGCCGAACTCATCTGGCTGCCTCCTCCATCCGGCTCCATTCGCCGGGCGCTTGCTCCTGGACCGGCAATGGCGCCACGCCGCCCAGGTCAACCAAACCGGTAACGCGACGGTTGAGCAGCGTCACCCCGCTGGCGCGCTGGCTGGTGCCGGCTTCGAACAGGTCGCTGCCCGCGGCCACATCCAGCACCTGCGAAACCGCGATGCCCACGTGGCGGCTGCCCTCGCGGCAGACCACCACAATGATCTGGGCATCGGGATCGCCCCCGGCCGCGGCCAGCACGCCGCCCGCATCCTCCAGCAGCAGCAACTGCCCTTCAAAGTTCAGCACCGGCCGGCAACCTATATACTCGATGCGCGATGCCGGGAGCTGCTCGATGCGCAGCACGTCGGCCAGCGGCACCGCGGCCTGGCGTCCGGCGGCTTCCACCAGCAGATATTCCAGCCTCCCGGCGGCTTCGCCGTCCTCCCCATCATGGGCCGCATGCGCGGCCTCTTCTTCCCCGCTCATGGTTACCCCGGCCTTCATGGCGATGGCTCCGGGATCCAGGATCAGCGCCAGATCGGCGTTGCCCAGCACCGTGGCTCCGGAAAACAGGCCGATGTCCTTGAGCACCGCGCTGAGCGGCTTTACCACTATTTCCTCCGGATCGGCCAGCCCATCCATCACCAGCCCGAAGCGGCGCCCATCGGCGTCAAGAACGGCGATAAAGTTGTCCCGCTCCGCAGCCGCCTCGTGCTCGCCTGCAGGCATCAGTAGCCGGTCAAGAAACACCAGCGGCAGCAGCTTGCCGCGCAGCCGGTAAAGCGGCGCGCCCTCCATCCACTCGATGGCCGCGGCGGCCTGCCGCGGAGGAACGTGCACCAGCTCCAGAAGCGCGCCCTGGGGCAAGGCAAAGCTCTGTTTCATGCTGCGCACGATGAGGGCGGGAATAATGGCCAGGGTGAGCGGAATGCGCATGCGAAGCGTGGTTCCCTTGCCGGTGCAAGAGTCGATCTCCACCTTGCCGCCGATTTTTTCCACGTTGGTGCGGACCACGTCCATCCCCACTCCCCGGCCGCTCACGTTGGTCACGGCCGCGGCGGTGGAGAGACCGGGCAGGAAGACCAGTTGCAGCAGCTCGCGCTCGCCCAGTTGCGCGGCGCGCTCCGTTGAAATCACGCCCCGCTCGATGGCCTTCCGGCGCACCTTCTCCACGTTAATGCCGGCGCCGTCGTCGGAGACTTCGATGACCACGTGGCTGCCCTCGTGGCTGGCCCGCAGCTTGAGCGTTCCCTCGGGCTCCTTGCCCGCGGCCTGGCGTTCCGCGGGAGGCTCGATGCCGTGGTCGAGCGAGTTTCTAACGGCATGAGTCAATGGATCCTTGATGGCCTCCAGCAGGCTTTTGTCCAGCTCCGTCTCCTGGCCCTCCACCTGCAGCCGGACGCGGCGTCCCAGCGACTGCGAGAGGTCGCGCACGATGCGCGGCATCTTCGAAAAGATATGTGAGACCGGCTGCATGCGGGCCTTCATCACGCTCTCGCGCAGGTCCGCCGTCACCATGTCCAGGCGGCGCGAGAGCATGGTCATGTTGGGATCGGCCGCGGTGGCCTGCAGCACCTGGTTGCGGGTCAGCACCAGTTCGCCCACCAGGTTCATCATGCGGTTCAGCAGCGTCACGTCCACGCGCAAGGTGCTTTCCGCCGCCGTCCCTGTTGCCGTTCCCTGGCCGCGCGGCTTGGCGGCATCGGCGTCCGCCTCCACAGGCGCTTTCGCGGCGGGCGCCTCTTGTACATTTTCGTTGGGCTCCGCCGCCGGTACGGCGGATGCGGACCGCGCAACCGGGACCGGTGTGGTTGGCGGAGACGCGGAGAGCTGTGGTGCGGCCGTGGCCGGGTATGCGAGTTTAGGTTTATATGCAACTGCGCCCGCCGGATGCACGCTGGCCCTCTGGCGAACCGGCTGCATGGCCGGCGCCTGCGCCGGAGCCTGCAATTCCACCAGCCGCGCAATCAGCACCTCATCCTCGCCCTCACCCTCGCTGTCCTGCGTCTCAATGGACTTCAGGATGGAGCGCAGACCGTCCAGCAGTTGCAACAGTCCGGTGATGGTGGGACGGTCCGCGACCAGCTTGCCCTCGCGAAGCAGGCCCAGCAGGTTCTCGCCTGAGTGCGCCAGCTTCTCCAGCCGCCTGAAGCCCAGAAACCCCGTCGTCCCCTTGATGGTGTGCACCGACCGGAAGATCTCCGCCAGCAACCCCGCATCGTTGGGCTTCTCCTCCAGGTTGGTCAGGCACCGCTCCATCCGGTCCAGCCCTTCCTGGCTCTCGATCAGGAATTCTCTCGTCAATTCATCCATTGCCATTGAGCCCACTCATCCGCCCTGCCAGGGTCACAGTCCCCGGCACAGGAAACACCCAAGGTTTTTATCGGTAAGAAAGGGCTCAACTTGAGGAGGACAGGGAATAGGGAGTAGGGAACAGGGAATAGGAAATTGGGATGAGGGGTCAGAGATCGGGGGACAAGGATCAGGGGTCAGCCCATTCAACTCCGTGCCCCATCCTTGCGGTTTTTTATTGCCGCAAGGGTGGGAAAGCACAATCCCCGCCCCCGTGTACAGCAGGTGCGAAAATGTTTTAGCCTCAACTCTCACGCTGCCAGCAGATTGGAGACCCTATGAACGATCCGAACTCGACCGGGCCGGAGCTCGAAAAGCTCTTCGAAGAAGCGCGCCAGGCCGCCCTCCACTCTTACTCGCCCTACTCCGGTTTCCGCGTAGGCGCGGCCCTGCGGCTGGCCAACGGCGAGGTGGTCACCGGAACCAACGTCGAGAACGTGAGTTACGGGCTCACCATCTGCGCCGAGCGTTCCGCCCTGGTGCGAGCTGTTTCCCGATTCGGACCGGAAATTCGCGTGCAGGCCGTCGCCGTCGCCAACCTGAACGATGCCCCCAGCCCTCCCTGCGGCGCCTGCCGCCAGATGCTGGCCGAATTCATCCTGCCCGACGCGCCGGTGCTCTTCCCCGCCGCGGAGGGAATGCGCACCATGGCCTTCCGCGAGTTGCTGCCAATGGCCTTCGAGATGAAGTTGAAGTAGCTCCAAAAATACAAAAGCCCACACCTGTACGTGGGCTTTGGGAACACGCACCTATGAAAGTACTCTAAACCAGCTCGATCGAGACCCTCCGCCCCACCATCGCCGCGGCCCGCTGCAAACTTGACAGCGTAATATCGTTTTTCGGATCTATATGAGCCTGATACGATTAATTCATCTCGTTATCTGTGATTGGCGGCCGTAAGGGGAGAGAAAGACAGCGTCAATCCCCAGCCAATCGCAACAGGAGGGCGCCATCAAAGAACGATTGCGATTGGGCGATCTGCTGGTCGAGGCCAAGCTGGTCACCCTGGAACAAGTGACGCGCGCGCTCGACCTTCAGGCCGAACTGGGCGGCCGCCTGGGCGACCGTCTGGTAGCCAACGGAGCCATCGACCAGAAGGTTCTGGACGCCTTTATTTATCGCATGCCGGCGGAGCCCGCGGACCTGGCGGCCACCAAAATCGACAGCACTGAACTGCTGAGCCTGTTGATGAAGCTGATTTACGCCGAACACCTTGAAACCATCCGCCAGTTCACCGCCGCCATCAAGCTCCCTTATAACTGCGTGGCTGAATTGGTGCGCATGGGCATTGAACGCCAACTGATGCAAGCCCTGGGATCGCGCGACGCCGCCAACCCGCGCGACGTGAGCTACACCATCAGCGACGCGGGCCGGCGCTGGGTGCTTGACGCCCTCAATCAATCGCGATATGCCGGGCCCGCGCCCGTCACCATTGAGGAATTCACCGCTCAGGTGAACCTGCAGAAGACTACCAACGAACTGGTCACCTTCGACAGAATCCGCAACTCCCTGGGCTACCTGACCTTCGAAGACAGCATCATCGAACAGAGCGGGCCGGCGCTGAATTCGGGCCGGGCCATACTTCTCTACGGTTCGCCCGGCAATGGCAAAACCTCCGTCGCCATCAGCTTTGCAAACGTATTCACCGACGTGATCTACATGCCTTACGCGGTCGTCGTGGAGGGCCAGATCATTCGCGTCTACGACCCCAGCATTCATGTCCCGCTGAGTTCCGCTCCCTCCAGCCAGGAAGACAGTTTCTCCTACGTGCGCAGCGAGGAATACGACGCGCGCTGGATCCCCTGCCGGCGGCCCTTTGTCCTTACCGGCGGCGAGCTGACGCTGGAGATGCTCGACCTCAGATTCGACCCCACGGTGAATTACTACGAGGCCCCTCTCCATGTGAAGGCGTTGGGGGGCTGTTTTGTGATCGACGACTTCGGCCGCCAGATGGTATCCGCCAAGAACCTGCTCAACCGCTGGATCGTGCCGCTGGAGAACCGCTTCGACTACCTCAAACTGCATACGGGCAAAACCTTCACCATCCCCTTCGAGGAGTTGGTGATCTTCTCCACTAACCTCGAGCCTGAAGACATGATGGACCCGGCCTTCCTGCGCCGCCTTCCCTACAAAATCGAGGTGGCGGCGCCCAGCCTGGAACTTTTCAAGCGCATATTCGAGAAGGAGTGCGCGCGGCAGGGAATGACTTCTTCCAACAAGTTAATCGAAGCCATTGTGTACAAGATCACAAAAGAAAAAGGGCTCGAACTGGCCGCCTATCAACCCAGGTTCCTCGTCGACCAGGTGGTGGCAACCTGCCGCTTCATGGGGGAGGTACCGCATTTCGAGCCGCGGTTTATCGACTATGCGGTCAACAATCTGAGAGTGCGG
This sequence comes from Occallatibacter sp., assembly GCA_049522735.1. Lineage (GTDB taxonomy): Bacteria > Acidobacteriota > Terriglobia > Terriglobales > Acidobacteriaceae > Telmatobacter. Next base: position 7,707 of record JBEKNO010000093.1, read on the forward strand.
CGCCACTCGCCGCCTTCGGTGCCGGCCGCGGATGGATAGACTGATTGGCCTGGCTCGTTTTGCGCAGGAACTCAGGCTTCTAACGAGGCCGCCGTCTCCCGCCGGCCAAGAAAGACCGGGGCAATGTGGCGCGCGAAGAGGTTTTCGGTTGCGTTTTTGGCGATGACAGTCTCATTGGCTTCCAGCAGGTCAAGGTAGCGGCGGCCCATCCTGGCCGCGACTTTGAATCCCACGTGAAGCAACTGGCGCAGGCTGGGGTTGTAGGCCGGCGAACCGGGATCGTGGCGCAAGGCAGAGGTGAATTGCGCTGAGGACCAGTGGGCCACTTGCGCGGGGGCGGGCAGTTTGGCCGGGTCAATGTCGATGACCGTGGCGTAAGGCGCGCACAGCTCGGCGGCGCGGGAAAAAGCCTCCGCGTAAATCTCCTTGGCCAGCGCCAGGCCGTCTCCTCCAGCTTCCGCGAGGCCGATGATTTCTTCCAGCCAGGTGGCGCCGGCGGTCTTCAAGTGCACGCCGGTGGAGAACTTCTCCATGGCCGCGTGGATGGCGGGATAGATGGAAAATTTGTCGCTGCCGGAGTGGATGCTGAGCATGAGGCTAGGGGGCAATCCGTAGGCGGCCACGGCATACCGGATGGCCGCCTTAAAATCGTGTCCGCACCGGCATCTTTTGGCCGCCGCAATCGGCTCTCAGCCTCAGCTAATAAACTGGTTAAATGGTCAGCGGCAAGCCGCAAAACACCCCGGCCGACCACAGCCAGTGGCGGCCTTCGGTGAATCCATGGATGGTTGCGGTAGCAGTGATGCTGGCGACCTTCATGGTGGTGCTCGACTCCTCGGTGGCCAACGTCGCCTTGCCGCATATCGCGGGCAACCTCTCGGCTTCGACGGACGAATCGACCTGGGTACTGACCAGCTACCTGGTTTCCAACGCCATCATGCTGCCCGCCGCGGGATGGATTGCGCGGCGCATAGGGCGCAAGCGCCTGTTGATCATTTCCATCCTGGTATTTACCGCCGCGTCGTTGCTGTGCGGAATGGCCATCACCATGCCCATGCTGATCGTGGCGCGGATTTTGCAAGGCATCGGCGGCGGCGGCATGCAGCCCCTCGCCCAGTCCATCCTGCTGGAAAGCTTTCCGCCCCACCGGCACGGCACGGCCATGGCCGTCTATGGCATGGGGATTGTGGTGGCCCCGGTGGTTGGCCCGGTGCTGGGCGGATGGATTACCGACAGCTATTCCTGGCGCTGGATCTTTTACATCAATCTTCCCGTGGGCTTCCTGGCCCTCTTCATGGTCAACCTGTTCATTGAAGACCCGCCCTACCTTCGCCAGGCCTTTCGAGGCGCCATCGATTATCTCGGCTTTGGCATGATGGCCGTCTGGCTGGGCGCCTTGCAGTTACTGCTGGACAAGGGCCAGGAGGCGGACTGGTTTCAAACCGGCTGGATACGATGGATCACCGCCGTCTCCGTGATCGCGTTTGCAGGCTTTGTGATCCGCGAATTCACGCATCGGGAACCGATTGTGGAACTGCGCGCGCTGGCCAACCGCAATTTTGGCGTGGGAACGCTGATCACGGGTATCTACGGCTCTGTTCTCTATGCCATCACGGCCTTATTGCCGTTGTTTTTGCAAACCCTGATGGGATATCCCGCGCTGGACAGCGGCCTGGCCGTTAGCCCGCGCGGCCTGGGCTCCATTGTTTCCATGCTGGTGGTGGGCGTGCTGGTCAACTATGTCGACGGCCGCGTGCTGGTGGCCAGCGGCTTCGCCATACTCGGCTACTCCACCTTCCTGCTGAGCCACATCAATTTCGGGATATCGATGTGGTCCGTGGCCATGCCCAATTTCATCAACGGCTTTGCGGGAGGCTTCGTCTTCGTCCCCCTCACCACCATGACTATGAGCCGCCTGCGCAAGGAGGAGATCGGCAACGCGGCCGGCATCTACAACCTGATGCGCAACATCGGAGGCAGCATCGGCATCGCCAGCGTCACCACGCTGCTGGTGCGCGGCTCCCAGACCCACCAAAATTACCTGGCGGCCAACCTCACGGCGGGAAACCCCGCCACAATGGGGGTACTGCAGGGCCTGCAGAGGCATTTCGCCGTGGGCGGATCCGATGGCTACACCGCGCATCGAGAGGCCATGGGCGCGCTTTACCGCAGCATCCAGCAACAGTCCTCTCTGATGGCTTATGCCGATAACTTCCGCCTGCTGGGTTATCTCTCGCTGCTCTGCATACCGCTGGTCATGCTTTTCCATCGCGTGCTAAAGCAATCGCACGGCTTTGAGATCAGCGGCGAGTGAAATATCCGCGGCACGTATTATGGAGTCTCTGAACAAGTAACGATTATCCCCTTGACTCAAGGAGTATTCCTGCTATGCAGACTTTGTTGATTCGTGGTTGAGTCTTTCCACTTCTGTCTTCTCTCTGCTCAAACGAGGGATAGTGGGAACATGGCATAATGTGTCCGCAAAGCATCTTGCCGCCTACCTCGATGAAATGACTTTCCGGTTCAACAATCGTTCCAATCCTTACCTATTCCGCGATACTTTGATGAGGCTCCTTGAAGCACCCGTTTTGGAATATAAGAAGCTTACTGCGGCTTAGGAACTGGGAATTTTGGATCGTTTTCCGTAGTCCAATCGGTCTGTTCAAGAATTGGATCTTTTCTCACTTTCTCTCCGAGTTTATAAAGTCGATAAGGGAGGATCCGGACAATTTGGTACTTGTACTGCCAAGCATATTCGCTCTTTAGGTCTTTGCCCGTTCTCCTGAATTCCAGGAATTCCTCGGTTGAAAAATTCGAGCCTCCAATCGTCACGAAAATTGACTCTATATCGCCTTCTGGCCGACCAGGAGGAAGCTCGACGCGTCTGTCGATCACCATTCTCTCGCCGGGATGCAGCGTGGGCAATTCAAGTCGCTTACTTACTGCGTCCAGGAGCTGGCTTCTTACACCGGGCCAAAAAACACCTTGAGTTGTGATGAGGACAGAAGCCCCCGTCAGCATGCTTTTGCCTCGATTCGTTACTGAAAATGAAATTCCATTCCCGCTATACGCTACGTCGGGAATCACTGCTATGTAGGAGTCTCCGCCGGTTATATTTTCCAGGCTCCTTTGGGCAAGTTTATCGACCTTCTCTGTTTGGGTGAGAACGTCATCTAAATGCGAAATTGTTGAGTCATACTGTTTGGTACTGTTATTAATCGAAGCTCTCAAGCCATTCGCAATCTCGTTGAATGCTCGGTTTTGTGCGTCCCTGTAATCTCTTGCCTCCTGATCGCTCCGCTTGATTGCAAGCACCTCTAAGACTGTGAATGCAATTAGTTGATCCTGAAAAAGGCTATTTCAAGCGGACTGCATGGTCGTCAGCGCGCCGATGAAGCCCGATGGGGATAGAAACCGGCTCAGGATGGCGTAGATTTCGCGCATACAGCGGCGAG
>JBEKNO010000094.1:0-11145 GCA_049522735.1 Occallatibacter sp.
TCCTCACCGCTGTATGCGCGAAATCTACGCCATCCTGAGCCGGTTTCTATCCCCATCGGGCTTCATCGGCGCGCTGACGACCATGCAGTCCGCTTGAAATAGCCTTTTTCAGGATCAACTAGCAAGTAAAAGGGCGGCGGCCTACAGCGGAACCAGAGTCGATGTACCCCGAAAGCAAGCCCGCTGAGTGGCTTTTTCCTCAGGAAAAAGCCACCTTCTAGATTCTTAACAAGGGCACGTGAACTCTGCTTCCGCTCTAGTCGATGAGATGCAGATTGCCGAGCATGTCCCAGATGTAGTACCCGATTACAAACAGCGTCCCAGCTACAACCAGCCAGAAGGCTAGCCGCACCACGGGCTCTATTTTTTTGACGTTTGCAATGATCTCAGCCTGTTCGTTCTTTACGTGACTGAACGCATCGTCCAGAACAATCTGGTCGTCCTCGTCGCGGTTCACTCTCCATGCATAAACTTTTACGGCGGCCAGGAACAGAACCAGTACGCCCCAAGCTATCCACATGATCAGAGCAAATCCACTCATACTCCACCTCCAGAACTTCCTGGTCCCAGATACCTGCGGGGCCGTGGAGGAATCGCGGTCTCGTGGATAGAGGGGCCTGACGGTTGACTATCATAGCCCTTATCGCGGTGCTGTGTGGTGACAAAAATCACAGCCGTTTTTTGCCCGGAAAAACCCGGTTTTCCACCCCCACCGCATAGGGCTTGAGGCGGACCGATACGGGACGCCGATCCTGCGACTTTCCGCTCTCCGGGCGCATCCAATGAGATGAAGGCGCCATGGGGCTTGTGTCCCCGCCCCCGGCGCAGTACAGTTGGAGCAGTACACCTACGGAGTACGGCAAGCATTTCACCCTACGGGAGATACCATGTCCACCACAACCGCTGCACCCGCGCAGGAAACCGAGAAGAAAGCACCCCTCCACCTCACTCCTCAGGCCATTGCCAAGGTACGCGAGATCATGGCCACCCAGGATCCTCTGCCCGCGGGGCTGCGCATCGGCGTGGTGGGCGGCGGATGCTCCGGCTTCCAGTACTCCATGGCCTTCGAGAACCAGAGCGGCATGATGGACAAGGTCTTCAAGTTCGACGACTTGCAGGTCTTTGTGGACGCTACCTCGTTGATGTACCTGAACGGCTGCACCGTCGATTACGTGGAGACCCTCGAGGCGGCCGGCTTCAAGTTTGAGAACCCCCAGGTCAAGAGCACCTGCGGCTGCGGTTCCTCCTTCAGCGTATAACTGCCCGCCTTGAAATCTGGCGCGCGCGCACTAAAGGTCCGTCTCCTTCGCGGAGACGGGCCTTGCAGCGTATGGGCGCAGGTGCGAAAGATGGACCGGGCTTGATTGATCTATTGCGGCGCGGACTATGGAGGTGTGGACGAACTGCCTCCGGAGTTGCTTCCACCGCTCGAACTGCCAAATCCCGGACTACTGCCGAAGCCTGGGCTGTTGCCGAAGCCTGGGTTGTTGCCGAGGCCTGGGCTGTTGCCGAGGCCTGGGGTTGTGCCGCTAGTCGGTAGGCCGGTGTTTCCCCCGCCGCCTGGGATCTGCACCTGGTCGACAATCGGGTCGTAGACAAACTCCCATTCATTGTAGTGATTCTTCTTCTTGTAGACCAGGATGGACTTTTGGGGGCTGCTGGGTGAGAAGCCGATGATGCCCCCACCGCCAAAAGTCTGTCCTGTCGTCCCCGTGCCCGATCCAAAGGCTGAACTGCCGCTGGTGGCATTCGAGTCCGTGCCGCCTGAGCCGCCTGTGTTGCTGGAAGTATCGGTGGAATTGCCGGATGTGCCGGAGGTATCGTTGGCATTGTCGCCTGGGCCGGAGGTATCGCCGGAACTGCCGCTTGCGCCTGTGGCATCGGGGGGACATCCGGATCCGCCAATCGGGGTGCTTGAGCCAGAGCTGGAACCGGAGGAGCCAAAGCTGGAGCCGAAACTGGAACTGGAGGAGCCGAAGCTGGAACCGGAAGAGCCGAACATGGAACTTGAATTGAGTCCGGAGGAGCCGGGTCCGGATGTGTTGAGCCCGTTGATGCCGCAGTTCATCCCCATTCCTCCCATCATCGAGCCGGCCATCGGCTGTCCGAAGAACCCCAGCGCCGTCGGCGCCTTGTTCTGGCCGAACCGGATGGGCTTCCACTCGTCTTTCCCGGTGGTGGGGTCGATATACTTCTTGCGCAGAAAGCGGATATTGTTGGTGGGCTTGATCAGCGCGCCAGCGCTGGGAGGATAGGTGCCGAACTTCTTGTAGTAGAGCCTGACGGCGCGCATGTACTGCTTGCCGCGGTGCATGGTCTCGAGATCCCGGTCGCGCTGAATATCTTTCTTGATGCTGGGCGCGGCAATGGCCAGGGAGATGATGAGAAGCGCCAGCAAAAAGATGACCGCAACCAGAATGTAGCCCTCTTCTGAGGGGTGGGGGCGGCGGGTTGGGGTGAGCTTCATCATTGCGGAAGGCGCTTTCAGTTTGCCTGCAGCGGCAGCTTTTGCGTGTTGTTGTAGCCCAGATCGGTGACCTCGACGCTGGCCGGCAGGATGGCGCCCACCTTATAGCGATGATCCACTATCTCGCCGCTCCTGGCCATGAAGACGTCTTCCCCATGGGTGAAAAAAGCTTTGAGCGTCTTGTCCCCGGCCTGAGTATAGCCGAAGTACTTCAGATCGATGGCCGGCGGCTGGGGCGGCACGTAAGCTGCTGGCGCTGCCGGCGCCGCGTTTGCGGCTGGCTGGCTTTCGCGAGGGCCTTTTACCGGGTTTTCGATCTGCATGGGCGCGGATTCGGCGGAAAAGATGTTCCTGCCCGTGCCGGCGTATTCCACTTCTTCGCTCCCCGCCAGCTTGTCGAAGTGCACTGTGGGGTCGAGGCCGGCGTTGGTCAGCTTTTCTGCCTCCGCCCCTTGTGGATTCTGGTCAGCGGGCGCAGTTCCCGCTGCCGCATGGGCTTTGGTTCCTGCGGGTGCGGGTTGCGCCGGGATAGGCCGGGGCGGCGTGGAAGAGCCTCCGGAGAAGCCAAACAGTTCCCAGCCGCCGATCACCAGTATCACCGCAAACAGCGCGGCGACTATATACACCTGGCGCTTGTTTTCCGTTCCCAGACGGAGGGCCATGGCTATTCGCCCTCCTTTCCGGTCGCGGGTGGGGTGGTCGTTGGCTCACCCTGCCCCGGCGTCGGCGTCGGTGGCAAACCGCTGGCCGCCGCATCGGCCGGACGCAGCCAGGTGGAGACCCGCAGCCGCAGGTTCACCTGCCCTCCCTGCTGTCCGGCCAGGGCCATTGCCCGGATGACAAAAAAGGTCTGGTTGCGTTCCAGGCTGTTCACAAAGCGCATGATCTGGGGATAGGCGCCGCTGATGCCGGCGTCCATGGAGATTTCAGTCAGATTGGAGCCGGAGGGGCCAGGCGTGTACTGGACCCTGGAGAGCCGCACCCCTGAATTGACCTGCAACTTGCCAATCCTGGTTGCTATGGAGGAGTAGTTGGCTGGGACGCGCTTGTCATAGAAGGCGCGAATCTGGAAGCGGGACTCTTCCACGCGCTTGTCCAGGCCGCGCAGGGGAGCGGTTTGCAGGTCCAAAGCCTTCAGCTCAACCTGCTTGCCGGCCAGGGCATCGGTGGAGCGGCCGTTGGTGGCGGCCCAGTCCAGGCCGAACCGGACTCCCAATACAATGACCAGCACAAGCAGTACGGCGAACCCGGCAAAGTGCCAGGTAAGCGGGGAGGTCAGGCGCTCGCGCCACAGGGAGGACGGACCGTTGCTCATTGCGGGCCTCCCGGCGCTGCATTGCCTGGATTCGGATTAGGCGAGGGCTTTCTCATGTTCCGAGTCGACAAGGGCCCGAAGGGTTTGCGCTGGAGTGGGCCGGTATTGAACGGTTGCATGGGCTGCGGGATCGGGTTCAAAGCGGGAGCGGGCTGCGGATGGGCAGCGCCCGGCGCGGGTGCGGGTAGTGGATGAACCGCGCCCGGCGCAGAAACGGGAAGCGAATGGGCTGCGCCCGGCGCGGACGCAGGCAGGCTGCCGGCATTTTCGCTGGCCGAAGATGGCTTTTTGGCCGCCTTGCGTTCTCCGGGCAAGGCTGGATTGTACTCGGCCAGCAAATCGAAGTTGACGCGGTTCGAAGCGCTCACCGGTTCCAACCGCTGGTTGGGGCCCCCGGAGGACTCGGAGTTTTCACCCACGATGCGGGGCAAAAGAAAGCGTTTGGAGTGCTCCAGATTACTCACCAGCTCGACGGCGCGGTCGCGGGGGCCGGCCACGCGCAGATGCAGGGTGATGTGGCCGTCCTTGGCGCGCACCGGCTCGATGGTGGAGACCTGCACGCCGCCCGGCAGAACGGTTTCCAGATCCTCCATGGCCAGCGTCCAGGAGAAAGACTTCTCATCGAAGAGACGGTTGAGCGCTTCGGCCTGGTCCAGCAACTGGACGTTGGCCGGCTGCCGCATCATGTCCTGGTATCCCTGCCGTTCCTGGGTGATGCGGGCGATTTGGCCGTCGAGCGAATGGTCGCGGGCGCGGGCTTCCTCGGCCTTCTGGTGGAAGGCGCGCAGCCCCAGGCCCAGGCCGATAGCCGCCACGGCCAGCACCGCCATCGCGATGCGCAGGCGCTTGATGGCCGGTCCCAGGTCCGCGAAGGGGCGGGTTGCGAGATTGAGAGTGATGCGCATGGCCCTAACTCACCCCCGCCAGTGCGCCGGCCACGCCGGCAATGCTCTTGGGAAGCGTTGTAGTCGCTCCAATTTCGGGCTGGGGCGCCAGATCGGCCACCGTCAGTTCCGGATCGTCGATCCAGCGGCCAAAATCGTAGGCCCCGCCGGCCCCGGCAAAGTACAACTGGCGCGGTCTCAGTTGCAGCTTGTCCTCATAGTAGGCGGCGGCCACGGCGATGCCGCGCCGCACCTCGTCCAGGCGCTGCTCGGGATCCTCCGGCAGGTCGAGGGTGCGATACAGCAGCAGATCCTGGCCGTTGGTAATGGATGTTGTGAGCGCCAGGGAGCTCAGGTTGGCAATCAGCACCGCCTCCATCGCCTCTATGGTCCCAATGGAGTTCACCACTTCCAAAGCCGCCAGCCCCGACGGCAGCACCGCGCCGGGTTCGTAACCGGCGGCGCGCACCGCGGCCTCATATTCGGCCAGGATGGGGCCGGGTATGACGGCGGCCAGAACTTTGCACTCCGTCTTGCTCTCCATCAGCACCTGGTAGCTCAATCCGGCGTGCTCCACCTCGAAGGGGACCATCTTGCGCAGGCGGAAGCGCAGCACGGAGTTGGCTTCAGCGGTCTTGCTGGGCAGTGAATCGAAGTCCAGCACAAAGACGCGGACCACCGTGTCGGGCAAAATCAGGGTCACGGCGTGGGTGCGCGGCGATACCTGGCCGAGAGCCGAGCGAATGGCGCTTACAATGGCCTCCGTCGCTCTCAGGTTCGGCTCGCCGATGCCCGGCGCCAGCGCGCCGGCCGCGAGCGGCAAAAATGCGTAGACCGGAGGCTGCCCCGGCCCCGGCAATGCGGCTGCCAGTACCCCCTCCGGCGAAACTTCCACCGCCGCCGGCGGACGCCCGCCGGGCTGGGCGCCGAGTCTGGCTTTGTGCAGGATCGAATTCACTATCTTGAAGCCTCGATGAATGTGACCTTGTTGATCTCCTTGAGCGTCGTCAGGCCGCGGCGGATGCGCTCCAGCGCCGATTCGCGCAGAAAGGTCATGCCCTCCTTCTGGGCCAGCTTGCGAATTTCGGAGGTGGGTTTCTTTTCCAGAATAATTTCGCGGATGGGATCGGTCAGGTCCAGCAGTTCGTGGATGGCAGTACGGCCGCGGTAGCCGGTCCCCCCGCACTCCATGCAGCCGGCGCCCTCGCGGAATGCGAAGCCGTGCCACTTCTTGGGGTCCATGCCGTTGGCCCGCAGAGTGTCGTCGTCATAGTAGACGGTGTGCGTGCAAAACTCGCAATTGGTGCGCACCAGCCGCTGGGCCAGGATGCAGTTGAGCGCGGAAACGAAGTTGTAGGCCTCCACGCCCATGTTGATAAAACGGCCCAGCACGTCCACCACGTTGTTGGCGTGAACGGTGGTGAAAACCAGGTGCCCGGTCAGCGCGGAGTTGATGGCGATCTGCGCCGTCTCGTTGTCGCGGATTTCGCCCACCAGAATCTTGTCCGGGTCGTGGCGCAAAATCGATCTTAGCCCGCGCGCAAAGGTCAGGCCCTTCTTCTCGTTGACCGGAATCTGGGTGATGCCGCGTATCTGGTACTCCACCGGATCCTCGATGGTGATGATCTTGTCCTCGTCGCTCTTGATCTCGTTCAGCGCCGCGTAGAGGGTGGTGGTCTTGCCCGAGCCGGTGGGGCCGGTGACCAGCACCATGCCGTAAGGCTCGCGGATATAGCGGCGGAAGCGCTTCAGATCCTCATCGGCGAAGCCCACCACGTCCAGCGTCAGGTGGTGGAATTTTTCGCTCATTGACTCCTTGTCCAGCACGCGCAGCACGGCATTCTCGCCATGGATGGTGGGCATGATGGAGACGCGGAAGTCGATGAGCCGGTTCTTGTAGCGAACCCTGAAGCGGCCGTCCTGGGGAACGCGCCGCTCGGCAATGTCCAGTTCGCTCATGATCTTGATGCGGCCCAGGATGGTGGAGTGGTGCTCGCGGGCGATGGGCGCCATGGCCGCCTGCAGCACGCCGTCGATGCGGTACTTCACCACTACGGAATCATCGTTGGTCTCGATGTGAATGTCCGAAGCGCGCCGCTCCAGGGCGGTGAAGATGGTGGTATCCACCAGCCGGATGATGGGGCTGATATCCTCTTCGCTGGTCAGCTTCTCGATGGAGATGTTCTCGTCGCTCGAGTCCTCGCCGGTGAGCACGTCGAAGGTGAGTCCCTCGCTGGCTTCGTCCAGAACGCGCTGCGACTGCTCGGTCTTCTTCAGCAGGTCGGTGATCTGCGAGAGGGTGGCCACGCGCGCAATGATGCGGTGCGCCAGCAGCCCGGCGATCTCGTCCAGCACCATCAGCCGCGAGGGGTCGCTGACCGCGATCACCAGCGCATCCAGTTGCTGTTCGATGGGCACGAAGTTGTAGCGGAACATCAGTTCCACCGGGACCGTGCGCAGCAGTTCGTGCTGAATCTTGAAGTTCTTCAAGTCCACAAACTCGGCGTGATAGCGCTTGGCCAGCGCTTCAGCCTGGGCCCGTTCATCCTGGCCCGTAGGCAGCGGGCCGGTGGGCAGCGGGGCGGGCAGCGGAATGGTAGTTGCGTTGGCCATGGCGGATTACCCCCCACTCCCGCCGGCCTGTCCCAGCGAGAAAATGGGCAGGTAAAGCGAGATGAGAATGAAGACCACCACCACGCCCATGACGATCAGAATGGCCGGCTCGATCAGCGCCAGCGCGGCGGTCAGCGCGGTGGCCACGTCTTCCTCAAAGAATTCGGCCACTGAGTTGAGCATCTGCGGCAACGCGCCGGTCTGTTCGCCCACGGTGATCATCTCCGTGGCCAGGCCGGGAAAAATCTTGGTATTTGTGAGCGATTCGGCCAGGCTCTTGCCCTCGCGCACCGTGCCGATGGACTCGAAGACCGCCCTCGAAACCCGCCGCGAGGAAATGGAACGGGCCGCCGTCTCCAGCGACGGCACCAGCGGCAGGCCTCCGGTCAGCATCGTGGAGAGCGTGCGCGCAAACAGCGCCACCTGGTACTTAAGCCAGATTTTTCCAAAGACGGGCAGCCCCACGCGGAAACTGTCGATATAATCCCGGCCCCGCTCCGTGATGGAGAAGCGGTAAATCCCGGCGGCAATGCCCAGCGCGATCAGGAAAATCCAGATGAAGTTGTGGTTGAGCCACTTGCCGAAGGTCAGCAGGCCGACGGTCATCGACGGCAGCTTGGAGCCCATCTGGTCATAGAGCACGGCAAACTGCGGCACCACCACCGCCAGCAGAAAGATCATCAGCCCGATCACCAGCGTCATCAACAGCGACGGATAGATGAGCGAAGCCGTCAGCTTTTTGCGGAAGGTGAGCGAGATCTTCTGGAAGCTGACGTAGCGCTCCAGAACCTCCTGCAGGTTGCCGGAGCGCTCCCCGGCCAGCAGGGTGGTGGTGTACATGACGGGAAAACCGCTCTGCGCCTCGAAGGCGTAGGAAAGCGAGTCGCCGGTCTTGATGCGGTTTGAAACGTCATCCAGCGAGCTGGACAGGTGAGCGTTCTTTTGAATCTTGGAGAGCATCTGCAACGAGCCCAGAATGGGCAGTCCGGCCTTGACCAGGGTCAGAAATTGCTGGTTGAAGATGAGAAACGGCTCCAGCTTGACCTTGCCCCGCCTGAGCCCGCCAAAGCCGCCCCGGGTGCGGACGCTGAAGACGTGGTAGCCGGCATGGGTAAAGCGGGCGCGCAACTCCTCGGCGGTCGCCGCCGTCTGCACCTGCTCCTGCACGCGCCCACGCTCATCGGCCAACTTGATGACGAATTCTGCCATAGCTCTGCTCGCCGGACCGGAGGTTCCGTCCTTTCCAGGGGTTTTATATCAGTATTCAGGGTACCAGCTTCGGCCGCCTGTTCCAGTAACGGATAGACGCGAAAGGCAGTGGCAACGCTCAATGCCGCCGGACCTCCACTCCCCCACAAATCCAGGCGCTCGTTCCCCCCAAAAACACCGTGCCCCATCCTTTCCGCTTTTTTCTGCGGAAAGGGTGGGAAACCACAAACCTCAAATCGCCCGCCATTCATTGAGCCTCCGTTATCCATGTATCCTGATTGCGTCCCGTTTGTTATGGAAAAGAGGGGTCAGGATTGGTGCAGCCAATGGATTTCGCGATGCAGGGAAGGCGGTTTGGTCCGGGATTCGGCGCCAGGCTCGTTCCCGCCCTGCGCAGGCATTGGCGCCTGGCCGGCGGCGTCTTGCTGCTTGCCGTGGCGGCTGTTTCCGCGATCCTGCTGACAAGCTCATGCGGAAGCAGGCTGGTCGCGGTCGTCGTTCCCTATCCGCACGAACTGGCTCAGGTAAGTTTTGCCGTGGCCGGCGACGTAATCCCCCACGAGCCGGTGCGCGCCGCCGCCGCCGCGGCTGCCGGCGCAGACCCCACCAACTCCCAGGGCTGGGGAGCGCTTTTCTCCGGCGTGAGTGACGTCTTTGAGAAGGCCGACTTCGGCTTCGTCAACCTCGAAACCCCGGTAGCCCCGGCCCACTCGCACGGTTCCAAGCCCTTCATGTTCGACGCGCCCGTTGCCCTGCTCGACGGCCTCAAGGCCAACGGCATCAAGATCGTCTCCTTCGCCAACAACCACGTCATGGACCAGGGCTGGGCCGGATTTGCCGAAAGCCGCGAGCATCTGCGCGACCAGGGCCTGCTCTTCGTAGGCTCCGGCGATACGGCCCAGCAAGCCTGGCAGCCGGTCGTCGTTGAAGCCAACGGCATCAAGGTGGGCTGGCTGGGCATGACGCGCTGGCTTAACGGCAACCGCAACCCCGACAAGGACGACCTTCCGCACGTGAACTTCTTCCCCTATCAAGATTCGGCGGGGGGCGAGTCCGGCGGCGCGCCGGGAATGGACGAGGCGGGAGTGCTCGAAGCCATCAAACAGGCGCGCGGCAAGTGCGATCTGCTGGTGGTCTCTATTCACTGGGGCATCGAGTACGCGCCCGCGCCCAGGCCGGAAGACGTGGAGACGGCGCACAAGATGCTGGAGGCCGGGGCATCGGTGATCGTCGGCCACCACCCCCACGTCCTGCAGCCGGTGGAGACCTATCGCACTCAGGACGGCCGCAACGCGGTCATCTTCTATTCGCTGGGCAATTTTCTCACCAACCAGTCGCGCACCTACGTCGACGGCCTCATGCCGGACAAGAGCGGCGACCCGCGCGACTCGATCATCGGCCTGTTTTCCGCCGTGCGCAAGGATTACGGCCCGGCTGGCGTGCGCGTCGAACTGGGCCACGTGGGGATTCTGCCCGTATGGGGCGAAAACAACCGCAACGAGCTGGCCGTGGGCCGCGCCAAAAACACCATCATTCGCCCCCTCCTGATCGACCGCGAGATGCCGCTCCTCCAGGCGCGGCTCGACGAACTGACTAAGCTGAGCGCTGCGGACGCCCCGCTCGCCGCCGAGCAGAAAAAGAAGTTCATCGAAGTCACAAACAGGATGAAGTTATTGACCGACCGCCGCGCCCAAATCCTCGCCCGCACAGGCGACGAGTATGTGACCGACCCGCCGAAGCTTCCGGCAAAGCCGTAAAGCGGATATCGTGCCCGGAGGAGGTATCCTTCTCCGTCAGCCGCATCTCTTCACCGCACTTTGCGCAGATCATATTCCCGTCCGCAACAACTTTGCTCTTGATTGCGCAAATCGTCAATACCCGTTTGCCACCAGCCCGTCCGCGGTCAGCTCCAGCTCCGGCTTCTTCCTGGCCTGCATCTGGGCAAGGGCCAGTTTCACCAGCACATCGGCTTCCACGTTCACCGGAGCGCCGGCGCTGAGCGTGTGCAGGTTGGTCCGCCAATACGTCAGAGGCAGGATCGCAATGGTAATCTCCTCGCCGTCGAAGTCGGCAATGGTCAGGCTGATCCCCTCGATGGCCACCGAACCCTTATGCACCATCCACGGGCGCACATCTTCGGGAATCCGCACCTTGAGGGTCCAGTCGGTGGTCTTCCTGTCGAAGTTCGGGCTCGATTCCGGCGCCACCGGGTCCAGGGCCGCCAGTGTCCCCGTCCCGTCCACGTGCCCCTGCACGATGTGGCCGCCCAGCGGGCTCCCGGCGGCGGTAGGCAACTCCAGGTTTACCTTGGCCCCCGGAGCAAGCGACCCCAGCGAGGTGCGGTCCAGCGTCTCCTGCGCCAGGTCGGCGTGGAAGAAGGTGGGGTCCACGTCCAGCGCCGTCAGGCAAACACCGGAAACTCCCAGCGAGTCCCCCTCGCGCAGCCGTCCCGCCAGGCCCGGAGCCTCGACCGTAAGCCGCCGCACTCCGCCCCTGTCCTTCAGGCTGACCAGCGTGCCCGTCTGTTCGATGATGCCGGTAAACATGGTTCTATTTTAAGGGCTCGGGGAATAAGCCGTCAGTGATTGCTTCGAGATCAGTCTCGGCCATAGAGAGCATCTGGCCGGCCTGCACCCCGGCCTTCCAAACGCGGCGCG
>JBEKNO010000095.1:0-11061 GCA_049522735.1 Occallatibacter sp.
GCATCACTTTTTCCCAGTTATCGCAGTGTTTTCAATAGCTTCTGAGATAATTATACCAGCCAGCTACGATCTATGTTATTGATTCTTATGGCAATTAATCAGATTTTCAGACACGACTAATCAAAAAGAACGGCGGTTTTTGACCCTGAAGCTGGTATCTATGTCTGATAACGTATATTCTGTATACCTAACCGAAGGATGATCCGATACGCAGTTCGTTGATCTCTGAACAGAATCCCCTGCCCCAAAAGCATGTGGCACTCGCTACATTTTGTAGCGGCCAAGATCCTCGTCGTTCAACCCTTCCAGCCAGCCGCGCAACTGCTCGGCGGTGGGGCCTTCAGGCGGGCCGGAGGTGTTCAGTCTGGCCGTCTGCATCACTTGTTCTGAAACATAGATGGGGCAATCTGTGCGCAGCGCAAGGGCGATGGCATCCGAGGGCCGGGCGTCGATGGTCAGCGGCTCATCCCCCTGCCGCAGCCACAGCGCAGCAAAGAAGGTGTCGTCTTTAAGTCCCGTTATTACAATGCGTTCCAGTTGAGCGTTCAAGTGCCGCATGATATTTCTGGTCAGGTCATGGGTCATGGGACGCGTAGCAGCCAACTTCTCTATCTCGATGGCGATGGCATTGGCCTCAAAGATGCCTACCCAGATGGGCATCACCGCGTCTGAAGCCACGTCCTTGAGCACCACGATGGGCATATTGGTGGCCGGGTCCATCATCAACCCGCGTATTCTCACCTCGATATCCATGACTTCCTTCCCCGCCCACTGCTGCGTCTGCTTCTTTGTTAGACGCTCTCGCCCACCAGACTGTTCGGATGCGTCGCGGTGATTTTTACCTGCAGGTAGCTGCCGGGCACCGGGGCGATGGGTTGCGCGCAGGTAAAATTGACCGGCTTGTTCTGGCTGCTGCGGCCCACAATCTGCCCGCGCGCCTGATTCAGTCCTTCGACCATCACTTCCATGATCTGCCCTAAATGTTTGGCATAATTGACTCTTTGAATCTCGCGCTGGCGGTCAAGCAGCACTTGAAGCCGGGCCGCCTTTTCGGCGTCGGGGATGGAATCGATCATGGTCAGCGCCGGCGTGTTGGGCCGCGCCGAGTACTTGAAGCCGAAGACGCAATCGTACTCGACCTGGGCCAGAAGGTCCATGGTCTGGATGAAGTCGTCCAGGGTTTCGCCGGGGAAACCCACGATGATGTCTGTGGAGATGGAGATGGGACGGCGCGCGGCCTTGATCCAGCCAATCCGCTCCAGGTACCACTCCGGGGTATATTCCCGCGCCATCAGCCTGAGTATCCGCGCGGAGCCCGACTGCACGGGCAGATGCACGTGGTCGCAGAGCGTGGGCACGGCGTCGATGGCCTCCACGATGTCGCGGGTAAAGTCGCGCGGGTGGCTGGTCATGAAGCGCACGCGGCGGATGCCGTCCACCTGTCCCACCGCCGCCAGCAATTCAGCGAAGCTCCGCTTCCCTTCCGGGTCGCGGTAGCTGTTCACATTCTGGCCCAGCAGTTGAATCTCGGTGTAGCCCAGGTCGGCGATGCGGCGCGCCTCGTCCAGAACCGACGAGGAAGTGCGGCTGCGCTCTTTGCCGCGCGTGTACGGCACCACGCAGTAGGCGCAGAACTTGTCGCAGCCTTCGATGATGGTGATGTAGCCGCGGTAGGGGCTCTGGCGGGCGGTGAACTCGGTCTCGAAAGTCTCATCCGTCTGGCGGTCGTCGAGGCCGGTAATGTGCGACTCGCCCGCTTCCAGGCGGGTGAGCATCTCCGGCAGCTTGCGGTAGGAGGCCGATCCCGAGACCAGCGAAACGTACGGCGCCCGCTCGAAGATCTTTTCGCCCTCCTGCTGGGCCACGCAACCCAGCACGCCGAAGCGCTTGCCGGCCTTATGCAGGCTCTTCCAGTCGTTGAGGCGGTGAAAGACCTTCTGCTCCGCTTTGTCGCGGATGGAACAGGTGTTGTAGAGGATCAGGCCGGCGTCTTTTTCCGATTCCACCTGCCGGTAGCCCTGCCGCTGGAGTGTGCCAATCACCTTTTCGGAGTCATGGGCGTTCATCTGGCATCCGAAGGTCTCTAAATAGAAGGTTTTTTCGGTTGCCATGGCAATCTCTAGTATACCGTGATGCGGGTTTTCCGGCTCGATGGCCGGTCAATCCCGACTCCGCCTCAGCGCAGCCCGGTGTGCAGGTAGGCCAGCAGCGCGGCTATCTGGTTCCCGGTAAAGCGGCCGGCGAAGGCGGGCATCATTCCCTTCCCTGCCAGCACATTTTGCCGCACGGCGGCGTCTGTGGCCGGAGCGCCGCTGGGCAGAGTCTTGCGGTCAAAGATGCCGTGCAGGTCCGGCGGTACTTTCTGGAGCGCCAGGTCGTTCTCCTCGTGGCAATGAGCGCAACGAACCTGGTAAAGATGCTTTCCTTCCGCCTCTTGCGGAGTGAGCGAGGGTGCTGAGCGGCAGCCGGCCAGGCCTATGCCCAGGATGGCCGCCATCCCGGCGCAAACAACTGTCCAGCCGGCTATCTGCCGGACCATGGATACCCCATTTCGCCTACGACTTCTGGGCGAACTGCCCGCTCACGTAATCCCAGTTGAGCACCTGGAAGAATGCCTTCACATATTCGGCGCGCCGGTTCTGGTACTTGAGGTAATAGGCATGCTCCCACACGTCCACGGCCAGCACCGGCTTATGCCCCACGGAGAGCGGGCTGTCCTGGTTGGGCGTGGTTTCGAGCGCCACCGTCCCGTCGGGCAACTTCACCAGCCACGCCCAGCCGCTGCCAAAGACGCTCATGGCCGCCGCAGTCAGCTTGTCCTGGAAGTTGGAGAGCGAGCCGAATTTGGCGTCGATGGCCTTGGCCAGCTCGCCGGTGGGCGCCGCTCCGCCTTTGCCCAGCGTAGGCCACCAGAAGGAGTGGTTGGCGTGGCCTCCGCCCTGGTTGCGGACGGCGGTGCGGGCGGCTTCAGGTATGGCGTCCAGGTTGGAGATCAGTTCCTCAACGGTCTTGCCTGCCAGTTCAGGATGCGCGGCTACCGCTACGTTGAGGTTGTTCACGTAGGCCTGGTGGTGCTTGTCGTGGTGCAGATGCATGGTCTCGGTGTCGAAGCTGGGCTCCAGCGCGTCATAGGCGTATGGCAGCGTCGGCAGCTTGAAAGGTCCGGTGGGCGGCGGGGGCGGGGTTACGGCAGGGGTTTGGCCGAATCCCTCGGCACGCAGGGTTGAAGCGATAAGCAGCGTGCTTGCCGCGCCGCCAAGATTCTTAATCGCAGTACGGCGGTCCATCATGTTCTGAAATTCCTCCATTTGGTTCGATGCGGTGGAGTAGAGAAAGTCTGCGCGGTTTTTCGCGGAGTCTTCCAACCAGGCTGGAATTTTGGCCCCGCAGTAGAGTGAATAGGGGCTAGCCGCAGTGCGGGGGTAATCCGCTAGGCCATCCCCACACGTCGAACATCCGTGCTTGCAAAGTCTTTGCCTTTAAACAGAAGTGCCTCGTCCCTCTCCATGGCAAGCGCATAGGCAAAGCAATCTCCAAAGTTAAGGTGAGCAGGGTGGCCGCTGCCGCGTCCAAAGGCACGGTAGGCTTCCCGAGCCAACTCCGCCTGCCGGGCTGTGACCGGCTCGATCTCGACGCCTGCTTCGCGCAAAAAATCATTGAAGCGACGGCTGAGCGCGGGGCTGCGATTGCCGTCGACAACGAGGGCTGACTCAAGCCACGTTGCCGCCGAGATCCGCACCGAGCGGTTGTCTTCAACGGCCCGGGCAAATGCTGCCGCCTCCGGTTCATATTGCAGAATTGCGACGATTGCCGAGGTATCTAGAATCACTTGGGCAACCCATCCTCGCCGTAAAGCAGCTCTCCATGCTCGGTGGAGCGATATGGTTCCCGCCAAAGAGGAGCCGCCGCTTTCGCAATCGCGAGCAGTCTGTCCGCAAGTCCAACATTCTTTTTAATTTCTACACGCTCAATCCGCTCGCGCACGGCTACTCGGATAGCCGTGGTCATGCTTTCGCCAGTGAGACTTGCCAGTTCACGAACAAGTTTGTGAGTTTCGTCGTTTTTAATGTTCATGCTCATGGAAACCTCGTTTCTACCATCTCACGATTAATATTCTACCATTGTTCAGCACACGCGAAGTCACACTCGCTACTTTCGTTATGCTGGAGCTATGCAGCTTCCGTCTCTGGACCGGATTCACGACGCTCAGACCGTGGTCTATCGCCACATGTCGCCCACGCCGCAGTACACGTGGCCGCTCATCAATCAGCGCCTTGCGGCGGAGGCCTGGATCAAGCACGAGAACCACACTCCGGTGGGCGCTTTCAAGCTGCGCGGGGCGCTGGTCTATATGGACTGGCTGAAGCAGACGCAGCCGGATCTCAAGGGCGTGGTGGCGGCCACCCGCGGCAATCACGGCCAGGGCGTGGGCATGGCCGTGCGGCTGCTAGGTTTGAAGGCAGTGATCGTCGTTCCCTTCGGCAACAGCAAGGAGAAGAATCGCGCCATGCTGGCCCAGGGCGTCGAACTGGTCGAACACGGCCAGGACTTTCAGGAATCGCTGGAGTTTGCCGGAACGCTCGCGGTGGAGCGCGGTTACGCCATGGTCGACTCCTTCCACGAGCGGCTGGTAATGGGCACGGCGACCTACGCGCTGGAGCTCTTTCAGGCAGCGCCGCCCCTGGATGCGGTCTATGTGCCCATCGGCCTGGGCTCTTCCATCTGCGGAGTCTCGGCTGTGCGCAACGCCCTGGGACTGGCGACGGAGATTGTGGGTGTGGTAGCCGCCGAGGCTCCATCCTACTCGCTCAGTTTTAACCAGCGCAGGATCGTCGAGGCTCCGGCGCGGACCGTGATCGCCGACGGCCTGGCCTGTCGCACTCCCAATCCCCAGGCCATGGAGATCATCTGGAACAATGCCGCCCGCATCGTCGAGGTAAGCGACGCTGAGATCGCCCAGGCCATGCGCATCTACTACCAGGACACACACAACCTGGCCGAGGGCGCTGGAGCCGCCGCGCTGGCCGCCGCGCTCAAAGAGAACGAGAGCCGGCAAGGCAAGCGGATCGGCATTATTTTGACCGGAGGCAACGTGGACCGGGAAACATATCAGAATGTGCTGGCCGGGGCGGTTGAGGGGGAAAAATGACCAAAGCGGCCGAGCATCTCACGCCCATGGCCTACACGGCCCAGAACCGCTGCTTTGGCTGCGGCCACGCCAATCCTGCCGGACTGCGCCTGGAGTTCCTGCTCGCCGGGGATGGTTCTCTAGTCTCTCTGCCCACGGTTCCTGAAGCCTTTGATGGCCACCCAGGGTACCTGCACGGCGGCATCATAGCCACGCTGCTGGACGAAGCCATGAGCAAGGCCGTCCGCGCTCGCGGTTTCACCACCATGACCCGCCGCATCGAGATCGACTTCCGCCATCCTGTCCCTTCAGGCGCGCCTATCCGCCTGGAGGGCCGCGTGGTCCGCGGCGAAGGACGCAAACATTGGACCGAAGCCAGGATCCTCGACGCAAAAAACGCCGTGCTGGCGGAGGGAACAGGATTGTTTATCGAGGTTCGGGCACGATCATAGGCAATTGATCGCAGGTTCCCCGTCCAGTTACAACGCTGCGCAACTTATAATTTATTTCCTGAGTTCGACTGCTATCGCCTGTCCATCGACTGTCTTGTCGGAGCTCTCTGTGTATTGCACCCGTGCCTTCATTCCTTCAATGCCTTTACACGGATTCAAATCACCCTCCGGCGTGAACCCAAGCGCTGAAAATTCGAGCTCATAATAATTGTTGTTGTAAAGGGAGACTGTCTTCTTCACGTTTTCCACTTTGAACTCAATCACCGCGGGATAGCTGCACTGAACTCCCCGAATTACGCCCAAAGCCTCATGCTTAGGCCCGTCGGTCGGCTCTGTTGGATGCTTCAGACCTTGATCAACGGCAATCACTTGTTCCGGTACCTGTACATCTCCTTGCGCGGTTGTGCTGAGGTTGGGTTGCTCACGCGCCGCCTGAATCTGCTCAAGCCGCGTAATGTAGCTCTGCACCATCGCGGTTTCGCCTTGATTTTTTGTCATCTTCAATGAGACTTGCAGAACCCTCTCCGCATCCGAATACCGCTCCATGGCTATCAACACGTTTGCCGCGTTCACGCGATAGCCCAGGTTGCCAGGATCAAGGTTAACGGCATACACATTCAGCATGTGCGCCTTATCCAGATTCTCGCGCCGACTTTCATAGAATGTCGCCAATCGATCGTAAGCCGGGGCAAAACGCGGATTCAGCCGGATGGCGGTCTGCAAACTGGCTTCAATCTCCTTGTCCATTTCCGAATCCCGTTGCCCTATGGACAATGCGGCGAAGTAATAGTGCGCAAGATAGTCCTGTGGGTCCAGCTTGACCGCATCTTCATACCACTTCCGCGCGACGTCTAAATGTCCATTGCGAAACTCGATGGATCCCATGGTCTCGTGCGCCTGCACGTTGTTCGGATCGGCTTTGAGCACCTCACTCAACAGGTCCCGCGCCTCCTGGACGCGCTGGACACTTGCCAGAACGTCCGCGCGGGCGGCATCCGACTCGGTTTGGGTCAGAATCTTGACTTTGAAAGACGATTCATCGATGGGCGCGGCGGCGCTCGACAAGACTAAATGCTTGTAATGGCCATCCCGAATATAGTCTTCCAGCTCAAATTGCAGCTTTTTCAGGTCTCCGAACGCCTTCTCTGCCGCCGCCACGGGATCCTCATGCTGCATTAGGAGTGCAGAGTAATTGCCGACTTTATCCGTACCCTTCTCCTTGTCAGTAATGGTGAGATAGTGGATCAACGCCCACGATTCGGCATAGAAAACCGAGCCTTTCTGCTCCTCATGATAGTACGGCGAATTGTAATCCACCTTGAACAACACCGGCAGCGGTATGAGCTGGTGTTGCCGCCGCAGATAAAGTATGTCATCGCCGCTGGGCTCCCCAATCTGCACATTCTTGCCGCTAAATTCCGTATTTTGAATGAATTCTGCCGTCCCTTCGTTCAGCCAGAGCGGCATCCACTCGCTGTCGCCGCTGAATTCGAGGTGCGTGTACTCGTGATAGACCGTGGCAAATGGGTGTTCTTCCTCAGCACCCAGGCGCAACAGCACATAATACTTGTCCGGCGTTCTCAAAAAGAGTCCGCCGAGCCATAACTGTCCCCTTGCCGGATAGGCTGCCGGCTCCAGTGCCTGAAAGCTCTTTTCGTTCCCGGCCGCGACCACAACGATGGGCAGTGCCGGATCGACATTGGCCTTGGGAAACATGGTTTGAAACAGCCAACGCATCCGTTCAAACTGATCCATAATGTGGCGGGCTTGCTTCTCGTTCGAGTCGGTGAGAACTGTGAAATGGGAACCGCGTACCTCGATCCACTGTTCCGTAGAAGCGCAGGCTGTGCCACATAGGGCGGCTAGCAAGATCGAGAAGCTAATAAATCTAATCAACATGAGTGCGAAACAATACTAGCAGAGAATTCTCCGGAGCAGGCTGCTGTTTTTTGCTGCCAATGCAGAGTGCCCCACCGCCGGCGCATGAACCGCGCACGGGGTGGGGCACTCTGATTTCTAATCGATCAGGCTGTAGGATGGATCTAGTGGACCATGTTAATGGTGTCCTGGGTTACAGTGTCAAAGGTGGTAATCGACTTGGCGTTGGCCTCGAAGGCGCGCTGGGCGATGATCAGGTCAGAGAACTCGGCTGAGATGTTCACGTTGGACTCTTCCAGCGACGAATCCTCGATGGCGCCCAGTCCGCCTGTTCCCGAGGCGCCGATCGATGCCGCGCCGCTGGCCTGCGTGGTTGCATAGTCGCCGTTGCCCTGGAGCGCCAATCCCTGCAAGTTGGTCACGTTGGCCAGCGCCAGTTGCCCCACGGCCTGCGTCTGGCCGTTGGAGTAGGAGGCCGTGACGGTGCCGTTGGAGCCGATGGTGAAGCCCTGGTACACGCCGGTGGCGTAACCGTTTGCGGGAGCCGCGGAAAGCGCGGAGGCTGAGTCCTCCTGGCTGATGGTGGCCGTGCCGCTCGTACCCAGAATCTTCCACGTCAGGGCCAGGTTGGCCGCTCCGTCGGAGAGCCCGGTAATGGTGATGCCGCTTATATCCGCGGCCGGGCTAACCAGGTTGCCGCTGGAGTTGAAGATCAACGTGCCGATGGCGTTGGCAGACGCCATGGCATCCTGGATTACGCTGCCGGAAGTCGATATATTGGCGCCGGTGATGGACAACTGGCCGCCGGCAGTGGACGAGACCATCACGCCGGCGATGCCCGCATCTGACAACGCGGTTGTGAGGGCCGCCGCATAGGTGGCTAACGATTCACCCGCGGTAACCGTGGGCGCGGTGATGGTGGCCGTGCTGCTGCTCGTGGTCAGCCCGGTAATGGTCAGGTTCGTTCCGGCATCGACCGTTGCCGATGTTCCGCCGCTCGAGCCGAATCTGTAACTGGTGGTTGCCGCCGACAAATCCTGGCTCATGCTGCCCGTGGTCGTCATGTTGGCGCCGGTAATGGATAACTGCCCGCCCGAGGACGAGACCGTCACGCCCACGATGTTCGCGCCCGCAGACCCCAACGCGGCTGTAAGGGCCGCGGCATATTGGGCCACCGTTTCGCCGGCGGTGATTGCCGGTGCGGTGATGGTGGCCGTGGCGCCTGTTGCTGTCTGCCCGGTAATGGTGAAATTTGTCAACGCCGGGTCGACTGTGGCGCTGGAACCGAAATCGTAATTGGTCGTTGTCCCTGCCAAATCCTGGCTCACACTGCCTGTGGTCGAAACGTTGGCGCCCACAATGGACAACTGGTTGGTAACCAGGTTGTGCGCAACCGTCACGTTGGTGATACCCGCATTCGATAAAGCGCTGGTGAGGGCCGCGGCATATTGGGTCACCGTTTCGCCGGCTGTGAAGGTTGGCGCGGTAATGGTGGCCGTGGCGCCGGTCGCTGTCTGCCCGGTAATCAGCAGATTCGTCGCCGCATCCACCGTGCCGCCGGTATTGAAGTCGAAATCGCTCGTTGTTCCCGTCAAATCGCCCACTATGGTGCTGGCCGCGGCCATGGCAGTGGCGATGGCGTTTGGCGCGGTGATGGTCAACACGTTCCCTGTCACATTGGCCGATATTCCAGCGATGCCCAGCCCGTTGATCTGCCCCCCTAAGGCGGCTATCGATTCCCCGGCGCCGGGAATCACCAGGGTTGTTCCGTTAATCGTGAGGCTGGTTGTGGAATCCACCGTGCCGCCCGTGCCGAAGTTGTAACTGTACGTTATGTCAGGCCCGGAAACGGCCGAAGCCGGCGTCAGGTTGGCGGTAAATGCCGCCGGAGTCACAGCGGCAGCCGCCGCGGCGATGGTCACAGTTGTCGCGGCCGGCGTAGACCCTGTCACGCCCATGGTGGTGGCCGTTGCCGCCGAGGCCGGAGCCGCCGTCAAGGCGTCCGGCAACGTGATGCTGTAGGACCAGGTATTGGTCCCCGTCTTCGTATAGTTGACCGTGGCCTGGTAACTGACGCCCAGCGAATCGTAAAGCGTCATGGGCGCCGGGAAAGTGGTGCCGATGGGCGAGGCTGAATCCAGGTTGGCGGTCATGCTGAAGCTGGTGCTCGCCTCCGGCTGCTGCACCTGCCCGATCAATGGAATGTTGATCGCCGTCAACTGAGCATTGGTATTCACCACGCCGTTCACGGCCGGGTAGCCCATGACAGTCATGCCGTCGGAGGTGATCAGATTGCCGGCCGAGTCCTGCGTGAAGTCGCCGGCGCGGGTGTAGAGGTTGCTGCTGCCGTTGCTCACGACAAAAAATCCGCTGCCGTCCAGAGCCACGTCGGAGCTGGTGGTGCCGCTGGTGTCGTACGACCCTTGCGCAAAATCGGTTTTGTTGCAGGCCACCCGCACGCCTTCGCCCACCTGGATCTCGTTGCCCGAGCCGCTGGATCCTACCTGCTGGTAAAAAAGGTCGGAAAAGTTGGTGGTCTGGCCCTTGAAGGCCGTGGTGTTCATATTGGAAAGATCGTTGGCGATGGTATTCAACGCCGTCGAATCGGCGTTTAAGCCAGTAAGCGGAATGTAGAAACTTGCCATCGTGGTTCTCCTCTGGGGTACTGTCTTCAGTTGGCGCTGGCCATGGCGGCCGGCTGGTGAGCTAGCTTCATTGGGCACCTGTCTGCCCGCCCTTGATCGATTGCGCGCGGTGCCGCCCATCCAGGGCGTGCGCCACGCGATGAGCCGCGGGGTTGGCCGCGGGAATGCCGAGATTGCCGGGAGTGTTTCTCGCTCCGGCGGAGCGCGCAGCAGTAGTGCCGGCCGTGGCTGCGCCGGATGCAACAGACCGGGCAGCGGTCAGCGCTCTTCCTTTGTGCGCCACCGCATTCGCCTGCGCGGTTGTGCCGGTAGCGGTCTTGCCGCTCACATTGGCTGTTGCGCCGTTGGCCTGGCCGGAGGCGGAACTGCCGGTTGCACTGGTGGCCGGGCTGCCGAGATCCGTAGTCAGGGTCTGATTGATGTCGATCAGTTGCTCCAGGCTGTTCACATTCACCAACTGGTTGATGTACTCGTTGGGATCGGTGTTTGCGGTCGGATCCTGGTTCTGCATCTCGGTCACCAGCAAGGTGAGAAAATCATTGGCTGAGATGGTGGCCGAAGTACTGTCGGAACTGCTGGTGCTGCTATCGCTCGACCCAGTCGCCGCACTGGCGGTGGGAGTCAGGCTCATGGGAGCCGCGCTCGTGCCCGTCAACGCTTGCCCCGCCGTCAATTGTTGATTCAAGATTCCTGCTAACGCTGCCATTTCCCCTCCCTGCTTTCCTTCTGCGCCTTAAGCCATCACCGAGATGTGAACGCCCTCGCGGGTGACAGCTTGCGTTGTTGTATCCACTCTTGGGCCAAATGCCGGGACTTCCCTGTTGGCCGCTGTGGTCAAGTCAGGTGCGCTTGTCTGCGGGTTGGATTGCTGGCCTGAAGAAGCGCCCTGCCCCGTATCCTGCCCAGCCCCCTGATGCATGTTCTGGCTTGCGCTCTGATCCATGCCGGTCTCAACCCA
>JBEKNO010000096.1:0-11056 GCA_049522735.1 Occallatibacter sp.
TAGGCGGCCATGGCGCCGGTGAGATCGATAAAGTGCATCAGGCGTCCGCCCAGCAGGCTGCCCATGGTGTTGGTGTCGTTGGGCAGGATGATCTCTGTCATCTCCGACTGGGTGCTGGCCACGGTGCGCGCATTGGGATTGATCGGGGTGGAACTCATTCTGCGCTTACTCCATTCGTTGTGTGGGCCTGAGAGGCTGCGGAAAAAATCGGGATCTTGGGCATTATGCGGGGGTTGAAACCCCCGCCTCCCTCCGGATTAGGTTTTTCTACAAACTGCAGAGCACACTTGCCACTCGCTACAATGGAACTGGCTGAGCAGGCCAGGCTGATCGGGTGAGGTTCTTCCGGCAGGCCTCCTGTTCCAGTTTCGGCAATCCGCGCCAAATGTGCAAATCCCCCACGGCCGGCCAGGAACAAAATGGGGCTGTAGACGAGCGAGATGGACAAGATCGCAGGACTGAAAGAGATTCTGGCGCTGGACCCGAAGAACAGCTTTGCCCGCTACGGCATGGCTATGGAACTGGCCGGCCGCGGCGAGACAGAGGCGGCGCTGCGAGAATTCGATACACTGCTGGCCAACGATCCGGAGTACACGGCCGGCTACTTCATGGCGGCGCAGACGCTGGCCGCGGCAGGACGGACGGCGGAGGCCATGGGGCGGCTGAAGGCCGGGATCGGCAGCGCGGCCCGCAGCGGCAACCAACATGCGCTCAGCGAGATGCAGGCCATGCTCGATGAGCTGGACAGATAGGTTTTGGCCGCTTCCTGCTCCTGAATCTGATCGGTTGGCGCACATTCCGGCACGCGGCGCTACCTTTCCATCCAACCCCCATCTATACTGGCACCATGGCCAAATATTCAATCGTTGTGCCGTTCCATAACGAAGAGGAGAACGTTACCGCTTTATATGCGCGCCTGAAGCAGGCGATGGAACAAGTGGGCGAAAGTTTTGAGCTGGTGCTGGTCGACGATGGCTCCAGCGACCGCACCTACAAGCTGCTGGAAGAGATCGCCGCAGTGGACAGCCGGGTTCTGGTGGTCAAGCTGCGCCGCAACTTCGGCCAGACCTCGGCGCTGGCGGCGGGGTTCGACCATGCCACGGGCGAGTTCATCCTGGCCATGGACGGCGACCTGCAACACGACCCCAACGATATTCCCGCCTTCATCGAGAAGCTCGAGGAGGGATACGACGTGGTCTCGGGCTGGCGCAGGGAGCGGGTAGACAGCTTCGTGATGCGGCGCATTCCCTCGCGCTGCGCCAACTGGCTGCTGGCCAGGCTATCGGGGGTGGATATTCACGACTTCGGCACCACCTTCAAGGCCTATCGCCACGAGGTCATCCAGAACATTCCGCTCTACGGCGAGATGCACCGCTTCATTCCGGCGCTGGCCAGTTGGTATGGCGCGTCGATTTGTGAAATTCCCATCCGCAACGTGAACCGCGAGCGGGGCAAGAGCCACTACGGCATGGGGCGCAGCTTCAGCGTCTTCTTCGATCTGCTGACCATCCGCTTCCTGCTCAGGTACATGAGTAGGCCGCTGCACTTTTTCGGAGGCTTCGGCACGTTGGGCGTTCTGGCCGGCAGCATCCTCTCCGCCATTCTGCTGGGGATGAAGCTCCTCAGCCCTCAGCAGAGCCTGATGGTCGAGCACGGGCCGCTGTTCGTGATTGGCGCGGTGCTAATCGTAGCCGGCATCCAGTTGCTGGCCATCGGTATGCTGGGCGAGCTGCAGGTGCGCCACTTTCATGCCAGCCAGCACCGCGCTCCGTACGCCATCGACCGCATCGTGCGCCTGGATTCCTCTGAAGAACAGAGCATCCTGTCGGAAGGGCGAGAGGGAAGGTTCTGAAAGACAGGGACTAGGGACCAGGGAATAGAAAAGCCCCGTCCGGGCGTCTTCTGGGCGGGGTTTGGTGTTTTTTGGCAGGCTGTGGGAGACCCCGGGCGCTTGCGGCAGCCCACCCTCTAGGTTCATTCTTAGCCTGAGATGAAAGCTATCCAGATTCACCATACAGGCGGGCCGGAAGTTCTTGAGTTGGCCGAGTTGCCCATTCCCCAGCCGGGAGCGGGGCAGGTGTTGATCCGCGTGGAGGCTATCGGGGTCAACTTCATCGAGATCTACTTTCGCAAGGGCGTTTACAAGGCGGCGCTGCCGCTGACGCTGGGCAGCGAGGCGGCGGGCACGGTGGAGGAGCTGGGCCCGGGCGTGACGGGATTTGCCGCCGGGGACGAGGTGGCCTCGACCAGTGTGCTGGGCAGCTATGCCGAGTATGCGCTGGTTCCGGCGGCGCAACTGGTCAAAGTGCCCGCGGGGCTGACCCCGGAGCAGGCCGCCGCGGCCATGCTGCAGGGGATGACGGCGCATTACCTCTCCCACTCCACCTTCCCGCTCAAGGCCGGGGAAACGGCGCTGGTTCATGCCGGGGCCGGCGGCGTGGGCCTGCTGCTGACGCAGATCGCGGTGCGGCTGGGCGCGCGGGTCATTACCACGGTCTCCACGCGGGCCAAAGCGGAACTCTCGCGCGAGGCGGGCGCTGCGCATGTGATTCTGTATACCGAGCAGGACTTCGAGGCCGAGGTCAAGCGGCTGACCGGCGGCAAGGGCGTGGACGTGGTCTACGACTCGGTGGGCAAGACCACCTTTGAGAGCAGCCTGAACTGCCTGCGTCCGCGCGGGCTGCTGGCCTTGTTTGGCGCCTCCAGCGGGCCTGTGCCGCCCTTCGACCTGATCCAGCTCAGCGGCAAGGGATCGCTGTTTGTGACCCGGCCCACGCTGTGGCACTACATTGCCACGCGCGCGGAGCTGGAGTGGCGCGCCAGCGATGTGCTGGGCTGGGCGGCCAAAGGCGAACTCAAGCTGCGCACCGAGCACATCTATCCCCTGGCCCAGGCCGCGCAGGCGCAGACGGATTTGGAAGAACGCAAAACTACGGGGAAGATTCTGCTGGAGCCGTGAAAAGCAGCTTTTAGCTATTAGCTCTTAGCTATTAGCTGTTCTTACTGGGATTTGCTGCCGTGGTGAGGCGCCGGAGCAAAGGATCGAGCCAAAGAGTTGAAGGCTTACAGCTGAAGCTAACAGCTAACAGCTAACAGCTAAAAGCTCCTCAGAAAGAAGATCATGAGCAAGATTTCCATCACCGCTGAAGACCGGGTCTTTGTGCTGACGGGTGCGGGCATCAGCGCGGAGAGTGGATTGCCCACCTTTCGCGCATCGGACGGGTTGTGGGCGGGGCACAGCATCGAGGATGTGTGCACCCCGGAGGCCTGGACGCATAATCCGGCGCTGGTGTGGGAGTTTTACTCCGGGCGGCGGGCGGATGGGGCGAAGGCACAGCCGAATCCTGCGCACGTTGCGCTGGCGGAACTGGAGGCGCGGCTGGGGGAGCGCTTCTTTCTCTGCACGCAGAATGTGGACGATCTGCACGAGCGGGCCGGCTCAGTGCGGCTGGTGCATATGCACGGCGAGCTGGCCAAGGCGCGCTGCGAGCGGGAGTGCGGGCGACCGCCGGTCGAGGATCGGGCGGTTTATCGCAGCCTGGAGGAGGTGGGCCGCTGCGCCTGCGGAGGGCGGCTGCGGCCGCACATCGTTTTCTTCGGCGAGATTCCGCTGGAGATGGATCGCATCCAGGAGGAGATCGGCAAGGCCACGCTGATGGTGGTGGTTGGCACTTCGGGATCGGTTTATCCGGCGGCCAATTTTGTCCACTGGGCGCGCCAGGGAGGGGCGCGCACCGTCTATGTGGGACCGGAAAAGCCGCTGAACGCTTCGGCATTCACGCACGTGGTGGAGGGCAAGGCGGGCGAAGTGATGCCGGAGCTGTTTCGGGCGGAGTAGGGGATTTCCCCGAGTAGGCGCGGGTTTAGGTTCGTGGTCTCCCACCCTTTCGCCAGAAAAAACGCGAAAGGATGGGGCACGGGGCAGTTGTGGGCCGCCCGGTCAGACGCGATTATTCGGTGGCGGGTGATGGAGATGGCGGTTGGTTCTTTTTTGCCTCGGCTTCGCGGTCGAGCCTGGCTCGCTTGGGAACTTCAGTCAAATCCTGGTTGCGCGCGGTGCGATGGACTTCGGCTTGCGCGGGACGCAATGGGTTGGTGATGGCCTGCATTTGGTTTCCTCCGTTTTTTTCTCTGCGGCCTGATGGGCCGGTTCTGTTGCTTCAATCGGTTTCCTGGGGCCGTTGCCGGCGGATTGGATGTACTCCACGCGCCGGAAGCGCAGCGCGGTCCAGTCTTCGTCGATGGCAATTGCGCGCACGGTTTCAAATCCCGCGGCCTTCAACGCGTTCCAGCCTGTATCCCGGTTGAAATCGCAGGTGTACTTTTTCGATGTGCCTTTGGGATAGGCGAACCAGAGGGTGGCGTCGCCTTTGGCCCGCGCGGCGATTTGCGGGGCGATGGCGTCGACTTCGGCCTGGCGGGTGACAAAGACCAGGGAGAAGCGTATCTCCGCAACGGACTCGATGTGGTGGTGAATGGTGAGCACGGGCAGGCGCGCAAGCTCCGGCGCCAAGCTCTCCGGCGCGTGCAGAACGAGGATCTCCTGGTGATCCTGGAGGTTGAGTTTCTCGAAGAGAGTGGCCATGGATTTTTATCTTAATCGAATTGTCAATATAATCTGCAAACCCGCGGCCGGAATCCGCTCAGAAGGCGAAGACGGTGGCCAATGCGGGGATAGGAGCTGTCACAAGCAGTGCCGCCGCCAGAGATAAATGCAGTTTGGGAAAGAAAGAGGAGGTGCGCCGCATCTGGAATTCATGCTGCACGAGGAGCGGTTTCTAAGGCGCGCATGGGGCAATGGGCGCGCTGCGGTCAGGTATCATCGGGTTATTAAGCGTTTTCGTCCGCTTATTAGAGCCTGTCAAAAAAACTTGTTTTTAGGCGAAGGGTACGGGCTTTAGCCCGTACATTGAGGGCAGAAGTGGATTGGGGCTTTAGCCCCTGAGGGAAGTTTTAACGGTTGTTTGCATTCCCTCAGCGGCTAAAGCCGAAAATCAATATCGGCTCTGAACGGACGGGCTAAAGCCCGTCCCCTTCAACCCCGCAATTTCTGGACAGGTTCCAAGAGGAAATGCCGGTGTCCAAAGTGCATGGTTCCGAATCGCCGCAAAAGCTTTCAGCCCAGTCAGCGCGGGAGTCCCGCGTTCAGCGCCCGTTGCGCATCGCCATCTTTGGTTTTGGGACGGTGGGCAGTTCGGTGGCGCGGATTCTGGTTGAGTCCAGGCCCGAGGGGCTGGAGCTGACCCACATATTCAATCGCGGCGTCCGGCGCAAGCGCGTGGACTGGGTTCCATCGGGCGTGGCGTGGAGCGAGGACGCCGATGCCGTGCTGGCCTCGGATGTGGACGTGGTGGTGGAGCTGGCCGGCGGGCTCGATCCGGCCGGCGCATGGATTCGCAAGGCGCTTGAGGCTGGCAAGAGCGTGGTCACGGCCAACAAGAAGCTGATCGCCTATCACGGCGTGGAGCTGGAGCGGCTGGCCGCGGCCCGTGGCGGGCACCTGAAGTATGGCGCCGCCGTGGCGGGCGGAATTCCCGTGATTCCCGGCCTCGAGCAGGGGATGGCCGGCGACCGCATCGAGCGCATTGAGGGCATCCTGAACGGCACCTGCAACTTCATCCTGAGCCAGATGGAGGCGGGCGCGGAGTACGCGGCGGTGCTGGCCACGGCGCAGGCCAAGGGCTATGCCGAGGCCGACCCCACCGAGGACGTGGGCGGCTTCGACGCGCGCTCCAAGCTGGCCATTCTCATGCGCCTGGCGCTGCGCGTGGAGGTCAACCCGGAGGAGATCGTGCCCCGGCCCATTACGGCGCTTTCAGCCGTGGACTTCAGTTATGCGCGGGAGCTGGGCTGCACCATCCGCCAGGTGGCGCGGGCGGAGCAGGCCCATGGCCAGGTAGCCGCCACCGTGGGACCGATGCTGGTGGATCTGCATTCTCCGCTGGCCTGGTCGCGGGGCACTGAGAACATGGTGATCCTCACGGGCCGTTACGGCGGCGATGTGGTCTTTTCCGGCCACGGAGCCGGCGGACATCCCACCGCGGTGGCCGTGGTCAGCGATCTGCTGGCCCTGGCCCACGGCTCGCGGCGGGTAGAGCTTCCAGCGGCCCCGGCAAGGGTAGGCGCCGAGTTTGAGGTGCCGCATTTCATCCGCTTCCTGGTGGACGACAAGCCGGGAATTATTGCCGATATTACCGTGGCGCTGGCCAAGGAACGCATCAACATTCGCGCCATCGTGCAAAAGACCGGCTATCCCCAGCGCGCGCTGCCCTTCGTGATGACCGTTGAGCCCTGCAAAGCATCGGCGCTCAGGCGGGCGCTCGAATGCCTGCGCGGCAAAGACTATCTGCTCGAAGAGCCGCTGGATTTGCAGATGCTGGAGTAGCGGGACAGAGATCAGGGGTCAGAGATCAGGCGTTCGCGCTCTATCAGGTCTCGCTTTTGGAACCACGGATTCTGTTACGGGATTGCCGGATTGATCAGCGGGTTCACAACCTGGATCGCCCCGTAGCGCTGTCCCGTTGCCAAATCCTCCGAGTAGAGGACGGATGCGCCCGCATCCTCGGCAGCCTGTAGGATAAGCGCATCCCAAAAGGAAATCTTGTAACGCATCTCGAGATCCAGCGCCTTGAGGACCGACTCGGGAGTGTTCGTCACCACCTCCCAGGTTGAATACTCGCGGATCAGCAGGCGGACTTCATCGACGGGCAGAGGATTGCCGGCCTTGCGGCGAAGGTTGATGCATAGCTCCTGCAGAACCTGCGTGCTCAATACACCTCGGCCCGAATTCCAGAGTTGGACCAATAATTCTTCTGCGCGCTGCTGCTTGACTCCTTTGGAACGGTCATGCGCGTAGACCAGAATGTTGGTATCGACGAAGTACTTATCGCTCATGCAGTTCATCCCGCGAGCGAGGAGGCGTCCAGTTCAGATCGAATCCGCTCCTCAGCCGTGCAAGGGCGCTTCGGCGTGCCCGGTCGTATCCCTTGCGTTCACGCACGGCTTGCTCCAGCCGGGCCGCGAGCAAAGCGCTGATGGAGGAGCCTTCCAGGGCGGCAAGAACGCGGGCTTCCCGCAGCAGGCCGGTTTCAATTTTTAACGTGACGTTTGTTTTCATGCTCGCACCTATTCCCGTGTAGCACTAGTTTACGTGCTCCTCAACGAATACGCAAGTATTTGCTAAACCTTGGGCTTCTGGCAACTGTTCAAGCCTTGGATTTGGCCGCGACTGGCCCGGTGGACTCGCGGATGACTAACTCCGGGGCCATGACGATCTCGGCGGGGTATTCTTTTTCGCGGTTGGCGATGCGTTCCAGCAGCACCTGTGCGCCGCGCCTGCCCATCTCCATGAGCGGCTGGCGGACGGTGGTGAGATAGGGCGTGGAGTAGGCCGCGGACTGGATATCGTCGAAGCCCACAACAGAAACGTCTCCGGGCACGAAGAGCCCCACGTCCTTGAGGGCGCGGATGGCGCCGATGGCGGCGATGTCGTTGAAGCAGAAGATGGCGGTGAAGCCGCGGGTCTTTTCGAGCAGCGCCTGCATGGGTTTGTAGCCGATCTCCGGGGCCATGGGGTGGTATCCGTCCTTCATCGACCATCCGGCGGAATCGATGCCGATGACCAGCGCGGGGTCGAGCCTGAGGCCCATCTCTCCGGCTACCTGCTGGATACTTTCCCAGCGGTACTCCGAATCGGGGATGGCGCGCGGGCCGCGCATGAAGGCGATGCGTCGGTGGCCGAACTCGTAGAGGTGGGTGAGCGCCTGCTCGACGGCCAGGGGATGATCGAGGACGATATTGGTGACGTTCTCAACCG
Organism: Occallatibacter sp.; assembly: GCA_049522735.1. GTDB lineage: Bacteria > Acidobacteriota > Terriglobia > Terriglobales > Acidobacteriaceae > Telmatobacter. Next base: position 7,817 of record JBEKNO010000096.1, read on the forward strand.
CGCTGTGGGCCGAGATGGCCACCACCGGTACGGGCACCGCGATGTGGTCCGCCGGGGTGTTCAAGAGCAGGAAGCCGTCCACGGTGCGCTCCACCAACATGCGCGGATACTGCTCGATCAGTTCCTGTTTCCAGTCGTGGCAGGCGGTGAAGTAGAAGTAACGGGCCAGGTTGAGCTCCTCCACCACGCCGCTCATCACGCGGGTGAAGTAGCCCTCGCTCAGGTCCGGCGCCAGCACGCCCACGCTCATTGACCGGCTTTGGCGCAGCGACCGGGCAAAGTAGTTGGGGCGGTAGTTGAGCCGTTCGGCTGCCTCCATGACCGGGTGCGGGTCTCCAGGGGTATGGACCGGGCGGAAGGGGAGTGATTCAGGACCAGGGAGACAGTGGTCTGCGATAGCTCCAGATGCTCGGCGAGCATTCTGAGGTTGACGGATCCCGATGGCGGAGAACTCTTTCCCTTTGCCATGTTGGAGTTGTAGCACGTTTTCAGCCAAGGGGAAACAGTGTTTCCCGGCTACTACATCGATTTTCCAGTCGTGGAAGGCAATGGCCGCGGAGCCTGGATGTGGTTCACGCCCGGCTGGAGCGGCCACCAATCATTGCCGTAGACGAAGCTGCCGGTAAGCGTGCCGGGCAGGGTGATGGTTGCGTCCAGTCCGTCGCCCCGGCGGTGATACTCCACCTCAATCATGCCCTGGGGATGCGGATAGGTGGCCTTGAGCGAGGGCAGGTTGCCCAGGTGAGGCGCAATGTCGACCTTGGCAAAGCCGGGGCCGGCCGGCTTGATGCCGGCTACCAGCGTAAGCAGGTCGTAGATGGGATGCGCGGTCCAGGCGTGGGAGTCGGAGCGGGTATTGCCGGGAACCTCGGGCCAGGTGCTGAAGTGCAGGGCCAGCAGCTTGCGCCAGGGCTGGATGGAGTTGAGGTACTCATCCGCCATGCCGGCGTGCTCCAGGGCGCGGGCCAGATAGAAGCGGAAGTAATAGGAGGCGCTCAGAACGCCGTCCAGGGTGGTGCCGGGATCGATAGCCAGCATCCGGCGCAGCACTTGCTGCCGGGCGTCTTTGGGGATCACATCGTAGAGGACAGCCAGGATGTTCGCCTGCTGGCTGAAATTCTTCTGCTCCGGATTGTCGGCAATCAGGCCGCGGGAGGCGCTCCAGCACTTGTCGTAGAGGCCGGAGCGCACATGGGCAGCGCGGTCTTGGTAACGGGTGGCCAGATGCGGGTCGCCAAGAGCATTTTCCAGATCGGCGGCGTCGTTCAGTGCGCCCAGGTATTCGAGGGTGGTCACGCAGGACTCGCCGTGCGCGTCGTAGGTGGGGATTTCTCCATCGGAGACCCAGTCGATGAAGCTCCACCAGGGAAGTTTGTCGAGCAGGCCGTCAGGCTGCTCGTGGGTGGCGAACCAGTTGAGGACGGTGCGGGCGCCGGGGAGCGCGGAGCGCGCCAGCTCGGGGTCGGGCCGGTAGAGCCAGTAGTCGTGAACCATGCCGATCCAGAGCAGGGAGAAGGTGGGAATGTTCTGCCCGAGCGAGCTGGGATAGCGGCTGCGGGTAATTCCTTCCGGGATGCGGGACTGGTCGAAGGCCTCAATGGCCTGGCGGGCGAGGCGGTCATCGCCGGTTACGGCGTAAGAGATGAGGATCTGGATGCGCGTGTCGCCCACATATTGGAGTTGCTCGTAGTAGGGCGTGTCCATGTAGGTTTCATGGGCGTCGAGCCGCGCGGTCCGCCAACTGATTTCCCTGATTTTGTCCAACTCGGGATCGGGGGATTGGAAGGTGGCGCGCTGCTCAAAGGGGTACGCGGTGAAGTTGGCGGTGAGGGATTCCAGTGTGAGGGTCTCGGCGGCGGTTTGGATGTCGAGATCGAGATAACGCCAGGTACGCCACCAGAGCGGCTCAAAGACGCGGTGCGCGCCGCCGTCGGGCAGAAATGTGTCGCTGAGTCCGAGGGCTTCGCGGTTGCCTATATCGTCACGGTCGCCCTTGTGCTTGTCCTTGTCGTAGAGGGCCTCGGCGTAGGTGAGGCGTATCCGCGCGCCCTTGCCGCCGGCGACCGCAAGCCGGGGATAGGCAGTGGTGAGGGTCTTGCGGTCGAGCAGAATATGGACGTGGACTCCGGGGGGCAGAGTAGCCGGAGCGCCTGGAAAGTGGGCCAGGCTCGGCTGCTCCGCACCGATCTTATCGAGCCGGACAATCTCGCCGGGGCTGGTGGGCAAAAACTCCATGGGCGGCAGCTTATCGGGAACCAGGCCCCACGGATTGTCGCCATGGACGTCGAAAGAATTAGCCAGACTCACTGTAGAATAAAGGCTTTCGCGGATGGGCGAAGCGGCGGGAACCCAGGTTGTGCCGGCGGCGGAGGGGTTATTCCACTCCCAGTCGTAGCGCGAGGCATCGATCTCCTCGCCGGGGCCCGAAATCAGATAGGTTCGCAGGCCGACCGAGGAGCGATCCGGGGGGCCCTGGCCCGGTTCCTGCTCCACCAGCCAGCCCTCGGGGGTGCTGATGGAGCTGTCTCCGGCAGCTTCGCTCTCCAGCAGAAAGGCGGTGCGGTCGGTCATCTGCGCCACGGGCGCGTAGACGCCGAAGTTCCACACTGTTGCGGCGATGAGGTTCTGGCCGGGCTGGAGCAGGGGCGCCAGGTCAAACCGTTCGTAGCGCCAATGGGCCAAGTCGCCGCGGGCCGGGCCGTCGCCCACACGATGGCCGTTCACAAACAGAATGAAGCGGTTGTCGGCGCTGACGCGGACCGGGTAGGTGGCGGGAACGGCTGCCAGCATGAGCGTGCGGCGGAAGTGGAGCACCACGGGATCGCGCAGCGGGGCCGTGGGATGCGTGATCCAGGAAGCCTTCCACTCGCGGTGGGGCGGGTCAGGCTGGACAGCATTCTGGGCGTGGAGGGCGAGGGTGGCCAGGGCGAGGGCGGGAAAAATCAAAACTGGGCGCATGGTTTCAGGCTTTCTGGTTTCCAGCTTAGCATCTTACGGCGTTTTCACGGTTTCCATGACCTTGCCGGCAGCCTGCGGGGCGCCAAAAAGTCCAGAACTGGTTGCATAAATGTTCCGCGACCAGCGAGGAACCATTCCTCAGGGGCTATTGGTTCCTGCATAACTAGTTGATCCTGAAAAAGGCTATTTCAAGCGGACTGCATGGTCGTCAGCGCGCCGATGAAGCCCGATGGGGATAGAAACCGGCTCAGGATGGCGTAGATTTCGCGCATACAGCGGCGA
>JBEKNO010000097.1:0-13632 GCA_049522735.1 Occallatibacter sp.
AGAACGGAGCGAAGCGTTCCGCCGGGAGGGCGCGGAGGTGTAGGATTTGTACGATGCGGAAGTGAAATCCCAACTGGGAAGATCTCCGCGAAAGGACAAATTCGATGCGGTCTCAATCTCCTCTGCGCCTCGGCCTGGTTCTGCTCCCATTGCTCTCCGGTATTCCGGCCCTCGCTCAATCTGTCTCCACCCCATACGACGCGGTCGATCCCATCATCGGCGCCTCAGGGGGCGGCGAAACCTTTCCCGGCGCATCGCTGCCCTTCGGCATGATGCAGTGGAGTCCCGACACCACCCACAGGGCCTACTACCATTACGACGACAAGCGGATTCTTGGGTTCAGCATGACGCATCTCAGCGGCGTGGGCTGCCCGCTTTACGGCGACTTCGCCGTGCTGCCTACCACCGCCGCATTGACCTCCAGCCCGGGCGCGAATTTCGATCTCTACGCCGCCCCCTTCGACCACAGCAAAGAGGAAGCACATCCCGGCTACTTCGCGGTCACGCTAGCTAACGGCATACGCGTAGAAATCACGGTTGCGGAACGCGCCGGCATCGCCCGCTTCATCTTTCCTGAAGGCGCCAGCGCGCGCCTGCTCATCAACGCCGGCAGCAGCGCCAACACCATGGGCAGCCCGGAACCCGGACAGGCCAGCCGCGATGCCTTTGGCAACAGCATCGAACTCACCTCCGCAAACTCCTATGCCGGTTCTGTGACGGCGGGCAATTTCTGCGGCGTCACTTCGCAATACAAACTCTACGTTGCGGGCCGCTTCAACAAGCCTTACAAGAGCACGGCGCTGTGGCAGGACGATGCCATCCTGAAATCCAAATCGGCGCAGGGCAAGCACACCGGCGCGTGGCTCGACTTCGGCAATCAGCATGAAGTGGTGCTCAAGGTCGGCATTTCATTTGTCAGCGAGGCCGGCGCGCTCGGCAATCTGGATAAGGAAATTCCCGGCTGGAACTTCGAAGCAGTTCACGCCCAGGCACGCCATGTCTGGAGCCGGTTGCTTGACCGCATCGCCGTGGAAGGCGGCGCGCCGGAGCAGCGCAAAATCTTCTATACCGGCCTCTATCACTCCTTTATGTGCCCTACACTATTCAGCGATCAGGAAGGCAACTACATGGGCTTCGACGGCAAAGTGCATGCCCTGGCCGGATCGAAGCAGAAGGCCCAGTACGCCAATTTCTCCGACTGGGATATCTATCGCAACACCGTGCAACTGCATGCGCTCTTCGACCCTACGAGCGAAAGCGACATCATGCAGTCGCTGGTCAACGACGCGGTCCAGAGCGGCTGGCTTCCGCGCTGGCCGGCGGCCAATGATGTTACTTATGTGATGGGGGGCGATTCGCCGGCCATCCTGCTGGCATCTTCCTATGCCTTTGGAGCGCATGACTTCGACGTTAAAACCGCCCTCAAGTACATGGTGAAAGCCGGTACCGAACCCGGGATCGGGCCGCATGGCGGCTCCGAGCGCCCCTTCCTTGCCGAATATCGCAAACTCGGCTACGTGCCCATCGACAAAATTGATACCGCGGCCTCGGTTACGCTGGAGTACGCCAACGCCGACTTTGCCGTGGCACAATTTGCCAAAAATCTCGGCGATGAGGCCGACTATCAAGCATTCATGAAGCAATCGGAGAACTGGAGGAATCTCTTCGATCCCACCACCGGCTGGATTCGCCCCCGCTTGAGCGATGGAACCTGGCAGGCTGGATTCGACGCCGACCTTTCGCTGCCAAAAACCAATGTTAGCTGGGACAAAAATGATCAGGAGGGATTCGAGGAAGGCAACTCCTATCAATACACCTTCATGATTCCCTTCGATTACCCCACACTGTTCGCCGCCATCGGCGGAGAAGACAAGGTCATCCCGCGCCTGGACAAGTTTTTCCTGAAGCTCAGATGCTGGGGCGAGCCGTGCTACAACATCGAGAACGAACCCGACTTCGTGGTTCCCTATGCCTATGTCTTTGCCGGCCAGCCGTGGAAGACCGAGGAGGTGGTCACGCGCATCGGCAATGAGGTCTTCAAGACCACGCCTGACGGCATTCCAGGCAATGACGACCTGGGCGCAACCTCCGGTGTATATGTCTGGAATGCGCTCGGCTTCTACCCGGCCGTGCCCGGCGTCGGCGGCCTGATCCTGGGCGCGCCTATGTTCGAGAAGGCGACCCTGCGCCTGTCGGGCGGCAGAACTCTGGTCATCAGTCGACAGGGCAGCGGCATCTACGTCCAGAAGGTCACGCTCGACGGCGCGCCTTATTCAAGCACCTGGCTGCCTCTGGACAAATTGCATCCCGGCATAACTCAGCTCCAGTTCACCACGGATTCTCAACCCAACAAAGAGCGAGGCAATGCCATTGCGGATCGGCCACCATCGTTCCGTTAACTCCGGCCTTTAAGTGGGTTCAGCTTGTTCGGGAGGCCGCAATGCCGTGTGTCAATGGCCGACGCGGAACTGGGAGATGTAAGCGAAGAGCCCGAATAGCCCCATGAGCCATAGGACTACAACAATCACTACCACGCCGTTCAGTATCCCCTTAATCTGACCCTGCATGGGGATGTAGCGGTTCACGAGCCATAACAACAGGCCCACTACGACAAGTGTGATTACGGCAGTGATAAGTCGCGGTCCAGCGCCGAGCTGGGAGATGTAACCGAGCAGCAAGTCCTTGTATAAGCTCGCGATCCACAGGATTACGGCAATCACTACCACGCCGTTCAGTATCCCCTTTATCTCGCGCTGCATCGGAATGTAGCGATTCACGAGCCATAACAACAGGCCCACTACAACAAGCGTAATAACAAATCGGTAAAGTAGCATCTGATGCTCTCCGTTTCTCCTTCCGGAGCTGACCGGAATTCACGTGGTTTCCCGGTCGATTCCGGGTGGGTGATGGCTGAGGCTCTTGATGAGTTGACCGTTTCTCCGCCGCGGGTGGCTAAGAGGGAGAAATGTCAACTGCACTGACTCCGCTCAGGAGCCAAGAGGGAGAAGAGAACGAGAACTCTTCTTCAGTTCATTCTTTCAAGCCGTAGAGGCAATAGCTGAGCTACTTTGCTCCTTTGCTCGCGCGGTTGGATTGGGCAGGCGATACCGCACCAAGATGCAGGCGGCTTTTTCAACAAGCAACTCAGGAAAAGCCTCTTTCGGGGTATGGCCGCTGCAATATCGAGCCTGTTACACCGTTGCTTCCAGCGGATCTGCAACCCCCTCCGGCGGAAGGATATCCAGCAATTCAAGGCGCGCCACGCCAATCCGGCAGTCGGCCATCCCATAATAGAACGTCGAAGCAATCTGGAGTGCCGGAGGCGAGAAAGGTAAAACCTACTACTATTTCGAGCATACACCCGCTAGGGGCGTGGGCTTCTCCCCCGCAGCCAAAATCAGCTACGACTTTACGAAGAAGATCACCGGGGGCTTCGAGTACTATGCAGATTACGGCAGCATCACCAACATTGCCAGCCTCCACAATCAGCAGCAGCTTTTCCCCGCCATCGACCTGAACGTCAGCCCCGACTGGGAGATCAACTTCGGCGTAGGCATAGGCTCCGCTACCGCCACCGACCACTGGATCGTCAAAGCCATCATCGGACGCCGCTTCAATTGGTGACGGCACAAGGGATGAGGCGCTATCCCACCAGCTCAAAGGCGCGGATGGTCTCCTTGCGCACCGTGAGCCTCTCCACCAGATCAGTGCGCACCTCGTATCCGCGGCCGGGCGTATCCGGTATGGCGATCTCGCCCGCCGCGGAAACAGTGACCTCCGGCTCAATGATGTCCTCAAGCCAATAGCGGGCCGAGGCGGAGACATCGCCGGGCAAGGTGAAGTTTTCCAGGGTCGACAGCGCGATGTTGTGCGACCGTCCCACGCCGGACTCGAGCATCCCGCCGCACCACACCGGAATGCCGCGCTCCTGCGCCGCGTTGTGCACCGCGATGGCCTCGGAGAAGCCGCCCACGCGGCCCAGCTTGATGTTGATGATCCGGCACGATTCCATTTCAATGGCCGCCAGCGCGTCGCGCCGGTTGCGGATCGATTCGTCCAGGCAGATGGGCGTCTGCAAGCGCTTTTGCAGCATGGAGTGGTAATAAAAGTCGTTGTGCCAGAGGGGCTGCTCGATCATCAGCAGGTCAAAGGCGTCAAACGTGGCCAGGTGGTCGGCGTCGCGCAGGCGGTAGGCCGAGTTGGCGTCACAGCTCAGCGTGATGCCGGGCCACTTGTGCCGCACCCTCTCGAAGACCTCAATATCCCAGCCCGGCTTGCACTTGAGCTTGATGCGCTGGTAGCCGGCGGCCAGTTCCCGCTCAATCAACGTCATCAGCTCGGGAATGGAAGACTGAATTCCCAGCGATACGCCGCACGGAATCGTCTCGCAAACCCCGCCGATCAGACGGGAGAGTGAACCCCCCTCGCGCTGAGCCTCCAGATCCCAGATGGCGTTTTCCAGGGTAGCCTTGGCCATGTGATTGCCGCGCACCCGGCGGAAGATTCCGGGGCAATCCCCGCCATGCACTGGCGCCTCTAAAGCCAGCATCGGACCCAGTTCCTGGACGATCATCAGCCATGCCGTATCCGTCGATTCCGCACTGAAGAAGGGCCGCTCGCCCGCCGTGCATTCGCCCCAGCCGGTCAATCCTTCCGACTGGATCTCGGCCAGCAGAATCCTCCGCTCGCGGGTCACGCCGAGGCTGGTTTCAAAGGGGCGCACCAGGGGCAGGTGCAGTTCGCGCAGGATAATGGCATCGATTTTCATAGATATTTGTTTTCCTTGGGAAATCAGTCCAGCATCGCTTGAGTAAGGGAACCCAGTTCGAAGACTCCATTTCCTTCCGCATCCCGGACGAAGCCAAGTACGGCTAATCCCTGGGAGAATGCTTGCTGAAACTTGCGCCGGTTCTCCAGCAGAACGGCAAGAGCTCGTTCCCGCCCGGCTTCCGAAGCCTTCCACTGATAGATGGAGGCCGGAACCTGAATACGTTCCTCAATTTTTTCCTCGATAATACGCGCGGCTGACGGGCGGCCTTCCAGAATTGCCTGAACCCTGGGCGAATCCAGCTCCCACTCCGCCAATAGACGGTCCGTTGGCAACCCACCTTGCAACCGAGATGAGGATAAACCATAAAAATTGACCCGGTACTCACGAACAATGGCTCCCAGCCTGTGGATATTGAGAAAGGCGTTTTTGATTTCCAGCGGATCGAAGGTCCACTCGATGTGCCGTATGCCGCGGGAAAGCGCCTCAATCCGTTGCTCCCGCTTGAGTTGCGTGCCCAGGCCGCGATTCCGGTACTCCTCTTTGACCGCCAGCATGTGGGAGTGCAGGTAAGCCCGCGGTTCGCTCTTGCCGGTCTTCACTCCAGGCAAAGAATAGACAAAACCAACCAGCGACTCCGGCCCACCCGCAGGCTGGCCGCCGGAAATCTCCGTATCGAAGGCGCCGATCACCTGGCCGCCGATCTTCTGCGCCACCAGAAATGCCTTGCGTGGAACCACGTCGCTCTCGTCGTAGCCCCAGGTCTCAATCTGGAGCTGAACGCAGGCCTCCAGCTCATCAAAGCCCGTGCAGGCGCGGATCACAATCATGCCCGCGCCCCCAATAATACGGATGGAGGCGGGGGTTTCAACCCCCGCATTAAGCCGGGAGAATGAACGTGGGCTTTAGCTCCGGAGGGATGTTTTTTGAAAAACTTGATCACGATCCCTCACTTTCTTCAGGTCGTTCAGCCAGCTTCCGCTTGGCCTGCTCCCAAAGCTCCTCCAACTCCGGCGGGGAAAGCTCCTCCAGAGGACGCGCGGAGGCCAGCTCCATCGCACGGAAGCGATCGCGAAAGCGCTGGTTGCAGCCGCGCAACGCCATCTCCGCGTCCACGCCCAGATGCCGGCCCAGGTTTACCACAGTAAAGAGCAGGTCGCCCAGCTCAGCCTCGACTGCCGGCTTGCGGGCCGGGTCCGCCGACGCGGCCTCGGCTTCCAGCTCCGCCGTCTCCTCGGCCAGCTTGGGCAGCAGATCGCGCCAGTTTTGCCAGTCGAAGCCGGATTTCTGCGCCCTGGCGCCCAGCTTGGCTGCCTCAGCCAGCGCCGGCAGCGCCCTCAGCACGCTGTCCAGCCGCGACCCCCGCAAATTCCCTGCCCCATCTGAACCAGCCGCCGCATTTTTCTCCGCGGACTTGATCTCTTCCCAATTCCGCAGCACCGCCGCCGAGGAACCCTCCACCGCGGCGTCCACCTCCGCCCGGTTCCCAGCAGCCCTTGAAGCCTCGTCGCCAAAGACGTGCGGATGCCGCCGCACTAGCTTGCGGTTCAGGTGGTCCAGAACTTCGGCGATGGTGAAATGGCCCTCGTTAGCCGCCATCTCCGCATAAAACAGCACCTGCAGAAGCAGGTCGCCCAGCTCGTCCGCCAGGTGAGGCCAGTCGCGGCGCTCTATGGCGTCGAAGACCTCGTAGGTCTCCTCCAGCGTGTATTTGCGAATGGAATTGAAGGATTGTTCGCGGTCCCAGGGGCAGCCGTCAGGGGCGCGCAGCCACGCCATGATGCTCACCGACTGCTCAAACAGGGCCGCCGCCCGCGCCGGATCGGTTGCGGGCTGCGGCGTGGAAGCCTGTGCGTTGGAGCTTTCAGGCGGAAGGTCCATGCACCTCCAGTCTACCTCCCAATTTTCCTTTGCCGGGAGCGGCGGTGATGGCCCATGCGTCTCAAGAACCGTATACTCATCTCTCCAATGATTCGCATGCCCCGTGCCCCATCCTTTCCGCTTTTTTCTGCGGAAAGGGTGGGAAACCGCAAATCTCAATCCTCCCGTTGATGCGGAGCCGTATACTCAATCTCGCGCATGATTCGCATTCTTGGGACGATGTTTGCTGGACTGCTGGGGCTGGCCTTCGGCAGCTTCCTCAACGTGTGTGTGAGCCGCTGGCCAGAGGGCGAGAGCATCGCCCGCCCCCGCTCCCACTGCCGCAGTTGCAGCCGCACGCTGGCCTGGTGGGAGAACGTGCCACTGGTGAGCTGGCTCGCGCTGCGCGGCCGCTGCCGCAGTTGCAGCGCCTGGATCGGCTGGCGCTATCCGCTGGTGGAGCTGGCGGTGGGGGCGCTTTGGGCGGTTACCGCATGGCGTTCCCTGCCATTGTTTCTCGATCCGAACGCGGCCGCCATGGACTGCTATTACGCCTTAGCAGATGCTATTGGAAAGATGATCTTCCATTGGCTGTTGGTGGGGCTGGCGGTGCTCGATGCAGAATACCTCTGGCTTCCCAACTGGATCACATTGCCTGGAACTCTAGTGGGATTAGTTCTGAGTTACGTATTGATGGTTCACCATGAGCATCGCCCCGATATTGGAGTGAGATACGCATATCCGGCTATCTACCTCGCGGCAGGCATTCTCGCCGCCGCCGGTCTCGTCCTTCTCATCCGTTGGGTCTATTGGCTCATCCGCCGCCGCGAGGGCATCGGCCTGGGCGACGCCAAACTGATGGCCATGCTGGCAGCCTGGCTGGGCCTGCCCGGCGCTCTGCTCGCCTTCGGCCTGGGCGTGGTGCTCGGAGCTTTGGTTGCCTTAGTTCTGCTGGCTATCCCCTCCGCGCGAAGCGAATCCGAACGCTGGGCATTGACCAAACTGCCGCTAGGCACATTTCTCTGCATCGGCGGCATCATCAGCAGCCTATGGGGCCACCCCATCATCGCCGCCTATCTCCGCTGGTCCGGGTTTTGACGACTACCCACAAACGCCCCGTGCCCCATCCTTTCGCCTTTCTTCTGGCGAAAGGGTGGGATACCATGAACCTCCGACTGGCGCCCGTTCAGAATTGAATAGCCGCATTTAGGCGCGCCCTCACTTCGGCTGTTCAGCTTGCGGCTGTCCGCCGGAAGGACGCTTCGCGTTCGCAATCTCCGGCTCCCTCAGCGCCTTAATCGACTCTTTGCCGTGCCTGCTGTCGGGATCGTACTCGGCCACCTTTTGGTAGTAGGCCTTCGCATCTAAAAAATCGCCCAGATGCCGCTCTGCCTCCGCCAGTCCCCAATAGACTTCAGGGTTCTCCGGGTCCAGCACCATGGCCGATTCGAAGCGCGACAGCGCCGCCTTCCAGTTCTTGGTGTCGAGATAATAATTGCCCACATTGATATCTTCTTTCGAGGTTTCCTTATGCTCGGGCGCAATCTCCTGCTCTTTCCTCTTTCTCTTTCCCGGCTGATCGTCATCCGCTTTGGGCAGCAGCTTGTCCAGGCCCGTCAGGCTCGAACTCCAGCCCTGATCCTCTCCGCTGCCGGCCTCCGGTGCCGGGTCGTCGGGACTGCGCACAGGATCCTGATCATCTCCCGCCAGAGAAACACTCCCGGTACCCGATCTGTAATCGGTGCCGCTCGAGTTCCCCGGAGGCAAAGCAGGCCCAATCTTTGAGGGCAGCACCGGAACCTTGCTCGTATCCTCGGGAAACGGATTGGACTCCAAATGGGGCGGCGCGGCAGGCGGCTTCTGGCCCGCGTCAACCGGCGTACTCTGCCCAGCCCCAGTCCCTGTCCCATTCCCACCGGCCGGCGTCTGCGCAAATACCCGCGGCACCGCCGCCGTCAGGCAGCCCGCAATAACCAGCGCAACCAGATAGCCCCGTCTCATTTCGCTTCGCCTCGTCCCAATGACCCCTCGAATAGTAAGATGCGTTCCATACGGCACAATTTGCGCGCCAAAGGAAAGCATCGCACATTCGCATGGCACTTATCATCCGCTCGTCCGCCATCCACGCCGCAGGCTGCTACACCACCACCCCCATCCGCGGAGGCGCTCGCGTAGCCGAGTATACCGGCCGCCGCCTGAGCAGAGAGGAGGCCGACGCGCTCTACGTGGGTTCGGCCATCACTTATCTCTTTGGACTGGGGCGCGGCGAGATGGTCATCGACGGCCACTCCATGGCCATGTTCATCAACCACAGTTGCGACCCCAACTGCGAAACCAGCGAGGAAAACGGCCGCATCTGGATCAAGGCCATTCGCAAGATCGCCGCCGGCGAAGAAATCACCTACGACTACTGCCTCTATGACGGCGACGGCGACGAGGCCGTCTGCAACTGCGGCGCGAAAAACTGCCGTGGCACCATGTACTCAACGAAAGAGATTCGCCGCCGCAAAGCTGCCGCAAAAAAGGCTTTCAAGAAGGCCAACAAAAAGAAGCGCGGCAAACGCAAAACCGGCTAGAGCCTTTTTCCTGTGAAAGTGACGTATGGGTGCCCCATCCTCGCCGCGTTTTTGTTTTTGCGGCTAGGGTGGGATGATTTGAGTAACACAAAATCCGTCCGGTCCGTCTCTACCCCAGCGCCTGCACCGTCCCCTTGCCCAGCAACTCCTCCACGCGCTCCACCCAGTTCCGATCCGCCGCCACGCTCATCCCCTCCGGTTCCAGGATCACCTCGTACTCGCCCTTCTTTTCCAGGTGCAGCATCACCTTTCCCGGCCCCGGCGCGGCATCCGCGGCGCTCTTCAACCCGGCAATCATCTCTTCCGTCGCCCGGTCAAGATTGATTCTGATTCGCACCCCCTCTGGCAGCTTCACCTGCACCTCTTCCAGCGCCTGGATGGAGCTGACCGCAATCTTGGGCGCCGCATCCTCATCGCCCATCAGCACCCCGCGCGCCAGCACCGGGGCTTCAATCTTCAACGCGCCCGCCAGCCGTTCGTACTCGCGGGAAAAACAGATCAAGTCAATCTTCCCCGTCACGTCCTCAAGCGCCGCCTGCGCGTACAGCTTCTGATCGCGCCTGCTCTTCTGCACCTTCAGGCCCAGGATCATCCCCGCCACCTGAATCTCGTCTGCAGGCTCCGATTGCGTGCCCCAGCGCCTCTCCGCCGGCTTGCGCTCCAGCGCCTCGGCAATCGGAATGACCCCGCTCAGATTGCGCAGTTTCTCCGCGTACTTATCCAGCGGATGCCCGGAGACAAAGAACCCCAGAACCTCTTTCTCATTGGCCAGCCGCTCACTTTCCTCCCAATCCGGCACGCGCGGCAGGTCGTCGCCGCCCCGGCCTCCATCCCGTCCCGCTTTCAAACCCTCATCGAACAACCCAAACAGCCCCGTCTGTCCCTGCGCCGCATCTCTCTGCGCCTTCTGCGCCCGCTCCATGGCCTTGTCCACGGCCTTCATCAGTTGCGCGCGGCCGCCCAGCGAGTCCAGCGCCCCGGCCTTGATCAGCGACTCGATCACCCGCTTGTTCATCACCCGCAGATCCACCTTCTCGCAAAACTCCCAGAAGCTCCCGAAGCGTCCGCCGGCCTCCGCGCGCGCCTTCAGGATCGACTCGATCGCGTTCCCTCCCACGTTCTTCACCGCCGCCAGGCCAAAGCGGATCGCCTCTCCATGCGGCGTAAACTGCGCGCCCGAGATCTGCACGTCCGGCGGCTCCACGGCAATGCCCATCTCCTTGCACTCGCCGATATACTTCACCACGTTCTCCGGCTTTGAAGTCTCGCTCGTAAGCAGCGCCGCCATGAACTCCACCGGATAATGCGTCTTCAAATAAGCCGTCTGGTAGGCGATCAGCGCGTAGGCCGCCGAGTGCGACTTGTTGAATCCGTACTCGGCAAACTTCTCCATCAGTTCGAAAACCTCGCCCGCGATTCCTGTGGGATGCCCCAGCGCCTCCGCCCCGCTCATAAAGCGGTCACGCTGTTTGGCCATCTCATGGCGATTCTTCTTGCCCATCGCGCGGCGCAGCAGGTCGGCCTCGCCCAGCGAGTAGCTGGCCACCACGTTGGCGATCTGCATCACCTGCTCCTGGTAGACGATCACCCCCAGCGTTTCCTTCAATATCTCTTCAATCTCCGGCAGCATGTACTCCACCTTGCGCCGCCCCCACTTGCGCTCGATGAAGTCGTCGATCATCGCCATCGGCCCCGGCCTGAAGAGCGCGTTCAACGCCGTAAGGTCTTCCACCCGGTCCGGCTTGTACCGCCTGAGCACGTCCCGCATCCCGCTGGACTCGAACTGGAAGATCCCCGAGGTCAGCGCCGAGTGAAAGACCCGCTTGAAGGTCTCCTCGTCGTTCAGCGGGATGGCCTCGATGTCCACCTTCTCCCCGCGGCTCTGCTCGATCAGCTTCAGGCAATCGTCGATCACCGTCAGCGTGGTCAGTCCCAGGAAGTCCATCTTCAGCAGGCCCATCTTCTCCACGGCCTTCATGTCGTAGGCGGTCACAATTTCGTCGTTCTTGGTTTTGGCCAGCGGCACCAGCTCGGTAAGCGGCCGCGGCGCAATCACCACCGCCGACGCATGCACACCCGAGCCGCGCACCAGCCCCTCCAGCTTCTTCGCCGTATCGATCAGCTCGCGAACCGCCTGGTCGTTGTCGTAGACCTTGCGCAAATCCGGCACTTCCTCCAGAGCCTTGTCCAGCGTCATGCCGATGGTGGCCGGAACCAGCTTGGCAATGCGGTCCACGTCCCCATAGGGCATGTCCAGCGCGCGCCCGCAATCCTTGATCGACGCCTTGGCCGCCATGGTGTTGAAGGTGATGATCTGCGCCACCTGCTCGCGCCCATACTTGCGCGTTACGTAGTCGATCACCTCGCCGCGCCGGTTCATGCAGAAGTCCACGTCGATATCCGGCATCTGCTTCCGTTCCGGATTCAGGAAGCGTTCGAAGAGCAGCACATTCTGCAGCGGGTCAATGTTGGTTATTTCCATCGCATAGGCCACCAGCGAGCCGGCCGCCGACCCGCGCCCCGGGCCCACTGGAATCCCCTTGTCCCGCGCATGCTTGATGAAGTCCCACACAATCAGGAAGTAGCTCGCGTAGTTCATCTGCTTGATGACGGCGATCTCCCGCTCCAGCCGCGCATCATACTCATCGAGCGGCGTGCGCAGCACTCCGCGCGCCTGAAGTTGCCGCACCGCCGTTTCCAGGCGCTTCTTGTATCCCTCTCTGCAAACCTGCTCGAAGTAGCTGTCGGTGGTGTACCCCTCCGGCACCGCAAACACCGGAAAGGGATTCTCCACCGGGTGCAGCTTCAACTGGCAGCGCTCGGCAATCTCCATGGTCCGCTTGAGCGCCTCGGGCGAGTCCTTGAACAGCAGCCCCATCTCGTCGGCGCTTTTCACAAAGAACTGGTCGGAATCGAACTTGAACCGGTTCGGATCCTGAATCTTGGCCCCTGTCTGCACGCACAGCATCACGTCGTGGGCATGCGAGTCCTCCCCGCACAGGTAATGCGAGTCGTTGGTGGCCACCAGCGGAATATTCAGTTCCTTCTCCAGCCGGAAGAGCGCCTCATGAATCCTGCGCTCGTCTTCCAGGCCCTGGTCCTGAATTTCCAGATAGAAATTGCTCTTGCCGAAAATATCCCGGTACTGCTCGGCCACCCCGCGCGCCTTTTCGTAGTTGCCCGCCAGCAGCTCCTCGCACAGTTCCCCGCTCAGGCATCCCGAAAATCCGATCAGCCCCTTGGCATGTTCGGCCAGGTACCGCTTGCTCACCCTGGGCCTGCGGTAGAACCCATGGAGCGAAGCCTCTGAGGTAATGCGCACCAGGTTCCGGTAGCCCTCCTCGTTCTCCGCCAGCACCAGCAGATGATTGTTCTCATCCCCCTCGCCCGGCTCCCGGTGGTCCTCCTTCTTGCAGATATAAAGCTCGCAGCCCAGAATCGGCTTGATTCCCTTGGCCTTGGCCGCCTCAAAAAAGTGCACCGCCCCATAAATATTCCCGTGGTCCGTCATGGCCACAGAGGTCTGCCCCAGCGCCGCCACCCGGTCCATCAGCTTGGTCAGGTCGCAAGCCCCGTCCAGCAGCGAGTACTCCGTATGCAAATGCAGATGCGTAAATTCAGCCATGGCTAACCTTGATTCTAGCCGCGAACAGCCACGAATAATGGGCTACGATAGAAGTTGAAATCGTGCCTGACTGAGGAAAACCGGGCGTATTTGGACAGATCCCAATCATCTGATGTCGCGGCGACCCCATTCCCGAAGCTCCCATTCACAGAGGGCCATTCCATTCGCTTTTAATTTTGCAGTTGAGAACCATTGGAGATAGTCCCCCTTCTCGCCATGCGTCCATCGACGCTCACAGTCATCCGAAAGCTCTAGCATACCCAAAATAATGCTGTCGAAAGGGCAATGCGGCGGTGGTGGTATCCGACGATCACACCAAAGATATTTCAGATAAGAGTTAAGTGCCTTCTGAGCAAATCCATATGTAACCCGCCCATCGTTAAGAGCTTCACTGCAGTGATTCGATAGAAAATGAACTAATGTTTCGATATTTTTGACATGCTGTTTTTCGTCAACGGCGATTTTATAATCAAATGCAGTTTTGTACAGCCATTCCGTTAGTAGTTTCCAAAACTTTCGCGATTCAATCTCGGTCTTGCCATTGGCGTAAACACGTCTTCCGCTGCGAGATACGATTGAGTCCCGCACCGCGTTGGAAAGAAATGTTCCACAGACAAAAGTCCACCTTAGATCATCTTCTTGACAGAATTCTGATCCCATCTATCACTCCTGACGCCGGGAGCCCCTCGATAAGGACGAAGGCTTTGTCAAGCGCACACTCGTCCCGGGCGGTGCGCCAGCACCGCTTTTTTTGCCAGCTTGGTTTGAGGACCAGAGCCTTTGCGAATCACGCTACATCATCT
>JBEKNO010000098.1:0-10479 GCA_049522735.1 Occallatibacter sp.
CTGAATGCGATGCAGAAGGAAGGATCGAAAGGCTCAACGCGAGGGAAGTTCAAACGCGCCGGTTGGGACGACGCTTACCTGATCAGACTCTTGGAGATGTTTTGAAATGCGATTGCCCTGCCCCTGAAACGCTCTTTTCGCCTCCGTTGACGCGCAATCACCTTGTATGAACTGAGTCCTGCATATTCGCCCTGGCCCTACGGGGCAGGGTGGATGGGGGTGACCGCTGCCCCAGGGTTTGGTCCGCCGCGGCGGAGTTCACCCGGGGCTATTTTCGCGTTCTCCCCAAGGGAGAGTTTGTGGCCGGATCGCAAAACGGGGAGCTGGTGTGGGCGGCAAAGGTCCGGGCCTGAAGGCCTCGCAAATTCGCTCTCTTTCAGGGGGCTGAAGCCCCCTGCTCCCTCCGGAGTTTTCGATAGGCCTCACTCCGTCCGGAATCTTCGATAGCCCCTGCTCCGTCCGGAGTCTTCGATAGCCCCTGTTCCCTCGTCTACTCGCGGCCTTTTTTGCGGATTTCGATGGCCAGGCGCTTGATCTTCTGGTTGAGGGTGGAGAGGGGGATGCGGAACTGCTCGGCGGCTTCGGTCTGGTTGCCGTTGCAGCGCTCCAGCTTTTCGACGATGATGCGGCGCTCGATGTCTTCCAGGATGTCAAAGAGGGAGGCGTTGGGGTTGTGATCGAGGAGGGCGTCCTGGAAGCTGCGGCCGGTGATGTGGCCGGGGAGCAGATCGGAGCCGATGATGGTTCCCGAGGAGAGCACCACGCCGCGCTCGATGGCGTTTTCCAGCTCGCGCACGTTGCCCGGCCACTCGTAATCGATTAGCGCGCGCAGGGCGTCGACGGAGAGCTTGCGCGGGGGCAGATCGTTTTCGGTGGCGTAGAAGTCGAGGAAGTGCTGGCAGAGCAGGGGGATGTCTTCGCGGCGGGCGCGCAGGGGGGGCAGGTCGATGGTGATGACGTTGAGGCGGTAGAAGAGATCCTCGCGGAACTGGTTGTCGCGCACCGCCTGGCGGAGATCGATGTTGGTGGCGGCGATGATGCGCACGTCCACCTGAATCTCCTGGACGCCGCCCAGGTGCATGAAGCGGCGATCCTGGAGCACGCGCAGAATCTTGGACTGAGTGTCGGAGCCCATGGTGGCGATCTCGTCCAGGAAGAGCGTGCCGCCGTTGGCTACTTCGAAGAGGCCTTTCTTGGCCGCGATGGCCGAGGTGAAGGCGCCCTTGACGTGGCCGAAGAGCGTGGATTCAAGCAGCTCCGAGGGCATGGCGCCGGTATTGATGGGGACGAATGGTTTATCGCGGCGGGGCGAGTTGGCGTGGATGGCCTTGGCGATGAGCTCCTTGCCGGTGCCGCTCTCGCCCTGAATGAGGACGGTGGAGCGGCTGGGCGCCACCTGGGCGACGAGGTCGAAGACCTTCAGCATGGATTCGCTCTTGCCCACGATGTTGGCGAAGTTGTAGCGCTCTTTGAGGGCGCGCTTGAGCTGCAGGTTTTCTTCTTCCGCGCGATGGCGAGCCACGGCGGAGCGGATGTCGGCCAGCAGCTTCTCGTTGTCCCAGGGCTTCTGGATAAAGTTTTCAGCGCCCGCGCGCACCGACTCGACGACGTTGTCCACGGTGCCGTAGGCGGTGATCATGATGACCGGCAGTTGCGGCTGGCGCTCCCTGATCTGCGGCAGCAGTTCCAGGCCGCTCTGGCCGGGCAGGGCGAGATCGAGAAGCAAGAGGTCGAAGTTTTCCTGATCCAGAATGCGCAGCCCCTCTACGCCGTCAACGGCGGTTCTAACCGCATATCCCTCCAGCGTAAGCAGCACTTCGAGCGAGTCGCGGATGCCGGCCTCGTCGTCGATCACCAGGATGCGGGCGGCGATGCCGGCGTCGCCGGAGTTGCCGTTGGCGGCAGACGCGGAGACGGGCGGATTCGCAGGCAGTTCGGTCTCAGGCATGGACAGACTTCCTTAACAGGGGAAACTCGAGATGAAAGGTTGTGCCGGCGCCGACGGCGCTCTCCACACGAATTTTGCCGGCGTGCTCCTGGATGATGCCGTAGGAGACGGACAGGCCCAGGCCGATGCCGCGGCGGCCGCCGGGCTTGGGCGTGGTCTTGGTGGTGAAGAAGGGATCGTAGATGCGTTTGAGGTGCTCGGGAGCGATGCCGCTGCCGGAGTCGGCCACCAGCGCGGCGACGTGGCTGCCGTAGCCGTTGACCATGGTGGCCACGCGCAGGCGGCCGCCGCCGTTCATGGCTTCCTTGGCGTTCAGCAGCAGATTGAGAAAGACCTGCTGCAGCTTGCCGGGGTTTCCGTGGATGAGGGGCAGGTCCTCGGCCAGGTCGAGATCGACGATGATCTGCGCGGTCTTGAACTGATGCTCGAGCAGGGAGAGCGTGTCGCGCATGACCTGATTCAGGTTGGTCTCGCGGTACTCGGTGGTGGAGGTGCGGGAGAAGTTGAGCAGGCCATTGGCGATTTCGGAGGCGTGGAAGGTCTGTTGCGTGATTTTATCCAGCACCGGGCCCAGGCGCTCATCGCCCTTGAGTTGCTTGGCCAGCATCTGCGCGTAGGAGGAGATGACCGCCAGGGGGGTGTTGATCTCATGCGCCACGCCCGCCGCCAGCAGGCCGATGGAGCTGAGCTTGTCAGCCTGGGTGAGCTGGGCTTCAAGCGAGACGCGCTCCGTGATGTCGTCCACCAGGATGATGCGGCCCACGGAAACGAAATCGCGCGAGAGCAGGGGCGCGATGGCGATGTTGACGGTGCGCTGCTCGCCGGCGCGGGTGGTGAGGGGAAACTTGTAGAGGTGATGCACGCCCGGCTCGTTGCGGAAGTTGTCCATAGCGTCGATGAACTCAGGGGGAAAGACGGCGCCAAGTTCCTGGCCGATGGCCTCGGCGCGGCTGAGGGCGTACATGGCCTCCATCTGCGCATTCCAGCTTTCGATGCGGTCGTCCAGGGTGAGGGCCAGGATGCCCACGTTGATGGACTCGACGATGTTTTCGTTGAACTCCTTGAGGCGCTCGAACTCGCCGATCTTGGCTTCCAGGCGCGCGTAAAGGCTGGCGTTCTGCAGGGCGATGCCGATATAGCTGGCCAGGGATTCGAGAAGCTCCACGTCTTCGCTGGAGAGGAAGTCGCCGCCGATGGTGCGGCCCAGGCCGATGACGGCGATGGTGCGCATGGCCGAGCCGTACTGTACCCGGCAGGGGAGATAGTAGTTGAGGTCGAGCAGGGCGGCGGTGAACTGCTGGTCCGGGGGCAGATGCAGGGCAGCTTGAGCGTTTTCAAGGAAGATGTGGGAGTGGTCTTTGGCCTGGTCGAAGTCCAGAAAGCCCAGGGCGAGGCGATCCTGGGCCGCGCTTGCCTCGGCGGGCAGCCCGTGCGACGCGGCCAGGCGCAGTTGGCCGGAATCCTGTGCCAGAAAAACCGCCACGCGAGCCACCAGCAAAGTGCGCGGCAACCGCTCGACGATGGATTCGAGCAGAGCCTCAAGATCGGTCTCCGAACTGAGGCCGCGGCCGAATTCGACCAGCGCCTTGCGGTAGTCGTAGCGATGGCGGTCAAAGGCCCGGTCAACCCAACCCTGAATCCTGCGCTTCAGAGGGTCGAAGATGGCGGCCACGACCAGAATGGAAAGCACCAGGCCCCACGCGCGAACCGCGTCGGGCAGGCGGGTGTGGACCACCAGGGCGCTGAGCGCGATGATGCCGAAGTAGGCGCCCAGCAGCAGGGCGGTGGCCAGCGTATAGGCCACGCCGCGCTTGAAGATCAGGTCCGTGTCCATCAGACGGTAACGGACGATGGCCCAACTGAAGGTGAGAGGCAGAAAGACGATGGAGAAGCCCGCAATATTGGTGAGCAGGCTGGGCATGTGCAGGTCGAAGAGGAAGGGAATGGCGTAAAAGAGCGTAAAGGGGACGATGGCCAGCAGGGCGCCTCGCGTGAGCCACTTCAACTGCTGGCGCAGCAGAGGCGTGTCGGCGCGGCTGTAACTGCGCAGGAAGAAGGCGGCCGCCAGCACGTAGAACACGGCGTCGTAGCCGGTGCTGGTCTGGTTCATGCGGTGCAGCAGCAGCCCCGTCGCCTGGCGCGTCTCGATGGTCCAGATCCACAGCCCCAGCAGGCCCGCGCCCGGCGCGTAGACCAGCGGCAGCAGCCAGTGGCGGCGCAGCTTCCTGATCCGTTCCTCGGGAAAACTCAGGGCAAAATGCAGAAACAGCGCCGGCTGCAGCGACTCAGCCAGCACATTGCACCAGAAAACGCTCCAATCCAGCCCGTCCAGCTTGCCGGTGTACTTGAGCGTGTAGAGCGCGAACGAAACCAAGCAATAGAGGTAGAAGTGAGTGGCGCGCGGCGCTGTCCAGCGGCGGAAGAGAACGTAGATGCCGATGGCCAGGTAGATGAGGCCGATGACGCGCAGCCCCAGCGCCAGGCTGCGGTCCAGAGGCTCGGGGATGACGACCGTCTCCAGCGGAATGTCGCCGCGGGTGATAGCGTAGCTGGCCTTGCCATAAATCTGGGTGCGGTAGAGAACGCGCTCCAGGTCGGCCACGCGCACGATGGGAGTGTAGTTAGCTTCGGGAAGCAGGCCTTTGGTCTCAATGTCCGTGCGCTGAGGCGCGGCCTCCGGCAGCGGCTTCACTCCCGGCAGCAGTTCCTGCGTCTGCAGGTCTGGGCGCTGGGCGGGATTCTCGGGCAGCACCCGGGCTCCGGTCAGCAGGTCATGCGCCTGAATGCCGGCGCGCTGGCCGGGACTGTCGGGCAGCACCCTGACCGCTTCCAGCCCACCCGGCGCCTCGCGCCACCATACCCCATCGTCCGGCTTCTGGAACTGGCTTTCCTGGCGAAAGTTCCACACCGCCAACAGCACCAGGCCGACCGTGGCCACGGCCAGCAGTGGCGCCTGCAAACGGTTGAAAAGGCTTGTTTCCATGGGGGAGCACTCTACGCCATTCAATTTTGTAGCACGTCGGTTGCCATGTAAGAGAAATACACAGGTTACCCCAAGACTTGTTGGCAATCGATTGAGAATACGTAAGATAGAGACTCCTGGTTCAAGAAAACGTCAACCGGAATTTGAATGCAAACCGGAGAGAATGCAGAAAATGGTAGGTGATATCCACCGAAAGGGATCGTTCTATGGAAATCAGTAGTTCTTTAAGGAGAGCAGCTACCAGCGGAATCCAGGGAAAAATCGACGGGTTGAGAGGGTGATTTTTTGAGAGCTCCAGTGGCGCGGGATGAGCAGGATTACGGCATCAGAGCTGGCCGTAGGTGGCCCTGGGGCCGTGCTTGCGGAGGTAATGGTGTTCTGAAACGTACTTCGGTATTCCGGCATCGGGCGCACCGAGGAGCACACTGCGGAAGGCGAGGCGGGCGATGTACTCGAGGACGTCGGCGTGCTCGACGGCCTCCGCGACGGTTTTACCCCAGACAAAGGGGGCGTGGCCGGCCACCAGGACGCCGGGAACGGCGATGGGATCCAGGCCCTCGGCGCGGAAGCGGCGCACGATGACCGCGCCGGTGGAGCGCACGTAGGCCTCGGCAACCTCTTCGGCGTTAAGGGCTTCAGTGACCGGAACCGGGCCATGGAAGTAGTCGGCGTGGGTGGTGCCGAGGCAGGGAATGGGGCGGCAGGCCTGCGCCCAGGAGGTAGCGAACTCGGAGTGGGTGTGGACGATGGCGCCGATCTGGGTAAATTCGCGGTAAAGATAGATGTGTGTCTCCAGATCGCTGGAGGGGCGCAGGGAGCCTTCGACGATCTTGCCGTCCAGGTCAGTGACCACCAAGTCGGCGGCGGAGAGCGAGGCATAGTCCACACCGCTGGGTTTGATGACCACGAGGGGCTGGGAGCCGGTGCGGCAGATTCCACTGGCGTTGCCGAAGGTGTGGGGAGCGAGGCCGCGGCGGGCGATCTCCTGGTTGGCGTGGAGGACTTCCTTGCGGAGATGGGCGAGCAGCATGGGGTTTCCTTGCGGTCCGGGCGATGAAAAGCGTTCTCGATTTATTGCGGAGGGCGCACGGTTCCGTGACGGTTGGGCGGCGGCCCGGGAGACTCGGGCTGCTGTTCTTCGGGTTCGTTTTCTTCCTCGCTGGCGACGGCGGGCAGAGCTGGACTGGCGGCGGACTGCGCGCCCCCGCCGCTGCGTCTGCTGAGCACGATCTGGCGAGGCGTTCCCTCGCCCTGGTCTCCGATCATGATTACGTTGTAGCCGGAGCCTTCAAGGAGTTGGGAGAGCACCTCGCGCGCCTGGCCGGGGCCGTAGTCGCCAAAGACACGCTGGTCGGCAGCCAAACCCTCGACTTTTGCGCCGGTGGCGGCGGAAACATCCTTCAAAATCTGTTGCAGGCTGGAGTTTTCAGCCTCAATGCGGAGGCCCTGGCTGTCCCAGGTGACGGAGGCATCGGAGGGCTTGTCGTTGGCGGGCCAGTGCGGAGCTTCGGGCACGACGGGCTTTACGGGCGCGAGAGCCGCTTGATCCGCCGGAGTGGCCGGCTGGGCTTTGCCGGGACGCTTGTGGGGGTGAACCGGCTTGTGAGCCGGGGTTTGTACGTGGGGCGTGGAAGGGGCCTGTGCGGCGGGCGTCTGGGCGCCTGAGAGCAACGAGGACGCAAAAAGGGCAGCGGCCAGAACCACAAAAGAGGGCAGGACACACCAGGAAAGTGATTTCCGCGAGGCCTGGTTTGGCGCCGGATGGGATTGGAGCGGGATCGATGCGCGCATGAGAATAGGCTCTCCCGGCCCGTTGCCGGGCGGCGGCAATCCACTGCCGCTCTATTGTACTAGACTAACAGTGGCCCGCGGACGCTCAAAAAAGAGTTTCGCCGGGCAGAGAGGATATGCCAGGGATGCGCCTCTGCTGGAAGCTTTGGGCCGCCGCAACTTTGCTGGCTTTGCCGGCGCCGGGCCGGGCCGCGAATTGCACCACGCAGGCGGAGCTGTTGAAGCCTGGTCGCGATGCGCTGGTGGCGGCCGGGGGAAGGCTGTCAGAGGCCATGGCGCAGCAGGATTATGCCACGCTGCTGGCCGCCCTGCTGCCCGCGGAGACGGCGGAGTGGGAGGGGATTCGCGGGGCGGTGGAGCAGGCCGCGCCGCTGGTGAATGGCGGGCAGGTGCAACTGCGGAATATATATGTGCTGGATACCGGCAACCAGGCGGCGCCGGCGGATACGCAATTTTTCTGCTCCAATGCCAGCGGCACGCTGACCGTGACCATCACCATGCGGGCGCTGCCGCCGGGCCGCTACGCGCTGGTGCTGGGGGATGCGGCGGGGGCTCCGCTGGGCGGGCAATGGGGAATCATTCTGGCCTGGGACGCAGCCGGAAGCGGCTGGAGACTGGCCGGGCTGAGCGTGCGGCAAGGCATCTTCGACGGACACGACGGCGTTTGGTACTGGACGCGGGCCCGGGAGCTGGCCAGGGCGGGCCAGCCGTGGAGCGCATGGTACTGCTATGAGGCCGCGCGGTATCTGCTGCTGCCGGTGGATTTTCTTTCCTCGCCCAATCTGGAAAAGATAGCGGCAGAGCAGGCGCAGATCAAGGCTTCGCCGCAAAACGCTTTTCCTTACATGCTGCCGGACGGTGAGCGCACGTGGAAGATCGACGCGGTGCGCCTGGACGCCTCGCTGCGCCAGGCGGATTTAGGCGTGACCTACGAGTCGACGGGAGTGACCGATCCGGCCGCGGCGCGCACCGAGGCGGTGGCGGTGCTGAGCGCGCTGCTCAAGGCGCAGCCGGGGCTCAGGGAGAACTTTCACGGGCTTTGGGCCTACGCGGTAAGGGATGGAAAGCGGACTCCGGTGATGGAGCTGCCTATGGGGCAGATACCGTGAGTGCGGCGCTGCGCTCCTGAAAGTCCGCGAAAACGAAACCATCTCGATGGACGACTTCTCCAGCCTCCAGATTCACCGGGGCTGCAAACATCGACCCGGCATAGGCGCAGGTATGAAACTCGCCGCGCTCTGCACAGGGGTCGATCTCCGGCGGCAGATCATCGAGCAGCGCGGCATCGAACTCGCGGCCCGCAAACGATCCCGGCAATTTCCGCTGATCCACGCAAACCACCTTTGCGCGCAGGCCGCCGGCGATCATCTCGCGAGCCAGAGCGGCGGTGGGAATCTCCCAGAGGGGAAACAGCGGTTCCAGCCCTGTCGGCTTCAACTGAGTCTCGCGATAGGCGCGAATATCCGGCAAAAACAGATCGCCAAAGGCAATCGCATCGACATGTTCACGGATGGCGCGATTGCAGACCTCGCTCATCAACTGCTCGTAGACTTCGTTCGAGCAGGGCCAAGGCAGCGGCACAACCCACAGCGGCAGTTGAGCCGCTTCGGCCTGGGCTTCCAGTACGGAGCGGCGCGTGCCGTGCATGGC
This sequence comes from Occallatibacter sp., assembly GCA_049522735.1. GTDB lineage: Bacteria > Acidobacteriota > Terriglobia > Terriglobales > Acidobacteriaceae > Telmatobacter. The sequence goes on from JBEKNO010000098.1 coordinate 8,373, forward strand.
CACGCGCCGGAATTCGGAGTTCACAGTGGTAAGCAAACCTACCAGTTCGATGCCGGGTTGCCGGCGCAGGACGTGGAGCGCCCAGGCACTATCCTTGCCGCTGCTCCAGGACAATAAAACACGCTTCATCAGTCCATCATAACCGCCAACGGGAGTGGTGGCCGCGGCTGGGTTGGCCGAAAGCATCACCTGAGCAATTCGGCACACCGCAAATGAATCCAGGGGTGATACAACGAGCGTGGGTGCGGTTTCCGATGAGGCCGCAACTATTTTCGGCGCACAGCGTTTAATTCATCAACAGTCCGGAAAGACTGTGTGATTCCGGAAACTCAAACCCAGGAGGAGTTGATTCATCGTGAAGAAGATTGCATTGGCACTATTGTTCGCACTCACGCTGTTCCCTGCGGCCTCGTTTGCGCAGGTTGTGGTCCGCATTGGCCCCCCGCCGCCCATGCACGAAGACCGCGGCCGGCCCCCGGAGCGGGGATTCGTATGGATTGCCGGCTACCATCGCTGGGAGGGCGATCACTACGTCTGGACTCCCGGCCGCTGGGAGCGTCCGCCTCATCCCGGCACGCGTTGGGTCGCGCACAAGTGGATCCACCGCCATGATCATTGGGAGTTGCGGGAAGGGCACTGGCGCTAAGCGAAACAGTAAACAGGAAAGTGGGGCGCGAGCCTCGCTTTTTCTGTCCGCAGATCGGTTCCGGCTTATCTGATCTCGATCACATCTGTAGCTGCGGCCGCGGCGGCTTCGGCCTGTTCCATCAGCTTCCGGGTCACGGCATAGAACTCGGCTGCCTGCGGGCTTTTGGGACCGGCCAAAGCGACGGGGAGGCCGCGATCGCCGCCCTCGCGAATGGCAGGCACAAGTTCGATCGAACCCAGGAAGGGAACGTTGAACTGCTTCGCGGTGCGCTCGGCGCCGCCCCTGGAAAAAATGTCGATCTCCTTATGGCAGTGCGGGCAGGTGAAGTGGCTCATGTTTTCCACCATGCCCAGCACCTCCACGTTGACCTGGGCGAACATCTCGATGGCCTTGCGGGCGTCCTGCAGGCTGACGTCGCTGGGCGTGGAGACCACCACGGCGCCGGTCAGCGGCACGGTCTGCACCAGCGAGATGACCACGTCGCCGGTGCCGGGCGGCAGATCGACGATGAGGTAGTCGAGTTCGCCCCACTCCACTTGCTGAAGAAACTGGCGGATGATCTGGTGCAGCATGGGTCCGCGCATGACCATGGGCTTGTCGCCGGGCGAGATATAGCCGATGGAGATGGTCTTGATGCCGTGGGTAAGGTTGGGTTCGATGCGGTTTCCTGCGCCTACTTTGGGCTGCTGGCTTGAACCCATCATCAGCGGCACATTGGGGCCGTAGACGTCGGCGTCGAGAAGGCCCACGCGTGCCCCAAGCTTGCTGAGCGCAACAGCCAGGTTGACGGCGATCGTGGTTTTGCCCACTCCGCCCTTGCCGGAACCGATGGCGATGATTTTTGAGACGCCGGGCAAAGCTACGGGGGAAGGCATGGCTTGGGAATGCGCCATAGTGTGTGGGTGCTCCTTTTGGAAAAGCTCTCTCTTGAAGTTTCGTTCAATTCGCCTACGGTTAGATGCCTGCTGCGTCTTCCTGGGCGGCGGAAGCTTGGCGGGCTTCTTCACGGCGGCGCGTGGACTCGGCCTCTCGATGCTCGCGGCGGAGCAGCGCATCGGCGTAGCGGCGCAGTTCGTCGTGAGTTTCGGGGATAAGTTCAGGAACCTTCTGCCGGCGGCCCTGGTTGTCGAGGGCGACAAAGACCAGGTAGGCGCTGGCCACATGCACCACCGAACCTGTGCGGGTGTTTTCAGCCCACACCTTCACCCCCACCTCCATGGAGGTGGAAAAGGCGCGATTGACGCTGGAGCGGAGGGTGAGCAGGTCGCCCAGGCGCACCGGGCGGATAAAGTCGATGTGGTCCATGGCGGCGGTGACCACGTTGGTGCGCGCATGGCGGTAGGCGGCCATGGCGCCGGTGAGATCGATAAAGTGCATCAGGCGTCCGCCCAGCAGGCTGCCCATGGTGTTGGTGTCGTTGGGCAGGATGATCTCTGTCATCTCCGACTGGGTGCTGGC
>JBEKNO010000099.1:0-10309 GCA_049522735.1 Occallatibacter sp.
CATCACTTTTTCCCAGTTATCGCAGTGTTTTCAATAGCTTCTGAGATAATTATACCAGCCAGCTACGATCTATGTTATTGATTCTTATGGCAATTAATCAGATTTTCAGACACGACTAAATAAGAAGCCAGTGTGGTTCAGTCGGCGCGAGAAGACCTCGAAGAGGTGGTCAATGGCCTTATGAAGTATGTAATTCATCACGATAGGGTCGGTCACCGCTTTTACATCGTTGTCGATCACAATGACGACATGGGGAAGCAGATCTTCTTTCTGGATATCGAAGACCTGTGCGTAAGAAGACGAGGTCAAAGCTACCCCCGCGATGCAGATAGCCAAGCCAAACTCCTCGCGCGGTAGATCCTCCTCAAATAAATCTTTTGGCGCCGAGAGGGCGGTTGTACACTGAACTGTGAATCGCCGAATTCTCGCATTTTCGTTGCTTGCTCTGATTGCGCTTACGGGGTGCCGCTGGGGCCAAAATGCGGTTACGCAATCTCCCGCCGGCCAAAATTTCAAGGTGTACAAACTGCGCGGCAAGGTGGTCTCAACCGATGCCGCCAGGGGCGAGGTGACGCTGGACCATGAGGCCATTCCGGGCTTCATGGAGGCCATGACCATGCCTTACAAGCTGAAGGACGCGAGCATCCTGGGCGAGCTGCATCCGGGCGACATGATTACGGCGGACGTGCTGGTCTGGCAGGATCCCAATGCGGATATGCTGCTGGATCATATCGTGGTGGTGGCGCAGGCCAGGCCGGATTACCGTCCCGCGGTCTCCTATCACGTGCCGGCCCCCGGAGACGCGGTTCCGGACTTTAAGCTGAGGAACCAGGACGGGCGGCTGATTCATTTCGGCCAGTTCAGGGGCCAGGCGCTGCTGGTGACCTTCATCTATACGCGCTGCCCATCGCCGGAATTCTGTCCCCGCGTCACGCGCAACTTTGCGGCGGTGGAGAAGGCGTTGGCGGCCGATGCGGCGCTCGATGCGAAGACGCACCTGATTTGCGTCAGCTTCGACCCGGAACACGACACGCCGGAGCGGCTGCGGGCCTATGGGGCGGCCTATATCGGCAGCGACGCGAAGAGCGCCTTCGCCGATTGGGATTTTGCGGCGCCGGAGAAGCCCGTTTTGCTGGAGATGGCGAAGTTTTTCGACCTGGGTTTCACCAACGAGGCTGATGGGACGATTACGCACTCGCTCTCGACCACGCTGATCGGGCCGGACGGGAAGGTGGCGCACTTCTATCCGGGCAACGAGTGGACGGCGGAGCAGATTCTGGCCGATGTGAAGCAGTCGGCCGCACATGCGGGCCGAAATACGAGGAACTAACATGAACGGAAAGCCGGGCGACAGCCCGCTGAGTGATATGACCATTCACGGCGCGCATCTATTTCCACCGGATATCGAGAAGATGCTGCGCCGGATTGACGCCCTTGGACGACGTCCCGGGCGATGGCCATTGGGAGAGAACTGGCCCTTCTCAACACGTGAGTTTGAGTGGGTAAAAGGCAAATATCTCGACGAGGCTCGGAAACTCCTCTCACACTTAATAACTATGCTAGAGGCAGGTCGCGGCGATGAGGTTCTCGTTGATCCCCTGACCCAAAAACCATTTAGTGCCGGCTGACCTTTACGACGCAGCGTTCAGACCACCTGTATATAATTTGATGAGCGCATGATTTCTGTAGTAAACACCTTCACAAGGACAAGGAGTGGACGGCGTATGAGTTATGGTTTAGATATCCGCAAGGATGCCGAGTTGGATTTTCTGTCGTTGGGAGCGCTGGTGCACAGGCTCGATCCGGAGATCATCCCCTTCCGCAAGGCGACAGAGTGCGGAATTCACGTCAGCGGCGGCGAGTACAACGTGGCGGCCACGACGCTGCGCGAAGTACACTCCACCAACCGGCATAGCTGGAGCGCGGTGGCGTGGATCGATGGCAAGACCTACACCGCGCCGACGGCGGAGTTGGACGTGTATGACCGCGTGGGAGGCGGAGACGGCTTTGCATCCGGCTTTTTTTATGGCCTGCTGAGCGGGGGAACGCCCGAAGAGGCGGTCAAGCTGGGCTGGGCGCACGGCGCGCTGCTGACCACCTTTCCCGGCGACACAACCATGGCCACCGCGGAACAGGTGCGAGCCTTTGCCAAAGGCGGATCGGCGCGCATCCAGCGGTAGGCAAGCAACTGGTATTTGTGTTTCGCGCAGGGATGGAGGTCTCTCATGGCCAAGGTCACGCTGGTTTTTGCGGTTCTGTTGATTGTTTTGGGCCTGGGCGGCTACCTGGGCACTGGGAGCCTGCACCCCACCGCGCTGATTCCGGCTTGGATCGGGCTGGCGCTGGGGGGCTTCGGCTTTCTGGCTCTCAGCCCCAAGGAAGGCCGGCGCAAGCTCTTCATGCACGTCAATGTAACCATCGGTCTGCTGGGCTTTCTGGGAACAGCCGGCGAGATCGTGCGCAGCCTTTTATCCCCCAGGGCGCTGGACACCATCGCGCTGTCCGCAAAGTCCGCGCTGGCCGGGCTGCTGTTTATATATGTATTGCTGTGCCTGCGCTCGTTCATCGCCGCGCGGCGTTCGGGGAAGGTGTAGCGCTTGGGCGGCTTTCGCGGCGGCGGGATGGGCATGGACGGCTCGCGCTCGGAGCGCTCTCCGCGCGGCGGCGGCATCCGCATAGCAGGCCAGGCCGATCCGCCCAAGCGCAAGCCCGATCTGAAGAAGCTGTGGCCGCAGGTGTGGTCGCTAGTGGCACCGCGCAAGGGTTTGCTGCTGGCCGGGCTGGGTTTGATGGCCGTCAACCGCGTGGCCGGACTGGTGTTGCCGTATACCTCCAAGCCGCTGCTGGACAAAGTGCTGTCAACGCAGCACCCCAGAGCCGATTTGCTGCCGCTCATCATCGCAGTGGTGTTTTTAGCCATGGTGGTGCAGGCCATTACTTCTTTCTCGCTCACGCAACTGCTCTCCAAGGCCGGGCAGCGGCTGATTGCCGAGATGCGCCGCAAGGTGCAACGGCATGTGGGCCTGCTGTCAGTGTCCTACTATGACGCCAACCGCACCGGCACGCTGGTGGCGCGCATCATGACCGACGTGGAAGGGATACGCAACCTGGTGGGCACCGGGCTGGTGGAGTTTGTGGGCGGCATGCTGACCGCGGTGCTGGCGTTTCTTTACCTATTGCATCTGAGCGTGGCGGTTACGCTGACGGTCTTTGCCGTGATCGGCGCATTCGTCTTTATTCTGCAGTATGGCTTCAAGGTCATTCGCCCCATTTTTCGCGAGCGGGCTAAGATCAACGCCGAGGTTACGGGGCGGTTGACGGAGTCGCTGGGCGGGGTGCGGGTGATCAAGGGATACCACGCCGAGGAGCGCGAGGCGAAGATCTTCTCCGGCGGCGTGGACCGGCTGCTGGCCAACGTGATGAAGTCGCTGACCATGACCAGCGCGCTGGGCGCCGCATCGACCACGGTGCTGGGCCTGGTGTCGGCGCTGGTGATGTGGCTGGGTGGCCATCGCGTGCTGGGGAACACATGGACGGTGGGCGACTACTTCAGCTACAACATGTTTCTGGCCTTCATGATCGCGCCGGTCTTCCAGGTGGTGAACATCGGGACGCAGTTGACGGAGGCTTTTGCCGGCCTGGACCGCACCAACGAGATCATGTCGGAGCCGGAAGAAAATCAGGCTCCGGGCCGCACCGTGAAGATGCCGCCTATCCAGGGCATGGCGCGTTTTGAGGATGTGGAGTTTGCCTATGAAGCGGACAAGCCGGTGCTGCACGGCATCAGTTTTCTGGCCAAACCGGATACGGTGACCGCGCTGGTGGGATCGTCGGGATCGGGCAAGTCCACCATCATCAGCCTGCTGTGCGCCTTTCACACCCCGACAAAGGGGCGGGTGCTGGTGGATGGGAACGATCTGGCAACGGTGGACCTGAATACCTACCGCTCGCAGTTGGGGGTGGTGCTGCAGGACTCGTTTCTATTCGATGGCACGATTCGCGAGAACATCCTGTTTTCACGGCCGGATGCGAGCGAGGAGCAGTTTCTCTTTGCCTGCCGCACGGCCCGCGTGGACGAGTTTGCCGAGCGCTACCCGGATGCTTACGACACCATTGTGGGCGAGCGGGGCGTGAAGCTGTCAGGCGGGCAGCGCCAGCGGCTGTCGATTGCACGGGCGCTGCTGGCGGAGCCGCGCATCCTGATTCTTGATGAGGCCACCAGCTCGCTCGACTCAGAGTCAGAAGCCATGATTCAGGCGGGGCTGGGCCAACTGATGCAGGGGCGCACGACTTTTGTGATCGCGCACCGGCTCTCCACCATCCGCCGCGCCGACCAGATTCTGGTGGTGGAAGAGGGGCTCATAGTGGAACGGGGCAACCATGCGGAGTTGTTCGCGCTGGGCGGGCGCTACTACGACCTCTACACTCGGCAGCATGGGCTGGAGGCGAATCTGTTTCTGGCGCCGGGCGAAGGGGATGTGGTGGAGGCGTAGGTTTCCTTACCGCAGGCTGCGATCGTGCATGCGTTTTACTTCGATTCTCCGGGCAAATACAAACAACAAGTGAAATCTTGCGGTCCCGGTCTCGCTAAAAGGTACCGCGTATCAAAACTTGACATGGAGTCCCATTCGCTTCAAACTTGTAGATGAGCCATGACGCGGAATGGGGGACCAATATGCGAGACACAGCTCCGCAAGGCACTTACAAGGTTCAGGCCCTGGACCGGGCATTTGCCGTACTGGATTTGCTCGGAGAAAGCGAAATGCCTCTGGGATTGGCGCAGGTGGCGTCGTCGCTGCAACTGCACAAGAGCACCGCGCACCGTTTTTTGATGGTATTGGAACGGCACCGCATGGTGGAGCGCACCAGCACGGGCAAGTTCCGCCTGGGGCTGCGGTTGTTCGACTTCGGCAACCGGGCCATCGAGCAGTACGATTTGCGCGACCGCGCACAGCCTCACCTGCGCCGACTGGTTACCGAGACCGAGGAGACCGCGCACCTGTGCATTCTGGAGGCGGCGCGGGTGATCTACATCGACAAGATCGAGCCGACCCGCTCGGTGCGCATGATCACGCGCATCGGGGCCAGCAACCCGGTGCATTGCACCTCGGTGGGGAAGGCGATGCTGGCGTTTCTGCCCGAGGAGCGGGCCGCCGATATTCTGCGCCGCATCCGCTTCGAGCGTTATACAAACCACACCATTACCACTGCGGAGGCTTTGCGCGCGGAGCTGGAGAAGACGCGGCGCCGCGGCTACGCCGTGGACGACGAGGAATATGAGGAAGGGTTGCGGTGCATCGCCATGCCGGTGCTTGACGCGCAGAGGCTGCCAGTGGCGGCGGTGAGCGTCTCCGGGCCGTCGTTTCGCGTGACGGCGCAGAAGCTGCCTTCCATCGCCAACCATCTGCTGCAATGCGTGCGGGGCATCTCAGTGGATATGGGGTACAGCTCCTCCGGGCGCGGCAGCCGGGCGGGCTGGCCCGCATAGGGCAATTTCGCGGCAGGAGGAATGGGAGCCGCGCGAGCCGCCTAACTTATTTGCCCAGAGGATGAGGCGAGCAGCGCGGGGAGCGGCGTTTCAAAGCTCCATCTTTCTGGTACACTCATTGGGGAGCGATGATGCAGTAGAAGTGACGAAGCCCCTGCAAGGGGATGCGGTTCCATAAACAGACGATAGGATGGAGTGATTAAGGTAGCACCAGGGGACGTAGCTCAGTTTGGTTAGAGCGCTGCCCTGTCACGGCAGAGGTCGCGGGTTCGAGCCCCGTCGTCCCCGCCATAAACCCAAGAAATAGCAGGGTTTACGGCATACAAAATAGTGACAGCTTAAATTCCATGGTACACAACGGACGAACTTTTAAGCCGTACCGAACTCATGACAACAACATCTCAACCCGCCTCAGGCTCGCATTCCGCTTGTCGGCGGAGACTGCCTGCGTGTAGAGGTCCATCGTGGTGCGTGAACTGGCGTGCCTGAGCAGTTCCTGAGTAACCTTGACATCCACTCCCAGACTGCGGAGATTGGTCGCCTGGCTGTGCTGGAAACTGTGCCAGCCGATTACCTTGCCTGTGATGCCCGCCCTCACAGGTGCCGGACGGATGGTCTTTTTAAGCACCATGTCAGGCGTCAGGGAACCTTATTTGGCGCGATAACCCATGCCGCCCAACCCTCTTGCTGTCAGTGGCATATGGACAACTGTGTAGCGATACCACTTACGCTCTTGAGGAGAAAAGCCGGGATGCAAAGCAACCGATAACGCATCCAGAATCGGGCCGCTTGGTCACCCCCAGGGGTGGCGGATTTTTCAACCGGCGTTATGGGAATTTTTGCACCGGCGCTGACAGATCTTCCCGGCGCAACTGCTTGAGGAAGCCAGCTAGCCAGGGATGGTCCACTGGTTTCTCGGCTAAAGGCTGTATTGCACGCAAGGTCATCCCCCTCGATCCGGACCCGCTTTGCTGCGTACAATGCGGGGGGCTGGGGAACATAGCACACAATTGGCCTTGCACGCAGGACTTGTACGCAAGAAAACGCGAAATTACAACGAAAGGACAGTTATTATGCGTTTTCTTACTCTAAGAACGCCTCGGAAGGGATCCTTGGGGCACTGTTTCGCAGCTACGCTGCTGGTGGGCCATACGGAATCCTTGCCGTCATCGATCACTTGGCTATAAATTCATAGTCTCCCGATCCGATCTCAAACACCATTTCTCCTTCTCGCCTGCCAAGCGATTTGACGGAATCCGCCGTCGTCGCCGGCTTTCCACCCTCCGTAACATTTGCCGCATTTCGCGCGGGAACATAAATTGTCGCCGTGGTGTTGACCGGCACGGTAACCTTCAATCTGAATTCCGCATTCTCCTTGCGCCAGGAGCTGCGAATCAGGCCAAAGGGAGACTCGTACTCAGCGCGTACCCAGGTCAGGTCACCCAGGATGTATGGACGGATCACGATGCGCTTAAATCCCGGGCTTTGCGGATCGGGGTTAATGCCGCCTAGATACTTCTGAATCCACGAGCTCACTGATCCCATCATCGGGTGGTTTTGCGAGTTCATGCCCCCGCCGGCCAATTGCTCCCAGCGCTCCCAAAGCGTGGTGGCGCCGTTGGCGATCATGTACCCCCAGCTCGGATAGGTCTCTTGCGTGGCAACCTTGAACGCCAGATCCCCATATCCGTACTTAGTCAGCATTTCAAGAAGGTACTTGGTGCACAGGTTGCCGGTAGTGAGGTGATTTTGATGTTCCTTCACGTCTCTCACGAGATTCGCGACGACTCGCCCCTCCCTGTCCCGCGGCACAACACCGAGGAAGAGCGCAAAGGAGTTCATCGACTGATTGTTGGAGCCATACCCTCCCGCCGCTTCGTTCCAGTACTTTTTGTTGAGCGCGGCAGCCACCTGCCGCGCTTCGTTTTCGTACTTGACTTCATCATCCTTCTTGCCGAGTACTTTCGCCATCCTGGAAACAAGCCGCTCGTCGTAGTACAGATAGCCCGTTGACATGAACTCGAGGGGAGTATCTCTGGATACGGCTCCGTCGCCGGTACTGATAGGAATGGCAAAGTCCTTTGGAGGCGACCAATCTCCGTAGTAACCATACGTCACAATATTGTCCTTGGTATTGCCGCGAAGGTAGTCTGTCCAGGCCTTGAAGCCGTCATAGAGTTCAGCCATCGCATGAGTGTCGCCGTAGTGCAGGTAGAGCATCCACCCCATGATGAGGTAGCTGGAAGATACCGGGTCGGCCGGGCGGCGTCCCCATCGAAACGGCACTGTATCGGTAATGGAGCCGTCTGCGCCCTGAGCATCGCGAATGTCATGAAGAAACTTGGGATAAAAGCGCGACATATTAAAGTTGTAAACCGCCTCTTCCGAGCGCACGGTGAGGTCGTTCATCCAGCCCATTCGCTCATCCCGCTGCGGGCAGTCTGTAGGAATGCTGTAGAGATTGCTGGCCTCCGTCCACCAGACCATTTTCTGAATCCTGTTGATCAGATCATTGCTCGTCTGAATCATCCCGCTCGGCTCAACCGAAGAGCGAACAACCTTGGCTGTGAGGTTCTCGAGGGTCGGTTGACCAGGAAAGCCTTCAATCTGGACATAGCGGAATCCGTGATAAGTAAAGCGCGGTTCCCACGACTCCACCCCGCCGCCTCTGAAAATATAAACGTCTGTCGCGGCGGCGGCGCGCAGGTTATTTTGGTTGACGGTTCCATCCTCTGACAGGAGTTCAGAGAATTTGAGCGCGACCCGCGCTCCACGCTCTCCGCTAACATGGAGTTGAGCCCATCCCGCCATGTTCTGGCCAAAGTCATACACGAAAACGCCCGGCTTCGGCTCACTGATCGCCTTTGGCCGAATCGCGTCGACGATTTTTATCGGGTTTACAGTTTGCGAGACGAGCCTCCCGCCAGGAGGAGTCACCGTGTGAGGAGTCAACCACTCAGAGGTTCGATCGACGGGCGCGGCACCCAATCCGGAATCGCCTGCGGGAAGATCCCACCCATCTTTCTCAAGACGAGCATCGTAGGTCTCCCCATCGTAGACGCTGTCTGCCAGAATCGGGCCGTTTGTGACGCGCCATGCGCCATCGGTCTGCTCAAACGCCGAGTGGGAATAAAAGGTGTCTTCAGAGCCATCCGCGTAGGTCACTTCGAACTGCAAAAGAAGCTTGGGGATGCCATACCACCCGCTGCCGACGATCACCCCGATCGTGTTTGATCCAGGCCTCAACTGACTTGCAACGTCGTAGGTCGCATAGAGCACTCGTTTTGCGTAGTCTGTAAAACCCGGATCGAGCACATGATCGCCGACCTTCGAGCCGTTCAGGCTCAATTCATAGTAACCAAGCCCGCTGACGTAAATCCGGGCGCGCCGAACCGCCTTGCTGATCGTGACGTTTGATCGAAAATACAGTGCTCGCCCAGACCAGCCTGCATCGTATCCGATCCACTGCGCCTTCCAATCCCGCGGGGACAGGAGCGCCATTTCCCAAAACGCGGCTTCGCTGTAGGGGCTGGCCGCGCCATCTTTGTCCCAGACGCGGACCTTCCAGAAAACCCGCTGACGCGAAGAGAGAACTGGGCCCTTGTATGACACCTGAATGGACTGATCCGAAGCCACTTTGCCGGAATCCCAGAGATCGGCCTGGCCGCTTTGCAGCTTGTTTTCGTCACTCGCGGCCAAAATCTGATAGGCCGTCTGCATCTGCCCTCGTTTGCTCGAGGCGAGAAGCCAGCTTAATCGTGGCTTTGCCGCGTCAATGCCTAGGGGATTAACTGCGGATTCACATCGAAGACCCGAGACGTTGATCGCGGCATGAGAGGACAGGGCGCCCATAGCAGCCATACTTGCAAACAGGAGCAGGAAGCTGTGTCTCATGATTCGTAGTTCTCCTTCGAGAGAAACAATAAAATTCCGTTGCAGTCCATGAAATACCCTCTGAGCTCTCGCGAGCGAAAATAGGCACCCAAACTCCATACCATTCTGTTGGTACCCTTTAATCAGCGATTTTCGATTGAATCATTGAACATCCTCTCGCGTCGTGTTCACGCTTATCTTCCCGGCGAAGGCTCCCGACAGAAGTAGAAGATTATTCTCACCTTGATGGAGATTCTGAAATGGTCCGGGGACGGGGTTCTGCTGGGACAGGGGTTGGCCGAAGAAGTCTCGATCAACTCCATCCACCGAAGGAATATTTTGCATTTTCCAAGGAAACTCTTCCACCGTGAACGAGAGCATAAGACTATTCCTGTTAATCGATGATGGCTTTTTGAATTTGACCGTCACACTGTGCTGCTCGAAACCGGAAATTGCGCGCCATTGATCCAAAGCGAGTAATTGGATCTCTGGCCAAAGCCCGGAGCTCGGCCATCTATCTCTGGGCAGACTCTGAAGATGCTCGAAGACAGCGCGTCTTAATTCCTCAGGACTAATGCGTTTTTCACAATTGTCATACGAGAACACTGGATCAAAAACCCCGCCCCATTGATATTGACTTCCAGTAGCGAACACATTGAAGTCAGATACATTATTCTGCGAGCGGCTCCAATGCGGCGGAAGGCTGACCGCTCCGCGGTAATTGTCAATTAGCAGATTATCCACGATGCGCTCGTTGGATGTTTCGACTAATGCTAATGCATGATTGCTCGAATTGAGAGCGTATGCTTTGCGATCGGTGACGACGCGCATGAAAATGCCCCAGTCAGCGTTTGCCAGCAGCAGATTATGCGCGACAGTGATGCCCGAGGAGTCGTGCGCGTAGATCCCGTCTCCATAGCGGGTATAGGCGACAACATTGTTATCGAT
>JBEKNO010000100.1:0-10235 GCA_049522735.1 Occallatibacter sp.
GCGCATCACTTTTTCCCAGTTATCGCAGTGTTTTCAATAGCTTCTGAGATAATTATACCAGCCAGCTACGATCTATGTTATTGATTCTTATGGCAATTAATCAGATTTTCAGACACGACTACTTATATTGTTCCGCCTGTGGCAACCGGACATGCATTCTTGAGAAGCGTTGTTCTAGCCCAACTTCCGCAATGTCGAATTTGAACTCTTGCGTAAAGTACATACTCCGAAGTAATTAAATAGCGGGAAAAATATGTTACTACTGTAACTATGCGCCAACACGGCGCAAAAAAGGAGAATTTTCGATGACCATTTCAAGCACGATTCGCAAATCCTCGATGTTATTCGCTAAAAGCGAAACTCAGAGGAGAGTTATGCCCTCCACGCAGTCCCTGTCACCAGTCGTCTCAGTTGGCACCCGTTCCCCGCTCATGACGCTGTGCGTAATCACCTGTTTCGTTCTCTTTCTGTTCGCCGCCTCCGGCGGTCCCGCCGCGCACGCGCAGGCTGGGATCAACATTACCTACCCGAGTGGCGCTACCGGCGTTTGCAACGTCAAGAACTCCCCCTACAACGCCACTGGCAACGGCGCCACCGACGACACGGCCGCCATTCAGAAGGCTCTGAACGATTCCAATTGCAATTTCGTCTACCTGCCCAACGGAACCTACCGGCTCACGGGAGCCCTGCAGTGGCCTTACTACACCGTGCATTATGGATCGATATGGCTGATCGGCCAAACCCAGACCGGCACAGTTCTCCAGCTCGACAACAGCAAGTTCACCAGTGGCTCCACCGCCATCATGAATCTCTGTGGCGACAGCACCCACGGGGGATGCTACAGTGCCTCGAATTACTTCAACGTCGGAATCAGAAATCTGTCCCTTAACACCGGATCGGGCAATGCGGGCGCAATCGGCATCAACTTCTATGCCAACAACATTGGAGCAGTGCGCGACGTCACCATCACCTCGAACGACAAACAGGGCGTGTACGGGCTCTTACTGAACTCGCCCCCCTACCAAGCCAATGGTCCCCTGCTGGTTAAGAACCTCACCGTCAACGGCTTCCAGACCGGCGTCCAGGCCACCATCGGTCAGGTTGACAGCGCCACGCTGGAGCATATCACCGTCAAGAATCAGACTACGACCGGAATGTACGTCAACGGGACGGTCTCCATGCGTGACCTGGAAAGCACCAACACCGTTCCCGCCCTCACGCAGGCGGGTGGATTCCTGACCCTGGTCGATGGCACGCTTACGGGCGGCACCGCCAACGCGGCCATCAACGTCACCGCCGGCGACGTGCTGGTGCGCAACATCACCTCCAGCGGGTATGCACATGCGCTCGCCAATGGCTCGAACACGCAGAACAGTCCCATCGCGGAGTGGACCAACGATACGGTTTACGCTCCCTGGGGCGGCAGCGGCAAGACCCTCAACCTGCCCATCAGCGAGACGCCGGCCGCTACCTGGGACGCCGCTACGACCTGGACCTGCGTGTCGGCCTCCTCCGACGCGACCGGCGCCACCGATTACACCAACATTCAGGCCGCTCTGAACTCCGGCGCCTCGACCGTCTGCCTGCACGGCGGATACTACTACCTCAACAACACCCTGAGCGTGGGGGGCAGTGTCTACCATGTTCTCGTAGCCGGAACGGCCGGGATACAGGGCGTAGGCAACCTCAACAACTCCACCACTCCGTTCTTCCAGTTGGCGGCCAGCGGTCCCTCCACCGTCGTCTTCGAAGGGATCGGGGGATGCTCCGGATGCTATTACACCCTTGAAAGCAACCCCACCTCGCGAACGATGGTCGTTATGGAGGGCGGAGGCAGCGTGTCCGCGACCGGCACGGGCAACACCTTTGTCGAGGATATCTCCGGTAGTATCGCGGTTTCCGGCGGCAATCTCTGGGCACGCCAGTTGAATCCCGAGAATTGCCCCAGCGGTATTTGTGCCAGCAACACCGGCTCAGGGAACCTCTGGATACTGGGCCAGAAGCAAGAGGGGAGTCAGCAAACAATCAAAGCCTACCCCGCCAGTATGGACACAGGGAGCACAGAGCTGCTGGGCGGGCTGATGTACGATTGCTGCGGCACCGGCACGAATGAGTTCAGCGTCAGGAACAGCCAGTTCTCGGCGCGCATCTTCGAGGCCAGCTCCGGCGGCACGTGGTGGACGAACTTTGTCAAGGATATAGAGTACGGCCTACCCTCGAACGGCACCACGCCCTGCACTGGGTACAACGACACCAAAACCTGTTATGTCACCGACGGCGGCAGCACCGGCGGGGTTCTTGGCCTTTACACCAATGGGGGCAACGTGCCTCCCGCGCCGGTGGCATTAGCGGCCACGTCCATCACCAGCAGCGGCTTCACGGCCAACTGGCAGGCTTCGACGGGAGCAATCGGGTATAAACTGGATGTCTCTACCAGCAGCAGCTTCAGTTCGTTTGTGGGCAGCTACAACGGATACACGGTCTTCGGCACCAGCTACGCGGTAACCGGGCTGTCGGCCAACACCAAGTATTACTACCGCTTGCGCGCCTACGATGCGCCAGGCACCAGCGGCAACTCCAACACGATCACGGTTACCACCACTAACTGAGGGCAGGCTTCCTTGCCCGACCTCGATACCCTCGCCCCGTCAGAGTCGCTCTGGCGGGGCGAGTTTATTTCGCCCCCCAAGACTCGCGCGATAGAGTGAAGAGGAACTGCGCGCGCATCGACTGCACGCGCCCAGGCTGCCGAGCCTGGTCTTACCCGGCGCGTCAAAGAGTTCCACGCCGCATTCGACGTGCAGCCCGACTGCCCGCCTGAGGAGCTGCGCCGCGCCGCGCATCCATGTTCTCCTTGGCGCGCGTGACGAAGAAGGCTCCGGCCTGATCGATGGCGTATAGCCGCGCGAAGTCCAGGTATCCTCGGTCCATGATGTAGAAACTTCCCGCCTCGACAAGAAGAATGTCCAGCACGTTGACATCGTGCAGCTTGCCATCGCTGATGTGAATGAACGCTGGAATCGCGCAGGTTCAGCGCATCGGAAAGTGTGGAACGCGCGGGCGGCGCGGCGATGCCCATGTGAAACAACTTGGAATGGTTGGCCTCCAGGCAAACCTCGATGTCGCGCAGCGACTCGCGCCATGTAAGTTGAGAAAAGGCCATGATGCGAAACAGGTCGGCGCAACCGAGCGCGCGCACACACGCATCGCCCTTGTGCCGTTCGACGATGCGCCCAAAGGCCTTCCACGGCACGAACTCCATCACCTGCGCAAACAGCGTCTTGCCCACGTTCATGCGGCACACCCGGATGTTGAATCCCGAAAGCATCGCAAATGAGCCACGCGTAATTCAAATCGCGGACACCCTGAAATCGCCGTAAACCACGCGCGCCAATGAACTTGACGGCGACCAATCTAAATTAAACCGGACAGCAGTGGTTCCCTCACAACAATGAACGACTCACGAATCATAGCAAGAATCGCCATTATCGCGGAGTTTGTCTTGCACCCCTTCCCCGTCCCGCCCATCGATTTACACTAGAAGTCCAGGAGCATCTCGGCATTCATGGATAAATTTGTTATTCGCGGCGGCAATCCACTCGTGGGCACGATACACGTCTCGGGGGCCAAGAACTCCGCGCTGCCCTGCATGGCGGCGGCAATCCTCACCGAAGACGAGGTCACTCTCGAAAACATTCCTCAGGTCTGGGACATCGCCACCCAGCGGCGGCTGCTGATCTCGATGGGCGCAGAGGTCCGGTCAGGCGATGCGCCAAACTTGACCACCATCTGTTGCCGCACGCTCTCCGATCCCGTCGCCAAATACGAGATCGTGAAGACCATGCGCGCCAGTTCCCTGGTGCTTGGTCCGCTCATCGCTCGCACAGGAATGGCGCGCGTGGCCATGCCCGGCGGATGCGCCATCGGCGGCAGGCCCATCGACCTGCACATCAAGGGCCTGGAGAAGATGGGCGTCCGCATCGCTCAGGAGCACGGCTACCTGGAGGCGCGGGCAGATCGATTAAGGGGCGCGCACCTGGTCTTCGACAGGATTACCGTGACCGGCACAGAGGATCTGCTGATGGCTGCCGTGCTGGCCGAGGGCGAGACGCTGATGGAAAACTGCGCGCGCGAGCCTGAGGTCGCCGATCTGGCCGCCCTGCTGACCGCCATGGGCGCCAGGATCAAGGGGGCCGGAACCTCGACGATCCGGGTGCAGGGCGTGGAGAAGCTGCATGGCGCGCGCCATCGCATCAATCCCGATCGCATCGAGGCGGGAACATTTCTGGTGGCCGGGGCCATCACGGGCGGCGACCTGATTGTGGCCAACTGCAACTCGGCTCACCTGGGCGCCGTGATCGCCAAGCTGCAGGAAAGCGGCGCCCGCGTGGATATTCTGGGTCCGGATACGGTCCGCGTGCGCGGCGACGAGCGGCTGCGCGCCGCCGACATCTCCACCGAGGAGTACCCCGGTTACCCCACTGACATGCAGGCGCAGTACATGGCGCTGGCCACGCAGGCCGAGGGAGTGAGCACGGTAACGGAAAACATCTTCGAGAACCGCTTCATGCACGTGCAGGAGCTGGTGCGGATGGGCGCCAACATCAAGGTGGACGGAAGCACGGCCACGGTGCGCGGGCCGGCCAGGCTATCGGCGGCAGCCGTCATGTGCTCGGATCTGCGGGCTTCAGCGTCGCTGGTGCTGGCCGCGCTGATAGCCGACGGAGAATCCATCCTGGACCGCGTTTATCACATGGATCGCGGCTATGAACGCATCGAGGAGAAACTGCGCGGCGTGGGCGCGCAGATCAGGCGCATGGGAAATGTCTTTGCATCCAAAGAGGACGAGGTAGCCGCGGGGTGACGTCAGCGCCAGCTTACGGCCAGGTGCCAGCGTAGTCCATGCTGTGCGGTCTTGCGCAGCACGCGCTCATACTCGCGCAGTTCGGCGAGAACCGGCTGCGTCTCGGAGCCCAGGGCGGCGGGCGCCCCAACCAGAAAATCGATCAGTGTGCGAACCGTAAGCAGGCCGTCCGTGGCGTTGTACCATTGCGGTTGCGGCAGAGGTCCGGTCCAATCGGAGTCGCCGGCGCCCTGATCCAACAGCAAAGCCATCGAATTTTCATCGGCGGAGAAGAATTCAAGCAGAGGGGCCACATGCAGCCGCTCGGCCAGGCGCTCCAGGGCGTCTTCGTTGCGGGCCAGAGAATGGCCGTTCACAAAGATGTCGAAGCCAGGGTCTTCCCCTTCAACCACGATGTATAAACTGGCAGACATTGTTCAGAGTTTAGTGGAGATAACGGCCGGAAGCACGAAAAAAGTTCGTCGCGGTCATCCAGTCAATCACCGGGCGCTATCGGAGCAGATCTCATAAACCGTCTGCATTGACTCGTAAAGAGCATCAGCCCCATTCGCCGCGGGGATTGGCTTGAGGGAACACGGGGTTGGCTTTCAGCTTCAACTGTGCGGTAAGATAGCAGTGACAATTTCATCCAGCGCCGATCCTATCCTATAGTTGCCTTCCTGTTTCGATGTGGGCGTAGATGCCGAGGTGAACCTGATGAATTGGAATGAGCTTCCCGACCTTGCAGCAGTTGCCCTGTTGGCGGGCGCCTTTGCGTCCGTATCGCGGCGCAGCCATACACATATATCGAGGGTTTGGCTGACCGGCTGGGTGATGATCGTGCTGCACTTTGTCGCCTTCCTGTTCACGAACATGCCCGGCGTTTGGGGAAGATTGGCCTGGGTTGTCGGTTTGGATGCACTGGCGTGGGCGGGGACGTTTTTTATGTGGGCCTCGGTTCCCTACCGCCAGATTAAATCCAGCCGGTGGATGCTTGCAGTGCTGATCGGCGCGAACACACTCTACATTTCCCTTATTTCCACCGGCGCGGCGCCAGCCTGGACCTTGAACATCGCCGCGGCTCTCTTTGGCGTCTTGCCGCTGGCGATAGCGCTCTCATCCATACGCAAATTCAACTCCTCGCTGCGCTGGGTGACCGTTCTCCTGTACTGTGCGCTCTCGATCTTCCTGCTTGTCTACCAGCATCGGCCCGGCAATGGATCTATTCTGGCTTTGAATGCCATCCTGTTCACCGCCTACTTCGGCTGCTGTATCCATTTCTGGTACGCCTACCGTCGCGCCACGGCTGGCGCATTCATCACCATTGCAGGATTCCTGGCGTGGGCGCTTGTATTTGTTGTAGTGCCCTTGATGACGGCATTTTGGCCTACAGTTCACATCGAGAGCGAGGTGTGGAATCTGCCTAAATTGGGGTATTACGTGGTGGCCGTAGGCATGATTCTGCTGCTGCTGGAAGACCAGATTGAGCACAACAGGGTTCTGGCGCAGCACGACGATTTAACCGGACTGGCCAACCGCCGGCTCTTCCAGTTCCGGCTGGAAAACGCTCTGGCGCGCGCCCGCCGCTTTGGGACGCAGGCTGCCCTCCTGGTAGTCGACCTGGACCGCTTCAAGGAAGTGAACGACTCCCTGGGACACCATGTAGGCGATCTGGCGCTGAAACAGGTCGGTTCGATTCTTAGCGGACGGGTCCGCCGCTCCGATACAGTGGCCCGAACGGGGGGAGACGAGTTCTCTGTGATTCTAGAGGAGCCCACAAGCCGTGGCGCAGCCGAACTCGTATGCCATTCCCTGATGAAACTTCTCAATGAACCCCTGCAATTGGACAAGCATGCGGTGCGGATCGGGGCCAGCGTGGGCATTGCGGTCTTTCCGGATGACGCGCACGATATGGAATCTCTATGCATCGCGGCTGACCTGCGCATGTACGACGCCAAACATGGGAGTGCAGGCCGTGGCGATGATGCGCTCTTTACCGGATCGGACTCCCGCCCTGCGCCGGAGGCAAAGGCCAGTATCAAGGAAGATCGGTAAAAGCCATACTGAGATCCGCCGCCGCCGATGGGTTTCGCCTGGATGAAAGCAAAAAACAAGGCCCGGACTCACCGTCCGGGCCTTGTTTTTTGCTTTGGATCGCGCTGGCTGTCAGCCCTGACCGCGGCCTCCGCCGGAACCACCCGGCCTGCGGCGCCGCCGCCGGCGATTGCTGCTGGCAGGAGGACGGCCCGCGTCAACTGCCTGGCCGACCGGAACCGGGGCGCCCTCAACGCGGTTGAAGTTCGGTTCGCTTTCCTCGTCGAACTCCTCGCTCGCTTCGTCGTCGAAATCGCCCCCACCCTCGATGAGGATGGTGCTCTGGTTGGATTTCGGCTGACGCTCGTCGAACTGGTTGCGGGGCGGCGGGGTGCCCCTTGGGCCCGGCGCGGCGTGCGCGGCCGGAGATTCGGATGCGGCGATCTCCATCTCGTCCGTCTCCACCGGCGCCGCCGGCGCCAGCTTGGCCTTCTGCTCCTTGATGAGCGCCTTGCGGCTGAGCTTGATGCGATTTCCCTCGATGGCCAGAACCTTGACCATCACCTGGTCGCCTTCGCGCAGCTCGTCCTTCACTTCCTTCACGCGATGCTCGGCGATCTCGGAGATGTGCAACAGGCCATCGGTGCCGGGGAAAAGCTCGACAAATGCGCCGAATTCGGCCAACCGCACCACCTTGCCCAGGTAAACCTTGCCGATCTCGGGCACGGCGGTGATGTTCCCAATCAATTCGAGCGCCTTCTGCAGGCCCTCGCTGTCGCATGAGGCAACGCTGACCCGTCCGGTATCGTCCACATCGATTTTGGCTCCGGTCTGCTCGATAATGCCGCGAATGGTTGCGCCGCCCTTTCCGATCAGGTCGCGAATCTTGTCGGTAGGAATCATCAGGGTTTCGATGCGGGGCGCATACTGCGAACGCTCCTTGCGCGGTCCGTCGAGCACGGCGTCCATCTTGTCCAGCAGGAAGAGGCGGCCCCTGCGCGCCTGCTCCATGGCCTGCTGAAGAATCTCGCGGGTCAGGCCGCTGATTTTGATGTCCATTTGCAGCGCGGTGATGCCCTTGCGGGTGCCGGCCACCTTGAAGTCCATATCGCCGTAGTGGTCTTCCGCGCCGGCAATGTCGGTAAGGATGGCGTAGTCGTCGCCCTCCTTGACCAGGCCCATAGCCACGCCGGCCACCGCGCCCTTGAGGGCGATGCCGGCGTCATAGAGCGCCAGGCTCGCGCCGCAGACCGAGGCCATCGACGAAGAGCCGTTGGACTCCAGAATGTCGGAGACGATGCGGATGGTGTAGGGCGATTCCTCGGCGCTGGGCAGAACCACGGTAATGGCGCGCTCGGCCAGTGCTCCGTGGCCGATCTCGCGGCGGCCCACGCCGGTCATGCGTCCCGTCTCGCCCACGCTGAAGGGCGGGAAGTTGTAGTGGAGCATGAAGGTCTTCCTCTTCTCGCCCTCAAAGCTCTCCAGGCGCTGGCCGTCGTCAGTGGTGCCCAGCGTGGCGGTAACCAGGGCCTGCGTCTCGCCGCGGGTAAAGAGCGCCGAGCCGTGGGTGCGGGGCAGCACGCCTGTCTCGATGGTGATTTGGCGAATCTCGTCGAAGGCGCGGCGATCGGGCCGGACGCGCTCGTGGGTTACCTGCTCGCGGAAGATCCGCTCGCGCAGATGCTCGTAGTAATGGGCCAGCTTCTTTTTGGCTGCCAGGTCGTCGGCGGGCAGTTCGGCGGCAAGCTCGTCCTTGATCTCCTTGATGAGGGCATAGCTCTCGGTCTTGCCGTGGGTATGGGTGTCCAGCGCATCCTTGAGCCGGTCGCCGATCCTGGCTTTCAGCTCAGCGTAGTAAGCCTCGTCAAACTCCGGCGCGGTAAAGGCCCTCTTGGGCTTGCCGGCCAGGGCCACCAGATCGTCGATCGCGGCCACGATCTTCTTGATCTCGCAGTGGGCAAACTCGATGGCGGCGAGGATTACCTCTTCGCTCTCCTCCTTGGCGCCCGACTCGATCATGACGATGCCGTCTTTGTGGCCGACCACCATGATGTTGACCGTGGTGGCGGCGCGCTCTTCGTAGGTGGGGTTGATAACGAACTCTCCATCGACGCGGCCCACGCGCACGGCGCCCACGGTGGCGTTGAAGGGAATGTCGGAGAGAGCCAGTGCGCACGCAGCGGCGTTGATGCCGACCACGTCTGGGTCGTTCTCCTTGTCGGCGGAGAAAACCAGGACAATCACCTGGGTCTCATTGCGGAATCCATCAGGAAAAAGCGGGCGGATGGGACGATCGATCTGGCGGCAGGTCAGGACTTCTTTCTCGCTGGGCCGGCCTTCGCGCTTGATAAAGCCTCCGGGGATGCGGCCTCCGGCGTAGGTGTATTCGCGGTAATCGACGGTGTGGGGAAAGAAGTCGATGCCTTCGCGGGCATCGGAAGAGGCCACGGCGGTGGCCAGGACGACGGTTTCGCCGGTGCTGACCAGTGCGGCGCCAGAGGCTTGCTTGGCCATGCGGCCGGTTTCAAAGACCAGCCGCTTGCCGCCGGCAAGCTCGACGGCTACTTCATGCTTGGTTGACATAGTGTCCTCGTTTCGTTTTGTTCGCTTGGGAATCTTGTGAGGGAAAGGCGCCAGAAGGTGCGGGAAAGCTGGCGATAACAGGCTGCGCGCAATAGAGTGGGCAGGTGCGCAAGGGAGCGGATTCTCCCGGCCTGCCAGCCTGGACCGCGCTCAGCCGATAGCTGTGCGCAGGCCCTGGCGGCGAGTGCGGTTCGCCAGGTGCGCCATGGCCCCAGGTTCTGGGTGGAACGGGGGCCGTGACCAATATCCGGTCTGGGCGCTTCCGGGTCAAAGTGGGCTTTCCGATTATTTGCGGATACCGAGTTTGCCGATTACGTCGCGGTAGCGGTCGGAATCATGCGTCTTCAGGTAATCCAGCAGGCGGCGGCGCTTGCTGACCAGCATCAAAAGTCCACGCCGCGAAGCATGGTCTTTCTTGTGCAGCTTAAAGTGCTCGGTCAGTTCGCCAATCCGCTCACTCAGAATCGCGATCTGGACTTCCGGCGAACCGGTGTCTGTCTCGTGTGTGCGGAAGCGTTCAATCAGGGTGGTTTTCTTGGCAGTCGCCAGCACGGCGTTTGTTACTCCTCGTTTTCTCTCAGGTCCACTCTCAAGTGTCTACTGTGAGATTACCATGAATGAGCGGTCCCGCGCTATTTTCCGGGGGAGCCGGACAGGGCAAACGCATCTTAATTTCTCAGCAATCCTTCGATGAGACAGTTGTGGCCGTTGCTTTTGCTTGTTCTTGCGGAGGGAGCAGGGGTCTTCAGACCCCTGAAACAGACGTAAAAAGTGA